>CANBDZ010000116.1 GCA_947367375.1 uncultured Bacteroidales bacterium | reverse complement strand
GCCTCTCTGTCCGGATAGATGCAGATCTGGCTGAGCTGGTACTTCATCGGTACGAGCGGAAGATCTTCAGGATCTGTAGCATCCACAAACTTCTGGACATCGTATGGTGTCAACTCCGGAATCTTCTTTGCAATCTCCTGCTGCATCTGCTCTGCAAGGGTCTTGTCCTGCAGGTCCGCACGGAGATCCTGACGGAGCTTGTACACCGGCTTGCCGTACTGCTTCTCGACTCCTTCCTCACCTCCGTAATAGGTAAGGATGTTAGCCATATAGTCGTCGAGATTACTCTCCACCATATCCTTGTTCACTTCGAGTGAGTCCACTCTTGCCTGCATAAGGAAGAGCTTCGTAGTCATCATAGTCTCAAGGAGTTCACATCTGCCGGCCTTGTCAGACATATAGCCGAATCCCTGTGCCTTCATCTCCTCCTCAAGCTCAGAGAGCATGATGAACTCGTTGCCGACAACAGCTATAGTCTTATCGATCAGACCGTTATTATATTTCTGCGCAGATGCGGAAAGAGCTGCAGCACAAAATACCACAGCAACCGCCATAAGTTTCTGTATGCGGAATCGCTTCATACTATTATTTTAAGATTACAAATTGTCCGTTTTCGCGCGCCTCGTTCAACAAATCGCGTTCCAAAGTGGAAACAAGCTGCTGTTTTCTGACGCTGATTATCATGTCCTTGATCGAAGGTGTGCTGTACTCGATCGGAGCCACGTGGCCCTCGGATATGATTTCTGATATGTATGCTACAGTCATTATGCCTGTAGTGTCTGTCCTTTCCACCCACTTGCCCTTCATAGAAGCAAGAACTGAGGTGTAATCCATTCCCAACTCACTTGCCACCAAAGCTATGTCGACCCAATTGTTCTGCCATATCTCGAACTTCAAAGCCGATGAATATGCCAGACTGTCCGCATCAAAAAGGTCATTGACTTCCTCGGAAGACATTTTCTTCTTCAGTTCCTTCAAAGTCGGAGACTCTGCAGAGATCTTCAGGAAGCGGGCCTTGACCAGCGGACGACGCAGAATGAACTTGTCCTTATGCGCCTCATAATACTCTTCCACCTTGTCATCGGACACAGCCGTGTCAAGGCGTTCGTTCACATACAGCTGCTCGTAACGGTACTTAAGGAGCGAGGTCCTGTAGTCTTCCAGTTCCCTGGTCACATCCTTCTCCGACTTGGAGAGCTGCTGCTCGGCTATCGACAGGAAGACCTGGTCGAGAGCCCAAGTGTTTATGTAACTCTTAGCAAGACGTACGCTGTCCTCATAAGCTATTCCTTTAGGAATCACCATGTTAAGATCACTCCTGTAAAGACGGGCAGAGCCAACTTCGGCCACAGCCTCCTCTTTACTTAAAAAGGAGGAAATCGCCCTGCACGACGTTAATGCCGGCAGGACGATCCCTATGATTGATATGAGAACTATACGCCTCATAGGCTTACTATCTCGAATAGTTAGGTGCCTCGCGAGTGATGGTCACATCGTGTGGATGACCCTCGAGGTAACCTGCGTTGGTGATGCGTACGAACTTAGCCTCACGAAGCTTCTCGATGTTCGGTGCACCGCAGTAACCCATACCTGCACGGAGACCACCTACAAGCTGGTAAACAACCTCGTTGAGAGTTCCCTTGTAAGGAACCTGTGCAACGATTCCCTCTGGAACGAGCTTCTTGATGTCTGCCTCCATGTCCTGGAAGTAACGGTCCTTTGAGCCCTGCTGCATAGCCTCAAGTGAACCCATACCACGGTAAGACTTGTACTTACGTCCGTTAAGGATGATAGTCTCTCCCGGTGACTCCTCAACTCCTGCGAAGAGTGAGCCTGCCATGATTGTGCTTGCACCTGCTGCGAGAGCCTTCACTACGTCACCTGAATAACGGATACCACCGTCAGCGATTACAGGAACACCTGTACCCTTGAGTGCCTCAGAAGCCATCATCACTGCAGAAAGCTGTGGCATACCTACACCTGCGATAACGCGGGTTGTACAGATAGATCCAGGTCCGATACCCACCTTTACAGCGCTTACGCCAGCATCTGCAAGAGCCTTGGCTCCCTCTGCTGTTGCTACGTTACCTGCTACGATCTGAACCTCTGGAAGAGCGTCGCAAGCTCTCTTGATCACGTCAAGAACACCCTGTGAGTGTCCGTGAGCTGTGTCGACAACCACTGCATCAGCACCTGCTCCTACGAGCATCTCGATACGCTCGATAGTCTCAGAGTTCACACCTACAGCCGCAGCCACGAGGAGGCGGCCCTTGCTGTCCTTTGATGCGATAGGGTTGTCCTTTATCTTCATAAGGTCCTTGTAAGTGATGAGGCCGACGAGCTTGCCGTCAGCGTCCACTACAGGGAGCTTCTCGATCTTGTACTGACGGAGAATGTCTGTAGCTGCAGGAAGGCTGATGCCCTTCTGTGCTGTCACAAGGTTCTCCTTTGTCATAATTTCAGACACCGGCATCTTCGGATCTCTCTGGAAACGAAGGTCACGGTTTGTCACGATACCAACGAGGTAGCCGTTGTCATCGACAACAGGAATACCACCGATGTGATGCTGTGCCATCATACCGAGAACCTGGCCTACTGTAGCATCCGGATGAATGGTTACAGGATCATAGATCATACCGTTCTCAGCTCTCTTGACACGACGCACCTGGTTCATCTGCTCCTCGATGGACATATTCTTGTGAATGACACCGATACCGCCGGCACGAGCCATAGCGATCGCGAGTTCAGCCTCAGTTACAGTGTCCATTGCGGCAGAAACGATTGGAGTCTGGAGAGTGATGTCTCTAGTGAACTTGCTTGATACATCCACAGTTCTAGGGAGCACCTCAGAATGTGCTGGAATAAGCAAAACATCGTCGAAGGTCAATCCTTCGATAATCGGAGAGTTAGTAAAAGTCTGCATCTTATGTCTAAAATTTGGCAAATGTAACAATATTTTCCGAATCTCTAAAGACCTTGAGGGGTTTTTTCGCACCTGCCCTGCCAGGTGTCACGTTCTTCCAGGCGTTTTTCGAGAAGACGGAGGAGTTCAACGTTGCGGATGAGGCCCCAAGGGGTCTCATTCACAAAACGCGGCGGCACCTCACCTACAAAACGTTCTATGAACAGGTCCGGACGGAGACGCTCGAGCATATCCACGAAGAAGTCTATATATTCCTCGAGGCTGAACCTCTCGAAATCCTGAGGTCTTTCTTCGTACTCCTTCTCCATCTTCGTCCCCTTGACGAACTGAAGCTGGTGGAATTTGACCGAACGTATCGGAAGGGCATTGATCAGGTCGCAGGAATCAAGCATCATCTGCCTGGTCTCTCCCGGAAGTCCCAGGATGAAATGCACACCCACGTCCAGTCCCCTTTCCGCTGTCATGGTCACTGCTCTGCGGGCAGTCTCAAAATCGTGGCCTCGGTTGATACGAAGAAGCGTCTGGTCATAGCAGGACTCTATTCCGTACTCCACAATGACAACAGGCTCAGTCCTCTCCTGACCATCCGAAAGCGACCTGCTCCAGCCTTCAAGCACTTTTCCCTTGGCAAGATCCGCCAGATAGTCCAGCTTCTCCTCGTCCACACAGTCCGGCCTGGTGCCTATGACTATACCGACAACCTGCGGATGAGAAAGAGCCTCCTCGTACAGAGTCTTGAGCCTTTCCAAAGGGGCATATGTATTTGAAAATGACTGAAAATAAGCAAGATAGTGTTCTGTAGTACGATACCTCACCTTATGGAATTCTATTCCCTCATCCATCTGTTGATGGAGGCTTTTGCCGGCCGTACTGTAGGACGGATGGAAGGCCGCATTGTCGCAATAGGTGCACCCTCCCCTTCCGACTTTTCCATCGCGGTTCGGACAGGTGAAACCAGCATCCAGAACTATCTTCTGAAGGCGCTCACCGTACTTCCTCTTGAAGTAGCCGACGAAGGAATTATATCTTTTCCCGTCAGGGAAACCATATTTCGTAAAATCGTTAGTCATATCTCGCAAAATTAGTCATATTTTCCTAATTTTGCCATAACGAAATGCATGAAGAGAATATGAAAAAGATCATAGGAATATTGATTATGCTGGCAGCTGCCGCAGGCGCGTCAGCCCAAGAAAAGAGGATGGCGGTGGTGGAATTTTCAACGAGCTACCTCAGGCTGAAGCCAGATTATGAATCGCCGCTCGAGACTCAGGAGCTGATGGGAACAGTCGTGGAAATCGTCGGCGAGCAGAGCTATTGGATGGAGGTCATCACACCTCAACCCTACCGTGCATGGTGCACCAATCAAGGCCTTGTAGAAATGACAGAAGAGGAGCTGAAGGCATATAAAGACGCACCGAAGGTGATGTATAATGAATTATATGGACATATATACACCGAGCCTTCGTTCAAGTCGCCGACTTTGTGCGACCTTGTCGGGGGCGATATCCTCAGATTCGGTCCGCAGGTGAAATATTCAGAAAAACGTGCCGGCAAGGCACTCAAAGGCAGATGGACGCAGGTGATGCTGCCGTCGGGCAAGACAGGATACGTACCTTCAAAGGAACTGAAGCTGCACGAAGGATGGACATCCATCGCCAAAGGAGAGGGCTCTGCTGAAAGCATTTCACCTGAGATGACTGAGAAGATAATCGCTGAGGCGGAGAAGCTGCTGGGAGTGCCGTACCTTTGGGGAGGAATGTCGGCGAAGGGCGTAGACTGCAGCGGACTTGTTCGTATAAGCCATATAATGAACGGCATACTGCTGCCGAGGAATGCTTCGCAGCAGGTTTTCTGCGGAGACAGGGTGGAGGTTCCTCGACATGGAGGGCCTGAAACTTATGACAGAGAGGGAGCGCTGGCTGCCGTGGCAAATCTGGAGCGAGGAGACCTTGTGTATTTCGGTACTCCGGCTACTGACGAAAAGCCTATGAGGATCACTCATGTGGGAATCTATCTGGGCAACAACAGGATAATCCACTCGTCACACAGGGTGCGCATCAACTCCCTGATCCCAGGAGACGCAGATTATTACGAGAACTCACACAGACTCGTTGCAGCGACAAGATTATAGCCTGCGACAAAATAATCTGCAGCACTTGTTTCTTAATAAAATTTATTAACTTTGCGAGGTTATAACACACAAACCTTAATTAATTCGAATTATTATGAACCTTAGAGTTTTCAAGAAAGACATCGAGTATTTCGTAGCTGAATTCATTGATGACTGCGCACTCTTCGTTGCGCTCAACCCACACAAGGACGCTGACGAGATCGCACAGATAATTGATGAGGCAGTAGAGCTTTACAACAGCCTCAAGACTAGAGCAAGTCATCCAGAGGGTAACAAGAAGGCTTTCTACAACAACCTTACAAAGGAAATGTTCGAGAAGCTCGACGAGCTCTGCGAGAAACTCAGCGCAGTAGTTTCAAAGCAGGAGTAATCCTTCAGTCAGAACAGAATACAGCATTCCCGCCTGATCAACACCGGTTGAAAAGACGGGAATGCTTATTTTATATACTTATACTACTTACCTGCAAGGTGCTTTTCCCAGGCCCAGGCTGAGGCGAGGGTCTCCTCGAGAGGGCGTTCGGCCTTCCAGCCGAGCTCTTCGTTCGCCAGACGGGTGTCAGCCCAGATGGCCACAACGTCGCCAGGGCGGCGAGGAGCAAACTTATAGTTGAGTTTCAGGTCGTTGACCTTCTCAAAGACAGTCACAAGCTCATAGACTGAGACCGGACGGCCTGTGCCGACGTTGAAGATCTCATATCCCTCCTTCATTCTTCCTTCAAGCATTCGGGCAACAGCTGCCACGTGCGCCTTGGCCAGATCCACTATATCAATATAATCACGAAGGCAGGTGCCGTCTTCGGTCGGATAGTCGTTTCCGAATATGCTCAGGCACTCGCGCTTTCCCACTGCTGTCTGTGTGATGAACGGAACGAGGTTGTTCGGAACTCCGCGCGGAAGTTCACCGATCAATGCGGACGGATGCGCTCCGATAGGGTTGAAGTAGCGGAGGGCAATGCCTTTCACCGTTCCTTCTGAATCAGCCGTAGCCTTTACTACATCGCGTAGGATGTCTTCGCACATCTGTTTTGTGTTTCCGTATGGGGATGTTGCAGGAAGACGAGGGGTCTGCTCTGTCACTGGAAGGTCCTGAGCCTCACCGTACACCGTTGCCGATGAAGAGAACAGCACATTGCAGCCGCCGTGGTTCTTTGCTGCCTCAAGGATGTTGAGGAATGACACAAGATTGTTGCGATAGTACATTATAGGCTGTGCAACTGATTCACCCACAGCCTTATACGCCGCAAAATGGATGACTGCATCTATCTTCTGTTCGTCGAAAAGCTTCACTACAGCCTCATAGTCACAGCAGTCGATCTGATAAAAAGGGATGTCGTCCTTTCCTGTGATCTTTTTCACGCCTTCGAAGCAGGTCATATCACAGTTCGACATGTTGTCTGCCACAACCACATTGTAGCCCGAGTTGATAAGTTCCACCGCAACGTGGCTTCCTATATAACCGGCACCGCCGGAAACAAGCACTGTTCTGGACATATTATATTGCGTTTAATTCAGACAAAGTTATGATTTTTATGCTAATTTTGTTCTTTGAAGACAGTTAAAAAGATCATAACTTTCGCAAGTGCGAAAGTACCTTGTTTTTGAGACCTTTAGGTCGATAGTAAGTCCCCTTTCCGAGAAAGGGGATTTAGGGGAAAGGTAACGTAAACAAAGAAGGTGCAGTGGGTAAAAGTTTCGCAAGTCTCACCAACCTTCAATATGACAATAATTTATTACTTGCGAAACTTGAGATATGAAATTTATGGAAAAGAAACTGCTTATAGTGGACGATGAGGCTGGAATCCGCGAGATCCTACAGTTCAATCTTGAGAATGCCGGTTATGTGGTGGATACGGCCGCATCAGCTGAGGAGGCTTTGGAAAAGCTTGGTACTCAGCACTCCCTGATACTCCTTGATGTGATGATGGGAGGAATGTCCGGCCTTGAAATGGCCAAGGTTCTGCGTGAAAGACAGAATCAGGTGCCGATCATCTTCCTTACTGCCAAAACCGATCCCGATGATCTGTTGGCTGGGTTTTCTGCCGGCGGTGATGATTATATTCCGAAACCCTTCTCGATTCTTGAAGTGATAGCACGAGTGAAGGCTGTCCTTAAGAGAAGTGTCTCCAAAGCTGTTCCGGAAGAACCTGATGGAAGGTGGATTGAAGTGGGTGCTGTGAGGATAGATCTTCAGCAGAAACATGTCTATGTAGATGGTTCGCCGGTAGTCTTTTCAAAAAAGGAATTCGAGGTTCTATCTTTCCTTGCTTCACATCCCGGACAGATTTACTCTCGTGAAAATATAATCGACGAGCTTTGGAAAGATGCACCTTATGTCCTTGACAGGACTGTGGATGTGCATATTGCCCGCATCAGGAGCAAGCTCGGAATCCGTAAGAATTATCTTGTAAACCGCACTGGCTACGGCTATGTGTTCAATGCCACTGAATAATGCAATATCTCTGGATCTATATCGTCGCCGGTGTGGCACTCTTGGCTCTCGTCCTGGCGGGAATCATATTCTGGAAGGTGAGAAAAAATGTCGCAGAGGCAGAAGCCCGTCAGAAAAGTAAGCTGAAAAAGCAGATGACGAGCAATATCGCTCATGAACTCAGGACTCCTGTGACGACCATAAGGGGGTATCTTGAGACATTGATAGCGTGCCCGGATATGAAGCCTGAGAAGAAGCAGGAATTCATTGAAAAGGCTTATAATCAGACTCTCAGA
>CANBDZ010000115.1 GCA_947367375.1 uncultured Bacteroidales bacterium | reverse complement strand
CAGGCAATACATACTGTATGGAGCTTATAGGATATCTCTTGCCGAGCATGACATTGTAAGAAACAGACACCTTCCTCTTCTTTACCTGGATGTCAGTGCTGACGCTGGAATCGTAATATCCCTGATACTCAAGATGGGTCTTTATGTTCTCTACTGAGCTCTCCACCAGATCGGCATCGTATATGACCGGCGCCTGTCCGACTTTCTGAACCAGCTTGTCCCAGCCGCCACCTTTACCGTTTGACCAGTTGTATACGCTCAGGAAAGGGTTCCATCCGAATACGATCGACGGATTAGGTTTCTGCTTGAGGTATGGCGTAAGGGAACCTGTATTGAACTTAGGGTCATTGAGGACCTTGATGTCGTTATCTGCCAGACGATATTGGTCTTCCTGAAGCACTCTGGTAGTGCTGCAGGAAAGTACAGCTGCAATCATGACGGCGGCTGCAGATATTCTGAAGATCCATTTGAACATTATTCCGCAAATTTATCCTAAACTATGCGTTTCTCAAAATTTTAGCCAAAATAAATCGGTCTTTTTGCTAATAATGCTTAACTTTGCTTAGATTAGGCTAATGAATTATGGCAGGAATATCCAATAACGACATAAAGAGGGTCAAGGCCCTGCAGCAGAAGAAGTTCAGAGACGAAACCGGACTGTTTACGGTAGAAGGCGAAAAGATGGTCGATGAGGCCATAGCTTCGCATTTCCAGGTTGAATGTGTATATCGAAGAGAAGATATAGGTGAAGAGGCAATGAAACGAATATCAGCTCTTTCCTCCCCTTCTCCTGTGCTGTCTGTTGTGCGTAAGCCATCTGATGCGTATGTGGACGACGTACGCTCGCTGACCTCTATGCTCTCAAAAGGAGGACTTTACCTCGCGCTCGACACTATCCGAGACCCCGGCAACCTCGGTACTATCCTCCGTATCGCTGACTGGTTCGGCATCGACGCAGTCTTCGCTACGAAGGACACAGTGGATGTGTTCAACCCTAAGGTGGTCCAGGCGACTATGGGAGCCATATTCCGTGTAAAGATGCATTATGTCGACCTTCCAGCACTGTCTGACATGGTTTTGACTGCAGGTGGAAAGATCTTCGGCACCTTCCTCGACGGTCTTAATATATATTCGAGACCTCTTGACAACGGTGACGACGCACCTGTTCTCATCGTCATCGGCAACGAATCTGAAGGTATATCCGCAACTATGGCGAAGCTCGTGACAGACCGTCTGTACATACCGCCGTATCCTGCAGATGATCCAGGCTCAGAGTCGCTGAACGCAGCCGTGGCGACAGCCCTTACAGTTGCCGAATTCCGTAGAAGAACAATGTAAAACGACTTCAAGAAATCCCCCTACATACCTATGAACACACTTGAACCGAAACTCCTGAAAGAACTTAATAATGCTGACTATGACTCACTTATGGGTTTCCGCGTGAGGCGAATCCTGATGATATGCAGCAACTACGACACTTTCATTCTCGAAGAGGACGGTCAGATCGAGACCCAGATCTATAAGGAATATATCGACCTTAACCTCAGCACCCCGCCTAAATTCGTCTGGGTGCAGACTTCGGCTCAGGCACGTGAGGTGCTGCAGACGACTGTCGGTATCGACATGATCATATGTATGTACAACGTCGGTGACCAGGATGTGTTCAATCTCGCTTCAGATCTGAAGAAGGAGGGCCGCAGTCTTCCGTTTGTGCTCCTCACCCACTTCTCGAAAGAGGTGTACAAGAGGATTGCAAGTCAGGACACTTCTGCCATCGACTATATGTTCAGCTGGCACGGCAACGCTGACCTCATCGTGGCTATCATCAAGCTGTTCGAGGATTTGAAAAACGCTGATAACGATATACTTAAAGTGGGCGTGCAGAGTATCCTCCTTGTGGAAGACTCTGTGAGGTACTACTCAACCTATCTGCCTGAACTCTACAAGATGATCCTCAAGCAGAGTACTGAGTTCCTGAAGGAGACTCTTAATGAGCATCAGCGTCAGAGTATGAAGCGCTCCCGTCCAAAGATCCTCCTTGCCACGAATCTGGATGATGCTATGGCTATGTACGAGAAGTACAAGTCAAACTTGCTTGGAGTGATTTCAGATGTGGGATTCTGTCAGCATAGGGGCGAAGGAAGTGATAAGGAAAAGCTTGATGCAGGTATAGAACTCGTAAGACACATTAAGGCAGATGATCCTATGATGCCGGTTCTCCTGCAGTCTTCTCAGGATTCCATATCCATTGAGGCTGAGAAACTTGGAGTGGGTTTCTTAAGGAAATACTCTAAGACCCTGATGATCCAGCTCTACGACTACATCAAGGATGAATTTGCCTTCGGAGACTTTGTCTTCAGGGATGCTGAAAAGATGGAATGCGGACGTGCGGCCAACCTTAAGGAGCTTGAAAATATGATGAAGGTCATACCAGATGAGGTCCTTCTTGCAAACACTTCAAAGAACATGCTTTCGAAGTGGTTCATGGCCCGAGGCCTCTTTACGCTTGGATCAAAGTTCAAGAAGGTTTCGGAAAGCCACTTTGCCAATATTGAAGAGCTCAGAGCTTACGTTTCACAGCAGATCCATGATTATCATGCACTTACTGGTCGTGGCGTGATCGCTCACTTTGATGCTCCTACGTATGGAAGACACATCTGGTTTTCACGTATGGGAGACGGTTCTCTTGGCGGTAAGGCCCGTGGTCTCGCCTTCCTTAACAACCTTGTCTACAAGCACGGACTTTCGAATAAATATGAGAATGTAAAGATATCCATTCCACGTACTGTGGTCATTGCCACGGATTATTTCGACCAGTTCATTGTCGAGAACGACCTTCAGTACGTCATTGATTCAGACATATCTGATGAGGAGATCCTCTCGGAATTCGTGTCATCCCGTCTGCCGGAGAAGCTTGTGGAGGAGCTCAGGGCCTTTGTAGAGACCACCCGCTCCCCTCTCGCTGTCCGTTCGAGCTCGAAGCTCGAGGACAGCAGCTACCAGCCGTTCGCGGGAGTCTATTCTACTTACATGATTCCGCTTGTGGAGAACAGGGACCAGATGCTCCGTATGCTCGGAAAGGCAATCAAGAGCGTTTACGCTTCGGTCTTCTACAACGGCAGCAGAACGTACATCCAGACTACAGCAAACCTGCTCAGTGAGGAAAAGATGGCTGTTGTAGTGCAGAGTATCTGCGGATCTGAGCATAACGGACTCTACTACCCTCTCATGTCTGGAGTGGCCCGTTCTGTAAACTTCTATCCTATCGGAAGCGAGAAGGCGGAAGACGGAATCGTCGATCTCGCCTTCGGCCTCGGAAAGACTGTTGTGGATGGAGGTAACTCTCTGAGATTCAACCCTAAGTTCCCTAAGAAGATCCTTCAGCTCTCGGAGACGAAACTTGCTCTGAGAGACACTCAGAAGATGATGTATGCTCTTGATCTGCGTCCTGGAGCATTCAAGATTTCCCGAGACGAAGGCATAAACCTACATCACGCTCAGATTGCAGAAGTGCTTCCTGGATGTTCGCATCCGGAGCTCGTTGCTTCGACATTCAGTGTAGAGAACAACAGAATGCTCCCGGGAATTACAGCAAATGGTCCGCGTGTGATCTCTTTTGATGCCATCCTCAAGTACAACAGGTATCCGGTTGCAAAGATTCTTGCCGACCTTATGCAGATATGCAAGAACGAGCTCATGTGTGACGTCGAGATGGAGTTTGCAGCAGATGTGGCCAAGGATGGAAGCCTTACAATGAAGCTTCTACAGGTGCGTCCTGTAGGTATGTACAATGAGTCACACAACGTTTCCATCAGCAAAGTAACAGAAGAGATGGAGCACGTTTTGGTGAAGTCCACAAAGGCCCTTGGATCAGGTCATATCGAAAATATAGGATATATACTTCATGTGCCTACAGCTACATTTGACAGCGCAAAGACAAAGGAAATGGCAGCTGAGATAGCTGAGATGAACAATCTTATGAAGAAGGAACAGGCAAACTACCTTCTCATCGGTCCTGGTAGATGGGGATCTTCAGACCCATGGCTTGGAATCCCTGTGCTTTGGAATGAGATATCAGAGGCAAGAATAATTGTGGAGAGCGCTATCCCTGGTTATCAGATCGAACCAAGTCAGGGTACGCATTTCTTCCAGAACATCACTTCTCTTGGAGTGGGCTATCTGACAGTGGACACTGTGCGTGGTGACGGCGATATAGATGAATCGGCCATCTCCGCACTTGAATGTGTCAAAGAAGGCCGATTCACTAAGTTGTATAAAGCTCCTGAAGGACTTGACGGATATATTGACCGTTCGTCGAACGAGGCCGTTGTCGGTTATTAAATCAAGGTGATGATTACGCCGTCCATTGGCGGCACAGTGACTTCTATAACTTTTCCCGGGTGCAGTTCTTCTGTAACCGGGATTCCCATCCATTCGAAGGCGTGAGCCGGGATTGTCAGCTTCATATTTGCCTCGATGTTTGAGAAGTTTGTCGCAATGAGAAGCGTATGTTCCTCATAATCACGCAGGAAGGCGAAGTGACGGTTCTTGTCGAAGCCGTCTGATGACATGTTGCAGTAGCAGAGGTCATAAGTCGTGCCCTTGGCTATCGCTTCGTCGTTTGCTGCGAATCTGAGTGCAGTTGCAAACTTTACGAACACCTGAGCCTCCTTCTCTGTCAGTCCGGCTTTCATAAGGCTCTCCACGCAGAGGTCACGATACTCTCCTGAGGCGATCACCTTACGGAGTCTTCTTACAGAATCCACTGTCCACCAGTCGAATATGGTTGTTCTTCCGTCCTGGCCGCTGAAGCCCTCCTCGTCCATTCCACACTCTCCTACTTCCTCTCCGAAGTACACCATAAACGGTGCTGTATTGATGAAGAGTGATACATATAAAGGTGCGAAAGTCTTCATTGAGTCGCCGCCGAAGAACTCTGAGGCGAATCTCTGCTCGTCGTGATTCTCAAGGAAGTTGAGCATATATGGCTGAAGGTCGCCGAGGAACTGCCAGTTTCTTGTGATGCCGGTTGTCGACTGCCACAGCTCTACAGGCATTCCGTTGTCATCCACATTCTTTTCAACCACTGTGCGGAGTGTGTCGTAAAGACCAGATTTGTCATAGAGATAGTCGAAACCTACTGAACGGATGTACTGGTTGTAGAGCTCCTTCTTATATACTTCTGCAATGAAGATCACTGAAGGGTACTTCTCCTTGATCTTCTTGATGGCCCAGGTAAAGAATTCCGCAGGCACGAGCTCCACCATGTCGCAGCGGAAGCCGTCCACTCCTTTGGAAGCCCAGAATTCAAGAATGTCAAGCATCTTGTCCCAGGTCGCTGTGTGCGAGTCTGTGTAGTTTATCTTGATGGTCTCGAACCAGTCGTTCATTCCCGGATTAGGGCTGTAGCAGTTGTTTCCTGTCGCCATTGCCGGGCACTCGTGATATGGCTGCATTCCTGCAGGTGTCGGAGTCGGGAGTGTAAGGCTCTGGCCCGGATAGTAGAAGAAGTCGTTCTCGGCAGTCCAGTGTACGTTCTTGTCGTCATTGGCACCAAGCATAGGGTGTCCCGGAGTCGGTGCGGTCTTGCCATAGTCACGGGCAACGTGATTAGGTACGAAGTCGATGATGAGCTTGAGACCAGCGTCGTGAGTTCTCTTCAACAAAGACTCAAATTCGGCCATTCTATTCTCGGGATTATCAGCAAGATACGCATTAACGTCGTAATAGTCGCAGATGGCGTATGGCGATCCTGCCTTACCTTTTACGAACTGTGGATGTGATGGTGTGCAGCCGTTTTCGCAGGCCTGTGTAGAATGTCTCAGAAGACCTGTGTACCATACGTGAGTACAGCCGAGCCACTTGATGTAGTCGAGTGTTGCTGCGTCGATGTCTGAGAATTTTCCTGTGCCGTTTTCTGTAAGATTGCCGTTTTTGACCGGCTGGGTGTTATCGTTGCCCCACAGACGTGGAAGCATCTGATATATTATTGGTTTCTGCATTGCTATTATCTCAAGTTTCGCAAGTGATAAATCGTTGATTAGATGAAGGTTGGTGAGACTTGCGAAACTTCCTCCCACCGCACCTTCTATATTTACGTTACCCCTATCCTAAATCCTTTCCCTCGGGGAAAGGACTTACTATCGACCTAAAGGTCTCAAATACAAGGTCTTTCGCACTTGCGAAAGTTAAGTTGTTATTTAGCGGGCGCAAAGATACTACAAAGAATATACCCTCGCAATATCTGCTTTACAGATGCCTCCATTCGCTTCGCTCAGTCGGCATGACATTTTGAGTGGTTTATATAAGATACTATATGTGGAGTGCCATGCGGATGTATGGGTGGCCGAAGAAGACTATTTCTTCTTCTGGGACGAAACCGAGGGCTGAGTAGTAGGATTGAAGGGATTCGGCATCCTTTTCAGCTATGAGTGTGAATCTGCAGTGTCTTTTTTCTTTACCCTGTTCGATGGCGTCCAGCATAAGCGCGTGGCCGATTTTACGTCCTCTGTACTCCGGAAGGATGGCCATTGAGTCGAGGTAGTACTCCCCTTTGCATGTCTCCATGTCCGAGTCTCCCAAATCTACGCCTGTCTTTTCTGCCGCATAACTGAAAGCAAGGTCTCTGGCTCTTGCGTACCTCTTTCCGTCGTAGGCCAGGAGGCTTCCGACCGGCTCTCCTGTCTTGGTGTCCACAGCCACTCGGAAATGGTTCCAGCAGTAGAGACTGTGGTCCATAGCGCAGATCTCGCATATGGTTTCATATGCGGGATTGTCCTCTGCCTTTTCAGACATGTCAAGGGTGCCTACGGCAGCCATAACGCATCTGGCCAGGAAGGGAACATCGGTAAGTTCTGCATCTCTTATGGTTATGTCCATCAGGAGGTTATATATTATAAATTAAACTTCTTCTTGTAATACGAATTAGCAGTGTAAAGTGCTGCTGCAGGGTTGTTGCCTGTCACTCGGTCTTTGGTCACAAGTGTGGTGACATAAGCATCTGAATACTTGTAGAACAGGCTGTCATGGCCGACGCAAAGACCTATAACTACATTCAGATCGGTCTTTGCCTGATTCAGAAGTCTAGCCTGAAGTATGGGGTTGCACATTGCCGGGCCTATGCTCTCACATTCTGCCGGGATTCCCATCGACGATTTTGCCTGGCCTGACACCTTGCAGACAACGGAATATGCCTCAAAGCCGTTGGCTCTCAGGATCTTTGCGAATATCCTTGCTTCGTTCATATGTCCCACACAGTGGGCTATTCCTATCTTTTTTGCTCCGATCTTTGCGGCGAACTCCATTATTTCCTGCACTCGGGTCCATTTGCCATATCCCTCGAACTCGACCTCGGCGCTTGCGATCATAATCTCGCGGTTGCGGTCTTCGTCATATTTCTCGAGTGCCCAAGAGGCGTCCTCCTGGTCAAGGTTGGTTGTAAGACAGAATTCCGGATAGGTTCTGTCCTTGAATTTGCAGTTCTGAGTGCCGCAGTCGACGCAACTTAATGTCTTTTCTTCCATAAACCCTTATTAATTCGCCAAAGATAGGACAAATTATTATCTTTGCACCTCATTTGACAGACCTTAAACATGAATTGCTTAGGAATAATCGTAGGTCTTGCAACCTTCATCATAATAGGAATTTTCCATCCTCTGGTAATCAAGGCAGAGTATCATCTGGGTAAGCGATGCTGGTGGATGTTCGCTCTCGCCGGCGTTGCCTTCGCCGTGCTTTCCCTTTTCATCAAAAGCCTCGTATGGGCCACGATTACGGGCGTAA
>CANBDZ010000114.1 GCA_947367375.1 uncultured Bacteroidales bacterium | reverse complement strand
TTTTGGGTGGAAATATGACACAGTGGTCTGTAAATTCAATGTTAAACAGTGTATTTAGCGACCTTTGTGTCGATTATTGCCCTGGAAATGACACAGTGGTTCTGAGATCCCCGGTCAAGCCGGGGATGACTGTGCTGAGTCTGTGAAGAGATCCCCGGTCAAGCCGGGGATGACTGTGCTGAGTCTGTGAAGATATCCCCAGTCAAGCCGGGGGGTGACGATGCTTGAATATGTGTGTTGTAAAAGTGTAAACAGGTATATCATTACCTATGTTTATCGTTCTTGTGGCGATAGTCACTATAACATGGCAGGCTGTAAGGCTGATGAACTCCGATCCAATCAATGAACTGAAAAAGGAGTAAGCGTTATTTTTGTTTCAACTTACATAAAAACGAAAGTTTTTATGTAAGTTTGTAGACAAAGATGATACGGATATGTCAGTGACCTTTTTCGCATACCCTTTGAATCTGATCCTGGCTCTTCTCTGGGCCGCAGGTGTGGTCTCTATGTGGAGAAACTGCAGGAGATCCCGCTTTGTTTCCTTTATGCTCTCCAAAAGTGCAACCGTCTCATCCATAGCACTTTTCATCGCTTTCTCATTGGCAACGGGCATTACGGGAAGACGTGAGATCATGTCATCCTGGCCAGCTGTCGCGATGATGTTATATTTCCTGACGGTACTTTTCTTTGTCCTTCTTCGCGGATGGCGTACCCGCCCTTCATCGGGTCGTGGAAAGATAAGATGGCGTTTCATCCTCAATCATGCCGGTCTACTCATTGCCTTGTCGTCTGCATTCTGGGGTGCTCCTGATTCGTCTGAGTACAGGATGCAGCTTAATGCTGATGTTCCCGCCAGGGAGGCATTCAGGATGGATGGAAGCCAGACTTGCTTGTCGTATGAGCTTGAGCTTAAGGAGTTTACGGTAGATACATACGAAAATGGAATGCCTTCGATGTATGAGGCTGACGTGCTGATTGACGGAAAACCGGTGAATCTGCGCGTGAATCAGCCATATGCAGTTTCATTTGGTGAGGATATATATTTGTCCGGCTACCATATGAAAGAGGACGACGGCACCTTCAGCTGCGTGCTGCAGATAGTCAGGGAGCCATGGAAATATATTGCCTTGGCAGGAATATTACTTATGATAGCAGGAGCCCTGCTTCTTTTTATCCAGGGACCTGCCGGAAAACGGGAATGATATGTTTACGTGGGATATATTCATATGGTTCGGTGCAGCTTCCGTCCTGACTTCAGCGGCGGCAGCTGTAATGGCGATGACGCCTGACGGCCGTCGTTGCCCAAGCCCTGCACGTTGCCGTTTCCGTCATAATTCTGCCATAACTCTATCGTTTCTTTCATTGATAATCATGGCAGTCTTCATTGCTGGACTTTGGCTGAGTCTCGAGCGTCCTCCTTTGAAGACGATGGGGGAGACTCGCCTTTGGTATTCATTCTTTGCTCTTGCTGCAGGTCTGTTTACATATGTCCGTTGGAAGTTCAAATGGATTCTATCCTTCTCGACGGTACTGGCGACCGTGTTTATATTGATAAACATACTCCGTCCCGAGATACACGACCAGACCTTGATGCCTGCGCTTCAGAGTCCGTGGTTCATCCCGCATGTGACGGTCTATATGTTCTCATATTCCTTCCTCGGCTGTGCCTTCCTGCTGGCGCTGGTCGGCCTTTTTAAACATAAGGCGGATGTGATGCCTGCGGCGGACACACTTATATATATAGGTATGGCCTTCCTGACGGTCGGCATGCTTTCAGGAGCTCTTTGGGCCAAGGAAGCGTGGGGGCACTATTGGAACTGGGACCCGAAGGAGACCTGGGCGCTGGTGACCTGGCTGAGCTATATGATGTATATACATCTGCGGCTTTTAGGTAAGGGCTCTCAGCGGGCTCTGTGTCTGGTCATCATATTTTCGTTCTTATGCCTACAGATGTGCTGGTGGGGAGTAAACTATCTGCCAACCGCTCAAGACAGTATACATGTTTATAACAGATAATGCGTATGAAGAAACTTGTTAAATGGTGTGCAGTTCTGCTGCTGGTGGCGGCAGCTGCAATGATTGTGGTCTATAGGGCCGTGAATCAGGTTCCTTCTCCTGAATTGCCTCAGTATGAGCAAGTAAGCAAAATTTTTGAGGATGGAGGATGTCTGTCATGTCACTCTTCTGACCCGGAACTGCCTTTCTATGCGAAGCTTCCTGTTGCGGGAAAGATCGTGATGAAGGACATTGATTCAGGTTACAGAGCCTATGACATCAGACCTTTTATGGATGCCTTGAAGGCAGACGGAGAGTTTTCGGCTGTGGATCTTGCAAAGATCGAGAAGGTTGTACTCGATGACAGAATGCCTATGCCTAAGTACTATCTTGTACATTGGGGCAGCTCTCTGACTGATGAGAAGAGAGAGATAGTCCTTGACTGGATCCGCAAGGAGCGTATGGAAATGTATGCAGACAATCTTCCGGAAAACCGTGCCGGGGAGCCTGTCCGCCCGATTGACTCTGCTCTTGAAGTGGATGAGGCAAAGGCTGCTCTCGGTTATGCTCTCTTCCACGATACACGTCTTTCTGTAGACAACACAGTCTCTTGTGCAAGCTGTCACGCATTGGAGACTGCAGGAGTGGACAATCACCAGTACTCTCACGGAGTCGATGACCAGCTCGGAGGAGTGAATGCTCCTACAGTGTACAATGCAGTCTACAATTTTGTGCAGTTCTGGGACGGACGCGCAAAGACCCTCGCCGATCAGGCAGCTGGTCCGCCGCTCAACCCTGTGGAGATGGCATCAGAGTCCTTTGACCAGATCATCGCCAAGCTTAAGGAAGACAAGAAGTTTGTAAAGGCATTCACGGCGGTTTACCCAGACGGTCTGACAGAGAAGAATATAACAGATGCGATCGAGGAGTTTGAGAGAACACTCATCACTCCGGATTCACGCTTTGACAAATGGCTCAAGGGTGATGATTCTGCTCTTACTGCAGAGGAACTCGAGGGATATGAGCTCTTCAAGAAGTACGACTGCGCTACTTGCCACGTCGGTCAGAACCTCGGCGGTCAGTCTTATGAGTTGATGGGTCTGCGCAAGCATTACTTTGCAGACAGAGGCCTTGAACTTACAAACGAGGACAACGGACGCTACAAGGAAACTCAGCTCGAGCGCGACCGTCACCGCTTCAAGGTGCCGGGCCTCCGCAACGTAGAGCATACTTGGCCGTACTACCATGACGGCACACGCGAGACCCTCGAAGAAGCAGTTCGTGATATGGCTATATACCAGAGTGGTGTGGAAATCTCTGAAACAGAGGTAGATAAGATTACATCATTCCTCAAGACCCTCACAGGAGAGTACAAGGGAACCCTTATCACAAACGACACATCCCGCGACGTCATCCACGACCACGATCACGACCATTAGAATCGAATGATTCATAGATGCAAAAAGGATCCGACTGAATGCAGTCGGATCCTTTTTGATTGTATGATCTGGTTCGGATTATACCATGAGGGCTGCGATGAGTGCGAGGATCGCGTAGAACTCTGGGAAAGCGGCGTAGATCATAGTGTTGGTCTGAACGTCGTGACCCTGTGAGATACCGATGATACCGTTAGCGCAGACCTGACCCTGGCGGATTGCAGAGAAGAGGCAGATTGCTCCTACTGCGAGACCTACTGCGAAGAGTGAAACACCGTCAGCAGCGAAGTCCTTACCGATCCACATAAGGAATGCTACGAAACCGTAGAGACCCTGTGTTGCAGGCATGGCTGAAAGGATCATGTAAGAAGATGACTTCTCTGGGTTCTTCTTGAGGGCACCTTCAGCTGCGTTACCAGCGATAGTAGTTCCGATTGCAGAACCGATACCAGAAAGGCCGAGCATGAGAGCGAGGCCGATGTAACCAAGAATTTCGTTCATAATGTTTTAAGTTTTTATTAGTTATTTGTTAATTATTTTTTGTTTCAGATCCCTCGTCAAGCTCGGGATGACATTCAGGAGTTACTCCTTGTTGGTTGTGAGCGGGTTGTAGGCTGCACCCTTTCCTTCGTAGCCGGCATTCTTGAAGTACTCTACGAATGTGAGTCGCAGAGGATGCACGAATGCACCGAGTGATGACATGAGGATATTCAGCACGTGTCCAAACAACAGGATCAATACGAATGGAAGCCAGAGAACGATGTTGCTGCCGTCTCCGAGAACCATCTCGCCGAGGTTGTTGAACGCCTGACCGAGCATACCTCCTGCAAGTCCGAGAGCGAAGAGACGGATGTAGCTGAGTACGTCTCCGAGGATACCGGTAGCCATGTTATAGGTGTCCCAGAGTCCTGCTCCGATGTTCATGAGTGGATTTCTGCCAGGTGTGTTGAAGATGTAGATTCCAAGAGCTGAAAGCACTCCGATCACGATCACTGCCCATTTGATTGCAGCAGGGGAGAGAAGCTTCGCAACTCCGAGAACTGCAACGAGGATGCCACCCACGATGAGGAGAAGCCATCCCCAGGCACTGACTGTCTGTCTGAATCCGAATCTCTTAGTGTAGCATATAGCCTTTACAGTCATTGCAAGGCAGATGTGGAACACTCCGATTCCGAGAGCAAGCAACATCTGGATGTTGAATACTCCGAGTCCAGGTACTTCGACATCACCTACAATCATAAAGTTCTTGAGCGCTTCAGGTACCCAAGCTGCATCGTACAGGCTCATTCCGAAGAATGTACCGAGCAATGTACCTACAACGATGGTTCCTGCTCCAAGAATAGAGATGATGTTTCCGAGTCCGTCGAACATCGCAAACTTCACCCATCCTTTGTTAAGCATAAGTCCGAAAAGAAGGAGGACGATTCCGTAACCTGCATCTCCGAGACACATCGCGAAGAAGAGAAGGTAGAACGGAGCTACAATCGAAGTAGGGTCGAACTCGCTGTACACAGGCATTCCGTACATTCCGGTGAATGACTCGAACTGTCTTGTGAACCAGTTGTTCTTCAGCTTGATAGGAGGATTGTCCTCCTCGACAGCCTCTTCCTTGATGTAGAGTACTCCCATCTTGTCGAATGCCTCAGCAAGTTCCGCATCATTTTCAACAGGAGCGAAGCCTGTGAACACTGTGATGTGGTCCTCAGCTGCGCTTGAAGCGGCTGAGTCTGCAAGGTAGCGGTCAAGATCTACGAGTTCCTTGTTGCAGGCTTCCTTGATTGCTGGGATGTAGTCCTTTGCATTCAGGAGACCAGCCTTGCATTCGATGATTTCAGCCTTGATGTGCGCTGCTTCAGCAGCTGCCTCTGCGTATGTTCCTTCCGGTGCGGCAACTTCCTGTACAGGGAAGCTGTACGCCTCATTCTTAGGAGCTACTGTCACGAACCACACCTTGTCACCGTCATTGTTGATGACCTGAAGAGGCTGGAGCTCGCTCCATGCAGAATCATATTTCTTCTGGTCCACACAATAGTAGCGTACTGTGTAGCCGAGTTCTCCAAGGCCGTCGATTGCCTTCTTGTCATATTCTCCCCAAGGGAGTCTCACCTTCATCTGCTTTTCTGCATTTGCAAGTGAGGTATTCAGCTCGCCGAGCTTAGTTCTGCACTGCTCAATGAAGTCGACAGGGTCGCCTTCAACTGTTACAGTGGCTTTTGCAATTGCTTCAGCGTCAGCATCTTTAGAGAAGTTGATGTTTTCAAGGTACTCAAGAGTCTTCTTGGCTCTTGTCACCTTTGCAAACATCTCGGAAGAGTCCTGGTCTACAGGCTTCACAGAACGGCTGATGTCCACAACTCCGAGCTCCTGAAGCTGCTCCAGGAAGCCCTCCTTCTCTCCTGTAAGGAGTACGAAGGAATATTTGGTCATTTTAGTTATCATTGTTCTGCTCCTCCTCTTCTTCTATAGCGTGTCTGCTCTTTACGATCTTGGAAGCTGCCTTAGAGAGGTTCTCCTCGTCTTCCATATATCGTTTGATCTTTCTGATAGCCTCCTGATAGCCAGGGATCTGCACCTTCTCATAAAGGTTCACTTTCTGAGTGGTCTTCTTTCTCTGGAAATCAAGGATACGTGCCTTCTCCAGGTAGACCTCTGATTCGATTCCGAGTCTTGAGAGTTCCTTGAGGATTGCAACTCCGTCAGCGTACCATGCAGGGCAGTTGAAGGCGTTGAACTCGTGGATCTCGTACTTGATCTCTCCCAGTGCAGGAGTCTTAACTCCGGCAACCTTTACAGTGTAGAGGTCTACATCCGTGATGGAGATCAGGTTTGGTTGGAACTCGTTCCAGAGCGCTGCGAGATAGTCGTATCTTTTAAGTGAGGCTTCAAGATCTTCAATAAGCTTCTCTGAATAGTCCTTGGCCTTCTTCACCTCGACGCGCAGAGCCGACTCCTTGTTCTTTAGAGTAGGGAGGGCGTTCTTACGCATCTTGAGCTGTTTGTTCAAGTTGTTCAGAGACGTCTTATTATATTGAAACTTAATAGCCATAGTTAGTTACCTTTCCAATAAGTGTCGATGAGTTCCTGCTTGATACCGGTCTCGGCCTTTGTGAAGTAAGTTCCGAAGAGCTCCCACGCTGTGTCGAGCATCTCGTCGATCTTGAGGTTTACGTCGATTGCAAGAAGTCTTGTTGCATATGCCTTTGCATATTCGAGACATCTGAGGTCATAGTCGCTGAGGTCAAAACCGTTCTCGAGTTTTGTCTTAGCGTTCTGAGCATCGGCGTAGAGACGTACTGATGCATTCATCACTTGACCATGGTCCTTACGTGTCTTCTTACCCTGTACGAGCTGTTTCAGACGTGAAAGTGAACGGAATGGGTCGATGATGACCTTACCTGAATCCGGGTCGGTACGGAGGAAGAGCTGTCCCTCAGTGATGTAACCGGTGTTGTCCGGAATCGCGTGAGTAATGTCTCCGTCGTTGAGGGTTGTCACCGCGATGATGGTGATCGAACCTCCCTCAGGAAGCTGTACGGCCTTCTCGTAGATCTTTGCGAGGTCTGAGTAGAGTGAACCTGGCATAGAGTCCTTTGAAGGGATCTGGTCCATACGGTTAGACACGATAGAGAGCGCATCGGCGTAGAGGGTCATGTCGGTAAGGAGCACGAGCACCTTCTCGTTCTTCTCCACAGCGAAATACTCTGCAGCTGTAAGAGCCATGTCCGGAATGAGGAGTCGCTCTACAGGAGGCTGCTCTGTAGTGTTCACGAATGAGATGATCTTGTCAAGAGCGCCGGCTGCCTCGAATTCGTGCTTGAAGTAGAGGTAGTCGTCATTAGAAAGACCCATACCACCGAGGATGATCTTGTCTACGTCTGCACGGAGAGCCACCTGAGCCATTACATTATTATATGGCTGGTCAGGGTCTGCGAAGAACGGAATCTTCTGTCCTGACACGAGTGTATTGTTCAGGTCGATACCTGCGATACCTGTAGGAATCAGCTGTGAAGGCTGCTTTCTCTTATATGGGTTCACGGAAGGACCACCGATCTCCACTGTCTTTCCTTCCACAGCCGGACCGCCGTCGATAGGCTCGCCGTATGCGTTGAAGAAACGTCCTGCAAGCTCGTCGCTTACATTCAGGGTAGGTGCTCCGCCGAGGAATACCACCTCTGCATTTGTAGGGATTCCCTCTGTACCTGAGAAGATCTGTAGTGTGACGAGGTCTCCCTTTGTCTTAACCACCTGAGCAAGGCGGCCGTCTACGAGGGCAAGCTCGTCGTTTGATACACCTGTCGCCTTAAGCGAAACTGTAGCCTTTGTGATGGCTTCCAGCTGTGTATATACTTTCTGAAATGCCTTATTTGCCATTGCTTAGAAGATTATTGAGTTTTTCCTGATATTCGTAGAATCTTTCGCTCTTG
>CANBDZ010000113.1 GCA_947367375.1 uncultured Bacteroidales bacterium | reverse complement strand
TAAAATAGCACGGATTATGTGAAAACTGCTATCTTTGCAGTAAACAATATTAGATTTACGACATGGAAAATCTGCTTAGGAGAAAGGTAGACACACACCTCAAGGATTGGAAGAACAACCCTGATAGAAAGCCACTTATAATCAAGGGAGCACGTCAGATTGGAAAGACTCGCTCAATAGAACACTTTGCCAATCAGAACTACAAGCACGTCATTCAAATCAATTTTGTTGAGCAGAAGAAGTATCGCGATATCTTCAACGACGGTTTTGAGGTGGATACAATCCTCAGAAATATCTCGCTGCTCAATCCGGGATTTGAATTCGCGCCAGGCGAAACACTCTTCTTTTTTGATGAGCTTCAGGCATGCCCTAACTGTGCGACCTCACTGAAGTTCTTCAAGCTTGATGGCCGTTTCGATGTCATCTGCTCCGGTTCACTTATGGGAATCAATTATAAAGAGATTGAGTCCAATAGTGTTGGATATAAAGAAGACTATGAGATGTACTCGATGGACTTCGAAGAGTTCCTATGGGCAAACGGCTATAAGGAGGATTTCATAGAGGCCCTTTACCTACACATGAAGGAAGTCAAACCGCTTTCCACCCTGCAAACGGATAAACTTTTCGAACTCTTCCGTGATTATGTTACAATCGGCGGTATGCCTGAAGTTGTCAAGACATTCGTAAACAACAAGAATTTCAGTGGTACACTTGCTATTCAGAAACAGCTTCTCAAAGACTACGAAGAAGATATTACTAAATATGTAGAAGGCCTTGACAAAGCTAAAGTCAAAGCGGTGTACAACCATATCTCTACATTCCTTGCAAAAGAAAACAAGAGATTCCAGATTACCAAGATCGGAAAGAACGCACGCAACAGAGATTATGTTGGATGTGTCGAATGGCTTGCTGATGCTGGTGTAATCAACATCTGCTATTGTCTCAATCAGCCGGAACTTCCGCTTAAAGGCAATTATGATCCAAAACTATACAAGATTTACTTCAAGGACACTGGATTCCTTATCGCATCACTCGATGAAGAAGCCCAGGAAGATCTTAGAGCCAACAAGAATCTAGGAACATATAAGGGAGCCATCTATGAGAATATTGTAGGTGACATGATGGTGAAACAAGGATACGACCTTTATTACTACCACAGTGACAAGCCTGCTCTTGAGATGGACTTCTTCGTACGAGATGCAGACTCTCTTATCCCTGTGGAAGTAAAGGCAACAGACGGAGCCACAGCTTCCCTGAACAACCTGCTGAAGGAAGACAAGTACCCAGACATCAAGTATGGAATCAAGTTCGGCTACAAGAACATCGGTTTCAACGGCAAGTTCTACACCTTCCCATACTTCCTTGCCTTCCTCCTCAAGAGATTCATTGCAGAGAGAAACAAGTAGACATGGAAATCACCACACTGCTAGAATATTCAGAACGGTCGGAGCTCAGAGCTTGGCTTCAGGAAAATCATTCCAAAGAAAAGGAGTGTTGGGTAATCATGTCCAGAAGCAAGACTCCACCTCCTGGCATATTGCCTTACATCGATGTTGTGGAGGAAGCCCTATGCTTCGGATGGATTGACAGCACATTGAAGAAGCTTCCTGATGGCAGACTTGCTCAGAGACTGTCTCCGCGGAGAAAGAACAGCCATTGGACCAAGCTCAATATGGATCGATGCGTGGATCTTGAAGACCGTGGTCTCATGACTCCGGCAGGAAGAAATGCTTATATTCTCGTGGACGGTCAGGGAGCAAAAAACGATTATAATTGATTACTAAAGAGTCACTTAGTGGCTCTTTTTTATTTGACCCAAAATCTCGACAAGTACCGTATTTCATCGAATTTTAGCACTTTTTTGGACATTTTTTCTACCTCGTCCTCTGATATCATGCCTAACAATCCGAAGTAGTAGATACATACATAGTGATGAGACTACACACCCATACTTCCGCGCTGTAGAGGATCGCTCATATCAGTTCCACTGAGCAGATCTTTCCAAACAGAGCTTAATTAAGTTCCCATATTGCATATAGAATAAGATCGGAGCTTCTTTTTACGGTCTGACCATCATAGTAATTATCAACTCCCAATCCATCTTCACGGGTATTCCAACGAACAAACTTATATCCGTTTCGGTAGAAAGTCGGAGCAACAAGCTTGTTATTCGTATCGGTGACTATTCTCTGTATGTATTCCACATCACCGATTTCCTCACCATTTATAGAATCTCCTTTATTACCCTTATATATTACATTCACACTCTTTACATCACCGCCGTTTAGCGTCACCATACCGGTTTCATTCATGATATCCGGATTGTCGACATAGCCGACGGTTCTATTATCCTGAATCTTACCGGAATTTATGACAACCGACGCTTGTCTACCATTCACATACAAGCCACCTCCAGAAAGAAGGGTTATGTTTGAAGTGATATTAGGATATTCCAGATTATTTGAACCAGTTTCACCGACTGTCACCGTTGCAGTCACTTTATCCGACGGAAGATCAACGCATATGCCACCGCCATGTCTGGTCGAAGAATTTCCAACAATGGAACCTGCAAGGATATCCACGTCCACATCCTGACCTCCCGTGGTAATGTAAACACCTCCACCGTAACCGGTATTGCCTGTTTGAGAGATTGAAGAGTTAGCAAAGATTGTCGCACCATTACCCTGAGAAACCTTGTCCATAAGGAAACTGCCGGAGTTTATGCTTATCGCTCCTCCGTTTCCATTCTCCACGAGGTTTCCGCTGATTGTACCATTTGAAATCGTAACGGAGCCACCCTCAAGATGCACAGCTCCGCCAAGGGAAACTGCCACATTCTTGGAAATCTCTCCACCTGTCATCGTGAATGATGGACTTAGGGTACCTGTCTTATTTATGCAGATTGCTCCACCCTTACCTCCTTCTCCAGTATAGCAGGAACGTATTTTCGCACTGCCGGACACCTCCACGGTTCCGTCTTCCAGATACACGGCACCGCCATCAGTTTCCGAATAACACTTTGCAATTTCACCACCGCTCATTTTGAATGATGGTGGAGTGTCTGTCTTTGCGCCCTTCTTGATGTATATGGCACCACCTTTCTTCGCATAGCAGTCCATAATCATTCCACCGGTCATTGTGAAGCTTCCGTCCTCCATGTACACAGCACCACCATTCTCTTTGATATGGAAGTATTGCGAATCGTTATATTTACTGGTTCGTATAAGTCCTGCTGTCATATTGAATGAAGGCGGAGTAAAAGCAGAACCTTCAAGCACCGAACCAGCCATCACGAACTGAGCCTGAATGTCTCCACCATGGATATTGATGGCAGCAGTACCGATGTTACCTTTTTCAGCACCTGTTCGACCACCACCAATTGATCCTGTTAAAATTACAGGATTACCAGAAATCTTGATTGTTGCATTTCCTCCTGACGCATCAGATGTTTCAGAACCGCCACTGCATCCCGTACCTCCTCCGATGCCAGCTCCGGCATCAATCCATGTACCAGACGTGCCACCGCCACTATAAGCACCCACACTTCGCGCAATGATATTTCCACCTGTTATTGTGACAACTCCAGGTCCACCTTTTTTTGTCTTGCTGCTACCACCACCGATGGCTGTTCCCAATGCACTTTGAGCGTATACATTACCGCCATTGATAGTCACTGTTCCGATTGTACCGGTACTCGCACTTGATCCAGCTCCACCAATAGCAGAACTTGGGATATTCCATCTGTTTGCATGATTATATGCATAAACATTACCGCCGTTGATTGTAACAACTCCCTCTCCACCAGCGGAATTATAGCCAATGCCGCCACCTAGGGCCGTACCGGTTGTTGTCGCAACAGCTGTTACGGTTCCACCATTAATGGTAATCTCTCCTTTATCATTTCCACCACCACCAATTGCAGAACATTGGTCTGCCTTAGTAGTGCCAGCATAGATATTACCACTGTTGAAGACAATTCCACAAGCATATCCCTCTCCGCTGTCATTGCCGCCGATAGCAGCACACCAGTGATTGTCAACAAAAGTTGTATCATTCGGTGTTGCTTCCCCGTGATAGTTATTATTGTAAAAGGAGGTATTTCCTGAAGCGGACGCAACAGTGAGTGAGCCAAGACCTTCAAAGATTAACTTATTCTTACCTGTACTGCTGCCATAATAGTGTACTGCACTGACTCTATTATCACCAACCATTGTGATTGTAAGGGTTGAGTTAGTTGCAGATCTGAAAGAGATGCCCGCCTTGGTGCGAGACATTGATCTCTCAGCATATGTAGAATAAATGTCGTGAATTGTGAGGTTTACATTACTTATATTATTCGAGGCATAAACTCTAACTCTATTATTGGTAGGCTCTCTGCCTGCATCCTTTGCGGCCTCTTTCCATGCTGTTATGACTTTAGCTACAGCTGTATTATTTTCTATGTAATCAGCCCAACTCTTACCCTGATATGTAATTGCAGGATAATCAGGTATAGTACTGGTGCCGGGATTATCTTTCTTTGTCTGGTATACGTAATAGATATTTGAACTATCGTGAGTTCCGCTCACTAGTTTTATTTTACCATTTTCATATACATAGCCAGAGTATTCTTTTACTTCTGTCGCCGTCAGTGCCCCCTCAGCATTCTCACGACAGCCGATCAACACATTACCTGCAGCAAGATCAAAATAAATGACTTCACCACTTGTCGCCTTATCATACAAGGTATAAGTAATCATCTTTCCCGGCTCCCAAGTGATTCCGGTGAGGCTTGAAGATAGTTCCTTTGTCTGCGAGCCTACGGTATAGTTCATGACAACCTTTGCTCCATCTCCTAATGTCTGAGGAATAAGCATCAAGGTTTCACCTGCACCGGTAATATTATATCCGGCACCGAAAGTCTTATTATACTCAATACGATATGAGCCTGACTCAGACAAATTGGTCCAACCTGTTCCGATAAGATAATCTGCCTTGGTGTTGACTCCTTCTATACTTATCCAATTTAAGGTACAATCAAATCCAGCCCTGAACCTGATACCTGTAAGTACATGTTCAAATCCGAGCGCAATACGTTCGTGTCTGTCTTCAGCGACACTCACCTCTGCCATACTTGCAACAAGGTCCACTTGCTTTTTGACATCCGAATCTGGCGAAAAAGATATTTTTGGAGTGCCTACGACTACATCATTCTGTACCGCAGACTCAAAGTACGGAGCACAGGCAAATACTCTAAGTTTTTCCTTGTTCCCGATGCTGCTCCAACGCACCTTCTTTCCCGCCAAGGTGTTACCATCAAACTGATATTTAGCATTTGTATTTGCTGCCCATGATTCTGCAGTTTCACTCCAGGCATCATATGCAAACATCGTTAATGCTACGTCACCTGAAAGCTGCATCATCGCATCTGCCTTAGTCTGAGTTCCATCAAAATCCAGCCAAGGACTTTCTTCTGCAACAAGATATCCTAAGTTATATGTTTTAGTCACAGTCGATTTGGTCATCCCCCCAATCTTAGTAGTAAACTGGATATACTCAGAAAGCTCGGAACTTTCGATTGGTTCTGGAGCAATCTCTTTCATACATCCTGCCATGCCTAAAATGGAAAGACAACAAATTATCTTTACTATATAATTTCTCATTCTTACTTTATACTATATAATTCTCTTTCTTACTCAAAATACAGGTTGTCGTTCTGATTCTCCCATGATTCCAAAGTACATAGAGCGTCCACTACTGAAAGAGAATCAAAATATAAAACAACAATGTATTGACAACCAGATTTGAAACCTTCTGCAGAATTGACATCAACTGTCGCAATGCGTCCATCCTCCGCTTTTATAGTAAGCTTGATGGAATCGCTGCTCGGAGCAATGAAAACAGATCCAACATCATTCTTGAGGATTGATAGCTCCTCTGGAGTATTGATCAACTCAAAAGTCTGCTGGTCCGTACTAAATGTAACAGAATTATCTATAGGTGATAATTCAATTTCTTTAGCAGTATTGAGAGTAATGCTTGTGATGGAACCCCAAGCATCAATTGCGTCATATGAAGTAGCACACATCACAACCTTCAGCCATGTAAGCAGATGTTGAAATACAGGAGAATTATTTGCTGTACCAAACTGCTGATTCCATTTGCCACTGATTTGAGGTGCAAACATCAAGTCGGCTTTTCCTGTCAAATCAGCTTTAAATGTATTGTCGTCAGAATACTTCCACGTACCTTGGGGATAAAAACCCACACAATATACATCCTGGCCAGTTGTCGGATATGCTAACGTTTTATCATTCTCACCATTATAATATATCTGGGTGATATTTTCATCCTTAAATGTTGCAGTTGTATGGCAAGGAAGATAGGTCTTTGTATCGGTCGGGGTGGCAACTGAATAAACACTTGAGGTGAGTGAAAAACAAAGATCCACCTTCAAAGGCCTTTCAGCGGAAGGTACACTGCCTATATATGCATTGTCTTCTGAAGAGATAGGCACATCGCCCGATTTAAGCTGCACATCAATATTGTCTATGCCCGCCTTCATTGCAATCGGGACCTCCGCCAGAGGAAGTGCCTCATGTGTACATGCACACACGAGCATAATCAAAATAAAAAGTATATTTATATATCGGACCTTCATAATTGTAAACCTAATTATTGAATATTACCATCACCAATATTACCAACTGCAAGACCGCCTACTCTCCAGTCCTGAACGCTTGATGTCAAATAAATCGTATTACCCATCTTGAAATTGAGCGACAGCGTAAACTGCATGCATCTTGTGCTACCGAGAAACGGCTGGACTACTCCGGACACCATATGGCGCAAGTCCACCGGAATTGCTACATTGCGTTTGTCTGTTGAGATAGTAATCACATATTCTTCTGCATCGATTTCCTCGCCATCGACCACTTTCTTATCCGTGCCGACTACCGGAGCGCAAAGAACATACGCCAATTCTTCTTTCTTGAGATATGGAACCTTGATGTCTGTGAACACTTCGTCAGTGAATTTCTTCTTCATCGTCACCTGGGCTCCATCATATGATTCCTCCTCGATAGTCTTATAGAAATTCAGATCCGTCTCTTCAGAAAAGACTACATTCTCAAAGTTATATGTGCCATCATTATTATATGCTTCTTTCTGAAGGTCGATCTTTACATTGCTGTTGGATCTTATTGTCATGGACTTGATTGCTCCCCACGAATCCGAGACTTCCTTGCTTTCTGCCTGCATTTCAACTCGCAGCCATGTAAGCAGGTGGCTGTATGAAAGGACCGGTGACTTACTGTAATCTGTTGCATATGTACCTTGAACCTGTGGAGCAAACATAACATCGTCATTACCCGAAAAGACAAATGATGCAGACTTACCATCTTCTGATGCTACCCATTTCTCTGCGCCCTGTGATATCGGGGAGAAAGCTACAAAATATACAGTAGGCTTGGTATTCTTGTTATAGATGGCCGCACGAAGCAACTGCGGGTCTCCGCTCTGAAAGGTCGCATCAGTATGAATGGCAACTTTTCCAGATTCGTCGCTTCCGTCCCAAGGCCTGGTCTTTTCCTGATCATAGAATTCTTCCGTGAATATATATGAGGTAGTTGAACCCCATACATCAGTCTTCAGAGGATGTTCAGGAGACGGAGTCTCGACCATATGTCCCTGATTATTCGTTGGCATATAAGGAGCCTTGGTCATACTATCCCCGCCGACAGATGCAGCTATATACACAGGAGCACCGACCTGTACTGCGTCCAAACCATTCTGCTGACACGAAATCAGGCATATCAACAAGCTTATATGAATAATTCTTCTCATCTTACTCAACATCTACCTCATTCTTATAGTCTATGACAGTCCACTTTTCCACCTTCACCTGGAAGAGGATTTCTTCTTCATTATTACCCAATCCGAGAGTATATACATAATGTCTACCTGCTTCCCACTTATCAGCTCCCAATGAATTCAGGCGGACTGACTTCGTCTCCTTTTGAGCATCAAGTCTTGTATAAGAGACACTAAGAGATGAAGAATCGTCCAGTATCTGTGGCGCTACGAGGTAAGGTCCTCCGATCGGGCTGTTAAAGTTGATGGGAGTCGGTATGCCTTTCTCGACTTCAATCCAAAGATCACCAACCTTTGGCTTACCGGTCTGACCGTCTACAGTAAAATCCACAGACCATCCCTGTCTCTTATACACATCTCCGAGCCCACGAGACCCTAAGACATCGCGTAT
>CANBDZ010000112.1 GCA_947367375.1 uncultured Bacteroidales bacterium | reverse complement strand
GGTTTTATATGAATATGAATTTCGGTTAGAGTCTTTCAAGCTTCACTGTGAAGTGTCTCATAAGCTCTGTCTCCCATACGATCTTCACACCGCGAGTGATCTCGTGACGACGGTCGTAAACGTTCTTGAGAGCTGCTGCAATCACGTCCATGTGGTTGTTTGTGTAAACACGGCGAGCGATGCAGAGACGGAGAAGGTCGAGGCCACCGAAGCGGTTCTCGCGAGTCACAGGATCGCGGTCAGCGAGGATGTAACCGATCTCGCAACCACGTACACCAGCCTCGATGTAAAGCTCGATAGCGAGTGTCTGTGCAGGGAACTCTTCCTTAGGGATCTGGTCGAGAACGCGGTCAGCGTCAACGAAGAGAGCGTGACCACCTACAGGACGCTGGTAAGGAATTCCGTACTCATCGAGCTTAGCCGCGAGGTACTGAACCTGCTTGATACGAGTCTCGATAGTCTCGAGCTCAGTGTTCTCGTCAAGACCTACAGCGAGAGCAGCCATATCACGGCCGTTCATACCACCATAAGTAAGGAAGCCCTCGAATGGGATACAGAATCTCTTTGCTCCCTCGTACCAGTCCTCGTGACGTGTAGCGATGAAACCACCCATGTTCACGAGACCGTCCTTCTTAGATGACATTGTCATACCGTCTGCGTATGAGAACATCTCCTTGCAGATCTCCTTGATAGTCTTGTCTGCGTAACCCTCCTCACGAGTGCGGATGAAGTAAGCGTTCTCAACGAAACGTGCAGAATCGAAGATCACGCGCTTGCCGTACTTGTCAGCGATTGCACGTACCTCACGAAGGTTCTGCATTGATACAGGCTGTCCACCTGCGGTGTTGTTTGTAACTGTAACGATGATGAAAGGAACAAGGTCAGCGCTCTCTGCGAGTACCTTCTCGAGCTTCTTAGGATCTACGTTACCCTTGAAAGGAACCTCGAGCTGAGTGTCCTTAGCCTCATCTACTGTGCAGTCAACCGCGAATGCCTTGCGGCTCTCGATGTGACCCTTTGTTGTGTCGAAGTGTGAGTTACCTGGAACGATAGCACCTGCAGTAACGAGGTGGCTGAAGAGCACGTTCTCGGCTGCACGACCCTGGTGAGTAGGGATCACATACTCGAAACCTGTGATCTTTGTGATAGTCTCCTTAAGCTGGAAGAAAGATGAAGAACCAGCGTAGCTCTCGTCACCCATCATCATAGCAGCCCACTGACGGTCGCTCATTGCGCCTGTACCTGAGTCTGTGAGACAGTCGATATATACCTGATCTGACTTAAGCTGGAAGAGGTTGTAGTCAGCCTCTTTGATCCACTGTTCGCGCTCCTCGCGAGTACTCTTGCGAAGAGGCTCTACCATCTTGATCTTGTACGATTCTGCAAAAGGTAATTCCATGATTGTCAATATTTTAGATGTTATTTATTAAGATTTTCAGATTATCAACCGATAAAGGTAATGATTTTTAATCAATTATCACTCTTTTACTACGAAACTTGTACTAAGTTCGGCCTCGCAGCTTTCACCTACCCAGATTCCGAACTCTCCAGGCTCCTGAGCGAACTGCATATCCTCCCTGCAGAATGACATATCCCCGGCTGTCAGAACGAACTCGACCTCGGTCGATTCACCCGGTTTGAGGGTTACCCTCTCGAAGCCCTTCAGTTCGCGCACCGGCCTTGTTGTGGACGCCACCATATCCCTCATATACAACTGGGCTACAGTTGTTCCTTCCACCTCGCCGACGTTGCTCACTCGTACCTTGATGGTCACATCCTCACCCAAGGCAACCTCCGGATTGAGCACCTCAAGGTCGCTGAACGAGAATTCTGTGTAGCTGAGGCCGTAACCGAACGAGTAGAGAGGCGTGTTCGGTGTGAAGAGATAGCTTGAAAGATAATTCTTCTTGGCCTTGTGACTCTGTGTGTAGTCGATCTCCTTGTTGATCGGACGACCTGTACTCTTATAATTGTATCTGATAGGAATCTGACCGTCACAACGAGGGAAGGACATGGTAAGATGGCCCGACGGAGAATAATCACCGCTGAGAAGATCAGCCAAGGCATCACCACCGGCTGTTCCCGGATGCCATACAACCAAAAGTCCGTCCATAAGTGCATCCACTGACTCCAGAGCCATAGGACGGCCTGTAACAAGCAGGACAACTACCGGCTTACCTGTAGCCTTTACTGCAGCAAGAAGATCCTTCTGTGCCTGTGGAAGCTCAACTGAAGTCATCGAAGATGTCTCACCGCTGTGATTGCCCGGCAGACCGAGAGTAAGCACGGCCACATCAGCGGCACGTGCTGCACGGACAGCAGCTTCAACTCCTCCGGAAATGTGATTATAAGCATCGCAACCTCTTGTAAATGTCATAGAGCCCTTAGGGAAACGCGCCTTCATACCCTGCTCTATGGTCACTGTCCTGCCAGCCTCTGAAAAACCATCCCAAGTGCCGTTCATAGCCCTGGCATCAGAGAGGAACGGACCGATCATGGCAATCTTCTGTCCTTCCTTAAGCGGAAGAACCGAATCCTCATTCTTAAGAAGCACCATAGACTCACGCGCAATCTTACGGGCAAGCGCTATAGATTCCGGCTTGTAGGTCTCACGGGCAAATCTCTCTGCACCACCGTACCTGAACGGATCCTCGAAGAGGCCAAGTTCATATTTGGCTATCAATATATTACGGCAAAGCATATCGATATGCTTTTCCGAAATGATTCCGTCACGAACGAGTTCCTCGCCGTGGTTGATATAGTCTCCCGAGGTCATTTCCATATCAAGATATGCCTCCAAAGCAAGTCTCGCCGCATCGGCGCCATCGGCAGCAACTCCGTGATTTACCATCTCGTGTACAGCGTCATAGTCAGAGACGACGAAGCCGTCGAAACCGAGTTCATCTCGAAGGACATCCTTGAGCAGCCACTTGTTACCTGAAGCTGGGATGCCGTCAAAATCGTTGAAAGCCGACATCACAGTAGCTGCACCAGCCTCCAAAGCCGCCTGATATACAGGAAGATAGCGATCGCGGAACATTCTTTCCGACATATCGACTGTATTGTACTCCCTGCCGGCCTCCGGCGCACCGTAAGCTGCAAAATGCTTCACACAGGCAAGGATTGTGGTGCTGTCTGAAAGATCATCGCCCTGATAACCCTCGACCATCGCGGCAGACAGTTTTGCTGCAAGATAAGGGTCCTCACCGGATCCCTCCGACACTCTGCCCCAACGAGGATCTGCTGAAATGTCACACATAGGCGAGAATGTCCACGCAAGTCCCATAGCCGAAGCCTCGACAGCCGCTACGCGAGCGGACTGTTTGGTCGCCTCAACATCCCAGGTACACGAAGAACCGAGGTTGATCGGGAATATGACCTTACATCCGTGAATGATGTCGTGCGCGAAAAGGATAGGAATACCGAGTCTCGAACTGTCTACAGCCAGACGCTGATATATTTCAAAATATTCCAGATCCCTGAGGCTCAGGATCGAGCCGACTTCGCCGGCCTTGATCATATCCTCGAGATTATATGAGAATCCTTCAGGACCGGTAACAACGCCGGAGCGAGGTCTGAACTGGCTCATCTGGCCGAGCTTCTCCCTGAGGGTCATCTTTGCGAGAAGTTCATCCGCAAACTTCTCGGCTTCAGTCTTTGGAGCACCGCAACCCGCCAGCATAAGGACGAGAGATGCTACGAATATGATCCTTTTCATAGGGTTATTTCAATGTAATCTTTGCTACCCAACCGCCACCTGGGGCCATCTTGATGTTGATTTTCCTGTCTGAAGGAAGATCTGTCGTTTCCTTTCTGTAGTCGCAGGCAGCACGGTCTGCGTTGACACCATCCTTGTAGAGCTCTACCTGATAAGATCCCTCAGGAAGGAAGCTCAGGTCAAGGGTCATCTCACGTGCAGACCAGTCTGTCATAGCACCGACATACCAGTCAGAGCCGCTGCGGCGGGCAATGGCGATGTATTCGCCAACCTTGCCGGCGAGGCCGCGAGACTCATCCCAAACCTCAGGGACAGCTGCGATGAATTCTGTGCATTCCTTCTCTTTCATGTAGTTTGACGGAGAGTCACAAAGCATATTGAGAGGTGAGTAGAACACCACGTACTCAGCAAGCTGACGGCAACGGGTTCCCTGGCTCATAGGCTCAGTGTTCACCGGACGATAGTTGCTCTTTGAAGCGTTTCTCATGGCTCCCTGGGTGTAGTCCATAGGACCTGCCATCATTCTGATGTAAGGAACTGTCACGTCGTAAGTCACCTGATCCACAGTTGTAGCGCTCCATTTCATCTGCTCCAGGCCGTGAACACCTTCGTAGTTTACCACGTTAGGATAAGTCTTGTGGAGACCTGTAGGCTTGTAGGTTCCGTGGAAGTCCACCATCATCCTGTACTTGGCCGCAGTTGCTGCCGCACGGCGATGGAAGTCTACCATATACTGGTCGTCGCGGTCCATAAAGTCCACCTTGAATCCCTTGATTCCCATCTTTGAATAATGCTCACATACCTTCTCCATATCACGGTCAAACGCCCAGTAACCTGCCCAGAGAACCAGGCCTACATTGCGTTCTGCGGCATATTTTACAAGCATTTCAAGATCGATTTCAGGCACCACCTGGAAGAGGTCGGCAGCCTTGTTTACTGACCATCCCTCATCAAGGATGACGTACTCTATACCGTTCTCTGACGCGAAGTCGATATAGTACTTGTAGGTGTCGTTGTTGATGCCCGACTTGAAGTCCACTCCATGGATGTTCCAGTCATTCCACCAGTCCCAAGCAACCTTACCCGGCTTCACCCAGCTCCAGTCTGTGTTCTCGTCAGCCGGTGTAGCAAGTCTGTAAACCAGGTCGTTTGTCACCATATCCACGTCGTTTGCAGAGACTGCGACGACTCTCCAAGGGAAAGTAGTGACACCTTCGCACTGAGCTATATATCCTTCTCTTGACTGCACCTCCATCTGAAGGTTGTTGTGGCCACCCTGCTTCACTTCTGCCGGATACGGAGCGAATTTTCCGCTGAGCACCTGACCTCCGTCATAGTTGTAGAGGTACATTCCCGGATAGTTCAGAAGGTCAGACTCTGTGATGAGGATCTTCTTGCCTGACGGGCCGTCCACCATAAGCGGAAGGAAGGCCAGACGGTCCTTGTTCCACTCGGTAAGAGGAGTGTAGGAGTAACGGTTCTCGAATGAGTTGTAGAACTGGCTTTCCAAAGTCTCAGTGTGCTGAGCTACATAAGCCGCCCACATATTCCAGTCCTGAGGAAAGGCAAATCTTGCCATCTCCTGCTCTACCTTGAAAGGATCCTTGAGGTTGGAAATGAAGCGATAGGCCATTCCGTCGTCATAGGCACGGAATACCACTGAAAACTTCTTGTACTTAAGGGTGATTTCGTTGTAATCGGCCTCAGCCTTTCTGAGTGCCTTAGACACAGGCTGCACACCACCGAACACTTCTCCGTCAGTTGTGAACATGCCGATAGCCGAATTCTCGAGAAGGACATCCTCTCCGGAAGTCAGGGTGTAAGAAATTCCGTCACCCGCACTGATGGAAACACGAAGTCCTCCATCCGGAGATGCCAGTTCATAGGTCTTTGGTGCAGCAGAAAGTCCGACTGCAAGAAACAATGCTGAAAGCATAAATGCAAAACGCTTCATATTCTATGTGTTATGGTTTTATAATCCAAGTTGTTCCTTCATGTTCCTCAACAGGTCAAAGGCCTGGAGAGGAGTCATATTGTTGAGATCCGCATTGTCGAGCTCCTCCTTGAGCGAAGACAGAAGCGGGTCTTCCAGCTGGAAGAACGAGAGCTGGAGAGAGCCGTCGCTTTCAACGCGGCCTTCTTTGATGTTGTGAGGTTTGAGATTCCTCGACGAGCTCGGAATGACATGTTCTTTATTGTCATTTCGACCGAACGAAGTGAGTGGAGAAATCTCTTTCTCCAGCGCCGCCAGAGTCCTCTCCGCCGATTCGAGCACCTGCTTCGGCATTCCCGCCATCCTCGCCACGTGAAGACCGAAGCTTCGCTGAACGCCACCCTCAACCATCTTTCGAAGGAATATGACATTCTTACCCACCTCCTTCACAGCGATATGATAGTTCTTCACTCGTGGATATATCTCCTCGAGGTCGTTCAATTCGTGGTAGTGCGTCGCGAAGAGGGTCTTCGCACCGTCGCCATATTCGTGGATATATTCAACGATCGCACGGGCGATGGACATACCGTCATATGTCGACGTACCTCGTCCGATCTCGTCGAGAAGCACCAGCGAACGCGACGAAAGGTTATGAAGGATCATCGACGTCTCGAGCATCTCCACCATGAAGGTAGATTCACCTCTTGATATGTTGTCAGACGCTCCTACACGGGTAAATATCTTATCGCAATAGCCGATGACTGCCTTAGATGCAGGAACATAGCAACCGACCTGAGCCATGAGCACGATGAGTGCGGTCTGGCGGAGGAGGGCTGATTTACCGGCCATGTTAGGTCCCGTAAGGATGATAACCTGCTGGTCTGAATTGTCCAGATAGACGTCGTTCGCGATGAATTCTTCTCCCACCGGCATCATGGTCTCGATGACCGGATGACGGCCCTGGTGAATGTCGATCACCTTGCTGTCGTTCATCTCCGGACGACAGTACCTGTTGGTCACCGCGAGGTCAGCGAAGCCGCTTAGGACGTCGAGTCTTGCGATGAGACGGCAGTTCTTCTGAATCTGTGAGATGCTGGCCTGGATCTTTGCCACCAGTTCCGCATATATCTGAACCTCAAGTGCATATATTCTTTCTTCCGCTCCGAGGATCTTCTGTTCGTATTCCTTGAGTTCTTCGGTTATATATCTTTCCGCATTGACCAGGGTCTGCTTCCTTATCCACTCCTGAGGCACGCTGTCCTTGTGGGCGTTGCGCACTTCGAGGTAGTAGCCGAAGACGTTGTTGAATCCGATCTTGAGTGACGATATGCCTGTACGCTCGATCTCGCGCTGCTGCACCTCGAGGAGGTAGTCCTTGCCGTGACGGGCAATCTTTCTGAGATCGTCAAGTTCCTCATTGACTCCCGGTGCGATGACGTCTCCCTTTCCGAGCTGGGCTGCAGTCTCCGGATGCATTGTCTTTCCGAGGTAGTCCAGGAGGTCCGCGCAGTCACCCATCTTCGAGATGAGTTCATCAAGAGCCTGCACGCCTTTGCCGCCGCAGAGATTCATTATCGGAGCTGTCTGGCTGAGGCCGCGACGCAGCTGCATCACCTCACGCGGCATAATCTTTCCGGCTGCCGCACGGGAAATGATACGCTCGAGGTCACCGACATCGCCGATCATGGTCTGCAGACGCATCAGGTCATCTCCGTTGTCAATAAAATGCTGGACTACAGAGTACCTGTCCTCAAGCTCCTTCAGATCCATGACCGGCATAGCCAGCCAGGTCCTGAGCATACGGGCACCCATAGGTGAAGAGCATTTGTCCATCACTTCCACAAGGGAAGTTCCTTCCTTTCCGGCCGTTGATGCAAAGATCTCGAGATTGCGGAAAGTGAATCTGTCCATCCATACGAACGAGTTCTCATCAATTCGTGAGATAGAGCATATGTTTGTAAGTCCCGAATGCTGAGTCTGTTCGAGATAAATGAGAAGCGCACCTGCAGAAGTCACTGCAAGAGGGAACGAATCCACTGCAAATCCCTTGAGAGAATCCACCTGGAGCTGTCTCTTGAGCTTCTCCACTGCATTGTCATAGACAAAGGCCCACTCTTCAAGGGTAGAGACATAGTAATGGTCTCCGTACTTGTCCTTCACTCCCTTCTCATAGCCTCTCGGAACGAGGAGTTCCTTAGGAGAGAATGAACTGAGCAGGGTTCCTATGTAGTCGAGCGAGCCCTCTGCCACCTGGAAGGTTCCTGTGGAAACATCCAGGAATGCAGCGCCGCATTTTTCCTTGTAGAATGTGAGTCCCGCAATGTAGTTGTGCTCCTTCTGCTCCAGAAGCTGCTCGCTGAAGGCGATGCCGGGAGTCACCAGTTCGGTGATTCCTCTCTTGACTATCTTCTTTGTGAGCTTAGGATCCTCCAGCTGGTCACACACTGCCACCTTGTAGCCCGCACGCACAAGTCGAGGGAGATAGGTCTCAAGTGAATGATGAGGGAATCCGGCCATAGGAATGGCGCCTGGAGTCGCGCTGGAACGCTTTGTAAGGACGATGCCGAGCACCTTGCTGGCGATCAGGGCATCATCTCCATATGTTTCATAAAAATCGCCGCACCTGAACAGAAGCACTGCTTCCGGATG
>CANBDZ010000111.1 GCA_947367375.1 uncultured Bacteroidales bacterium | reverse complement strand
ATTCTTTGTCGTTTGCGGCCAACTAGAATATGGCTAATACGCTATATAGTCAAGGAAGTTATGATCAAGCTATGAAGCATCTGGATAGGATTAAGGATGCTGCAGTTGATTCTCCGTATGCCGCTGATTATTACTATAATCGTGGTAATGTCGCTATGGCTATGAGCAATTATCAGGAAGCTGTGGATGCTTATAAACAGTCTCTTTTGCGTAATCCTGGAGACTTGGATGCTAAGGAGAATTATATTTATGCAAAGGAGAAGTTGAAGCAGCAGCAGGATCAGCAGAACCAGAATCAGGACCAGAATCAGAACCAGAATCAGGACCAGAATCAGGACCAGAACCAAGATCAGAATCAAGACCAGAATCAGAATAATGATCAAAATAATGACAAGAATCAGGATGGTAACCAGGACCAGAATAATCAGGACCAAAACAATCAGGATTCGAAGAATGGTCAGCAGAATCAGTCTGGTACAGAGCCAAAGATAAGCCCGCAGGCAGCTCAGCAGATGCTTCAGGCTATTCAGGCTAAGGAAAAGGAGACTCAGGACAAGGTCAACAAGGAGAAGGCTGAAGCCCTGAAGGCAAGACAGAAGGAAAAGAATTGGTAAAAGACAGAAACGATATATGAAGAAATTATTATTGACGCTACTTATGACATTGGCTGCGGCTGTGGCCTTTGCTCAGACCGACATCAAAGTGCAGGTGCACAATGTTGTTGCGGCTGATGAGCAGTTCAATGTCACATTCATCATAGAAGGGGAGGGCAAGATCACTGACTTCGAGTGGCAGCCTGGATCTGATTTCCAGCTGCTCTGGGGACCTCAGCAGGGCCGCTCCACAAGTATGCAGATAATAAACGGAAAGACCACTAAGTCGGTGCAGACTACATATTCCTATGTTCTTCGTCCGACCGCTCAGGGTAAGTTCACACTTCCGCGTGCCAGCGCAAATGTGAAGGGACAGACCATTTATTCCAAGTCTGTCTCTATCGAGGTGGTGGCATCCAAGTCTTCATCGTCTTCGTCATCGCGTAGTCAGTCTTCTGGCGCAGCGTCTGCAGGACAGTCGCAGCAGGCTCGTTCAAGCTCGGGTGTCATTTCGGATGATGATGTATTCCTTACTGTGACTCTCAGCAGGAGTAATGTTGTTGTGGGTGAGCCTATTACAGCTACTATCAAACTCTATCAGAGAGTCAACATCGTAGGCTTTGAGGGCGTTACATTCCCTTCGTTCAACGGCTTCTGGAGCCAGGAACTCCATGCCCCGACCAACATCGAGTTCACTCGTGAGACCTATAACGGACAGATATATAATTCGGCGTTGTTGAGGAAATTCATCCTCATCCCTCAGCAGCAGGGCGCTGTGACTATAGACCCGTCTGAGATCGTATGTCTTGTAAATATAAGAGTCTCTTCAGGTGGATCAAGCATCTTCGACGGCTTCTTTGATGATTACAGGACAGTCAGGAAGAAGGTGGTTTCAAGACCTGTGACTGTAAATGTGTCTCCGCTTCCGGCAGGTGCTCCGGCTTCATTCGCAGGTGGAGTGGGAGAATTCAAGATCTCAGCATCGGTAAGCAAGGACTCCCTCAAGACTCATGAGGCAGCTTCTCTTCTGGTGACTGTTACAGGTAATGGTAACGTCTCACTTCTTGAGGCTCCGAAGGTGAACTTCCCTCCTGATATGGAGGTATATGACACCAAGGTTTCTGAGAAGATCGATAAGGGCGGTGTGTCAGGCAGCAAGTTCTATGAGTTCCCATTCATCCCTCGCAGCCACGGTGACTTTGTCATCGAACCTATAAAGTGCTCTTACTATGATGTGAACAAGAAAGAGTATGTGACTCTTGAGACAGCTCCGATAGAGCTTCATGTCGCTCGCGGAAATGAGGTGGATAATGGTGGAGTTGTCATAAGCACCCCTGTCCAGAAGGATGTGAAGAACCTTGGCAGCGACATCAGATTCATCAATGTCAAGTCGCCGGACTTCAAGGCAAAGGGCGAATTCTTTGTCGGTTCAGTCCTCTTCTGGGTACTGGTAGTTCTTCTTTTTGTCATTGCTTTTGTATGCTGGCTTGCCTTCAGAAAGATTGCTGCAAGAAAGGCTGACGTTGTCGGCACAAAGAACCGCAAGGCTACAAAGATGGCCCTCAAGCGTCTCAATCTTGCAGAGACCTTCCTCAAGCAGAACCTCTACACAGCATTCTACGAGGAACTCCACAAGGCTCTTCTGGGCTTCATCTCAGACAAGCTCAACATCTCGCTTGCCGACCTCTCACGCGACCGTATCGCTGAGTCATTGATGGAAGGCAATGTGAGTGAGGAATATATCAACACATTCATCGGCCTCCTCGATGCCTGCGAGTTCGCGAGATACTCTCCTGATGCAGGACACGACGCAATGGCGGCTCACTATGCATCTGCCCTTGATGTGATCTCTTCAATAGACTCAAGTATGAAGGCAAAGAAATCAGCTCCTAAGGGAGCATATATGGCGCTCCTGCTCTTCCTGGCTCTTCCGTTTGCTGCATCGGCACAGACAGAGTACCAGGACTCTCTCTGGAACTCAGCCAATGCCGCTTATGCGGACGGCCGTTGGATGGACGCTGTGGCAGACTATGAGCTCATCGCTTCGATGGGACTCGAGTCAGCACCTCTGTACTGCAACACCGGTGATGCATATTTCAAGGACGGCAACCTTCCGAAGGCTATCCTCTACTACGAAAGAGCACTCAAGATCGATCCTTCATACGATGACGCTAAGTACAACCTCGAGCTTCTTGCAAACACTATCCAGGACAGGATCGTAGCTGTGCCTGAGTTCGTGCTCAAGGCCTGGGCAAGGAAGCTCAGTTATATGATGGACTCCGATGCTCTTGCGGTACTTTTCCTCGTGTTCCTTGCACTTACACTTGGTCTTGCGCTTCTCTTTGTGCTTTCACCATCTGTAGCAGGCCGCAGGACAGGATTCTTTACAGGTATTGTGACCCTTCTGATAGCGGTTGCCTGTCTGACATTCTCCCTTTGGCAGAAGAAGGAATATATGACTGCGGATGATGCCATCGTGATGCGTCCGGTGACATCTGTCAAGAGCTCGCCTTCATCAGAAGTTTCCAAGGACCTCTTCATCCTTCACGAAGGAACAAAGGTGAAGATCATCGACGAGGTCGGAAGATGGAAGAACATCGAGCTTGCGGACGGCCGTCAGGGCTGGCTTCCGGAAGAAGACATAGAAGTAATCTAACCACACATTGATATGAAAAAAATCATCTCAGCTGCTCTCTTCGCTCTCGCGTCGTGGGCAGCTGTTGCTGTAAATGCAGCAACCCCTAAAGAAACCTTACCTGACTGGCAGGACCCACAGGTCGTACAACGCAACCGTATTCCGATGTCCTCTTATTTTGAGACTGACGGAATGAAGCTGATGCTCAACGGTTTGTGGAACTTCAAATGGAGCGAGGACATGAATGCCCGCCCGATGGACTTCTACTCGGCAGCCTATGATGACAGCTCATGGGACGAGATCCCGGTACCAGGCCTTTGGGAGCTTCATGGCTATGGTGTCCCTGTCTATCTGAACATCGGATATGCCTGGAAGGGTCACTATAAGAACAATCCTCCGTTCCCGGCTGACTGGCACAACTATGTGGGTCAGTACAGACGCACTTTCGAACTTGACGAGACATGGAAGGGCAAGGATATATTCCTTCATATCGGTTCAGCCACATCAAACGTACGAGTGTGGGTGAATGGAAAGGAAGTCGGCTACAGCGAAGACAGCAAGCTCGAGGCACGTTTCGATATAACCAAATATGTGAAGACGGGCGAGAATCTCATTGCCCTCGAGATCTTCCGCTGGTGTGACGGTACTTACCTTGAGGACCAGGACTTCTGGAGATTTTCGGGAATCTCACGCGACGTTTATGTATATTCACGTGAAAAGGACCGCATTCAGGACATCAAGGTGACTGCATCTGCTGACGGTACAGCAAAGGTGCGCGTGGACGTGAGCAAGGGCATATCAGCAGTTGACATAAGACTTACTGACCCTAAGAATCCGGCATTTGCAGTCGAGATCAATCATCCTGTGACAAAGGCAGCTGCGTTCCGCAATGAGGACGGAGGCTATTTCATCGAGAGCTCTCTCATCGTTGAGCAGCCGCGTCTGTGGACAGCAGAGACTCCGGAGCTGTACAATCTTGAAGTGTCTGTTTCCAACAAGAAGGGCGTCACTGAAACTACCGCTATCGAGATCGGATTCAGAGACGTGTGCATCAAGGATGGCCAGCTTCTGGTAAACGGCCAGCCGGTACTCATCAAGGGTGCAAACCGCCACGAAATGAACCCATATAAGGGATACATCGTATCAGAAGCGGATATGATTCAGGACATCCAGATAATGAAGCAGCTGAACATCAATGCAGTTCGTACTTGCCACTATCCTGACGATCCACTCTGGTACTCGCTCTGCGACCGTTACGGTCTTTATGTGGTGGCCGAGGCCAACATCGAGTCGCACGGAATGGGCTATGGAGATGCTACTCTCGCTAAGGATCCTGCCTATGAGCACGCACATCTTGAGCGTATCAAGAGAGCTGTCCAGAGAGACCGCAACCATCCTTCTGTAATCATCTGGAGCCTTGGAAACGAGGCTGGAAACGGTCCTAACTTCCATAAGGGTTATGATCTTGTGAAGACTCTTGATCCGACTCGTCCGGTGCAGTACGAGCGTGCTGAGTTCGATTCGAACACAGACATCCTCTGCCCGATGTACTGGGACCACGACCACTCTGAGAAGTATGTGGCTTCCAACCCTGAAAGACCTCTTATCCAGTGTGAGTATGCACACGCTATGGGTAACTCTCTCGGCGGCTTGAAGGAGTACTGGGACCTCATCCGCAAGTATCCTTCATATCAGGGCGGATTCATCTGGGACTTTGTTGACCAGGCACTCTGGTGGCCTGTGGATCCGGCTAAGTACGGAACAGACCATATATTCGCATTCGGAGGTGATTTCAACGATTATGATCCGTCTGACAATTCATTCTGCTGCAACGGTATCATCGCAGCTGACCGCACCCTCCATCCGCACGCCTATGAGGTGGCATATCAGTACCGCTCGATCCTTACTTCTGCGACAGCAGAAGAGGCTTTGAAGGGATGTGTCAATATATATAATGAATATTTCTTCATCGACCTTTCAAGGTATATGATGAACTGGACTGTTGAGGTGGACGGTTGCCCTGTGCTTGCAGGCGTCGTACCTTCGCTTTCGGTTGCACCTCAGCAGACCGTGGCCTGTGATCTTGGTTTCTCTGAAGCGGACATCAAGGACGCTGCAGGCGTTGCTGATCTCAGGGAGCATGATGTATACCTCAATGTGTCTTACTCGCTCAAGAAGGCTGACAGCCTCCTTCCAGCTGGTTCGGAAGTAGCTTATGACCAGATCCTTATCAATGAGGCTGCCCTTGAGAACCTTAAGAACAATTCTGGTGTTCCGGCTATGAAGTCTGACGGAGGACTTTATGTGTTCTCCGGTACGATGGCATATGAGGGAGCTTCGCATCCTCGTTACAATGCATGGGAGGCAGTGTTTGATTCAGCAACAGGTGCTCTTGTGAAGTACACTCTCGATGGACGTGATCTTCTTGAGGAACCGCTTATGCCTTGTTTTGCAAGGGCTGCCAATGAGAATGACCTTGGAGCTCGCTTTGACAAGGTGCAGGACCTCTGGCGTTCGGCTTCATTTGATGTGACTTCGTTTGAGGTCACTGCTGCTGACGACAGCTATATGGTGGCCGTGGAGTATGCTCCGATAGGGGAGGCTGCACTTGTGAAGATGACATATAATATATATGCGGACGGTACTGTTGAGGCTGTTGAGACCCTCACAGATGCAGGCAAGCTTACTGAGGCTCCGATTCTTCCACGCTTCGGAATGCATTTCGCTATGCCAGGTCTCTTCTCTAACCTCGAGTACTTCGGCTTCGGCCCTCACGAGAACTATATCGACAGAAACAGCTCAGCTCTGATCGGCCATTATGTGCAGAGAGTTGAGGACCAGTACCACTACGGCTATGCCCGTCCTCAGGAGTCAGGTACAAAGACTTCTGTCAAGTGGATGAAGGTGCTTGATGACAATGGAGCAGGTTTCGAGATCCGCTCAGACGTGAAGTTCTCCGCATCAGCTCTTCCGTTCAGCTGGGAGCAGATGGATGTCCGCAAGATCGGAACAAACCAGGCTCACTCACTCGAACTCAAGGCTCTGGCCCACGAGAACGACCGCTCACTCGGCAAGACTTGGGTAAATCTGGACCTCGTCCAGCAGGGCCTCGGCTGCGTAAACTCATGGGGTGCATGGCCAAAGAAGGAACACCGCATCCTCCCACAGGCCTACACCTTCCGCTTCACCCTTACTCCGGTGAATAACTAGAAAATAAAGATCCCCGGTCCGAAGGCCGGGGATGACTATCTTACGTCATTGCCGGCCTTTGGACCGGGCTGACTATCTTACGTCATTGCCGGCTTTTGGTCCGAGCTGACTACCTTACGTCATTGCCGGCTTGACCGGCAATCTTTTTTATTATTTGTAGAATACCTCGTCGAAGAATCTCATCATGTCTGCTGCATAAGGAACTCCGAATTTAGCGAAGGTTGCCTTAGTGCGCTGGTCTGGCTTCCAGTCGAAGAATGCGTGCTCTGCTCCTTCGATGATTACGAGCTCTGCAGTCTGGCCTGCTGCCTTGAGGTTCTCGACGTACTTCTCCATAGGCTCGCGACCTACTGTGCGGTCAAGAGTTCCGAGTACGAGATACTGAGGGATTGCACGGTCCTTTACTGAAGGGATGTTGTCGTTTGGAGCGATAGCCTTCTGACCTTCCTCGTCAAGACCTGCAGCGAAACGCTTGAGGCTTCCGCGGTCGAACACTCCGTAGCTTGGAGCAGCTGCCTTGATGGCAAGGAGGCTCTTCTTTGCCTTCTTTGCACTCATACCCTTAGGCATATATGTAGGGAGATACTCATACACACCTGGCTTTACACCCCAGCCACCGTCACCTACTCTTTCGATGAGGTTAGCCATAGATGATGAGAGGTGTCCACCTGCGCTGTCACCTGTCACGGCAAGTCTCTTAGGATCGATTCCGTACTCAGCAGCGTGCTCCTGGATGTGGAGGATAGCTCCGAAGCAGTCCTCGATGAGCTGGTTCATGGTGTTAGGAGTCTGGTCTCCGTCTCTCTGGCCGATCCAACGGTAGTCGATGCTTGCAACAACATACTTGCCGCCCTTGATGAGCTCACGAGCAAGACCTCTCATGATGTCCTCAGTGTTTGAAGACCATCCGCCACCGTGGATGATCACGATGCAAGGAAGGTTCTTCGCTCCGTCAGGAATGAACATGTCGTACTTGAGCGGCTTTACGCCTGGCTGTGCATACACCACGTCCTGGATCACACGGTGACCCTGAAGACGCTCAGCCTCCATTATGGAAGCTCCGAGGCTCATAATGTCACCCTCTACCTTTACCTGGAACTCAGGATTCATGACCTCCTTGTAAGTAGGGTAGAACATACCGCCGCTGAAAGAAAGATAGTAACCGCTGTCAAATACCCAGCCTTCATCAGTCACCTCTACCTTCACATTGAGAACAGTACCGGCTTTCACCATACCATCCTCCGGAACAGCAGGAGTAACAGTCACCTTACCGTGAGCCGGCTGATCCACCTTCACCTTGAACGAGTCCTGTGCCATAGCTGCTGAACAAACAGTAATTCCCGCCAAGACAGCGAGAGTCTTAAAGAATGTCTTCATAATTGTTATTGGTTATTGTGTTATTATATATGTGTCATTTCAGCCGATAAAGTTATGACAAAATATATAAATATGAAAACCGGCCATCATCTTTCGATGACAGCCGGTCTTTTATGCTGATCCGGAGATATTAGAACATCTCTGGCTCGTTGTTGTTCTCGTTCTGAGCTGGCTCCTCACGACGGTCGCGACGTGGACCTCTTGGGCCTCTGTCGTCACGGCGTGGACCGCGGTTGTCACGACGGTCGTCGCGGCGTGGGCCACCGTTGCGCTCCTCACGACGTGGACCTCTGTCTCCGCGTGGCTTGCGCTCTGGCTCAACGTAACCCTCTGGCTTCTCGAGGAGAGCCTTGCGTGAAAGTCTCATCTTACCTGTCTTCGCGTCGATCTCGAGGAGCTTGACGTCTACCTCGTCACCGATTGCGAGTACATCCTCTACCTTCTCAGTCTTCTTCCAGTCGATCTCAGAAACGTGGAGGAGGCCTTCCTTACCAGGGAGAATCTCTACGAATGCACCGAACTCAAGGATAGAAACGATCTTACCGTG
>CANBDZ010000110.1 GCA_947367375.1 uncultured Bacteroidales bacterium | reverse complement strand
CAGGTATGCCGGCCCAGATGCCTGGCTCAAGAACCTGATTTGCAGGTACGACAGCTCCGGCTGCGATGATGGTGCCGTCCGGCACGACCGTGTGGTCCATCACGATGGCTCCCATGCCGATTATCACGTCATTGCCTATGATGCATCCGTGAACATTTGCTCCGTGTCCCACTGACACGTCATTTCCGATTATGCACTCTGACTGCTGATAGGTGGCGTGCAGCACTGCATTGTCCTGGATGTTCACCCTGTCGCCGATCCGTATGGCCCCGACATCTCCGCGGAGCACAGCCCCATACCATATGCTGCAGTCCTCTCCGATGCTTACGTTTCCTATGATGGCGGCGCTCTCCGCCACGAATGCACGCTCTCCGATAACAGGAGTGCAGCCATTGAGTTCCTTTATTATTGCCATATAATAGAATCTTTCCTCAAAGATAGTCAAAACTTACCATAATGAAAGAGGAGCATCCATTTCTGGAATGCTCCTCTTCTGCTATAAGAAACCTTTTTATAAGGTACGCTTTCTTTATGAAAGTTTGTTGATGTAAACTGCGATACCGCTCTTGAGGTTTGCAGCCTTGTTCTTGTGGATTACGCCGATCTTAGCGAGCTTGTCAATCATTGCGTAAACCTTAGGAGCGTTAGCCTCTGCTGCTGCCTTGTCTGATGTCTTTCTGATCGCGCGGATCGCGTTTCTTGTAGTCTTTGCATAATACTTGTTATGCAACCTGCGCCTCTCGCTCTGGCGATAGCGCTTGTCTGCTGATGCGTGGTTTGCCATTATTTTTATTTTTTATATTTTTTGTAGTCGGTAGGGGAATCGAACCCCTCTTGCGAGAATGAAAATCTCGAGTCCTAACCGATAGACGAACCGACCGAACAAGCCATTTTTTACAAATGGGAGTGCAAAGGTATAAAATATTTCCGAATCACCAAAATATTTTTATTCTTTTCCCTCATTATTTTTTGGCTTAGCCCATTCAAACGAGTAGAGAACTGACTCTACCTGTCTGAGATAGTGTCTCTTATCGTACTTTGGTGCATATACGAATGCAAGCAGTACTATCATGTCCTGACCGTCCTCGCTGTAGAATGCGTGGGCTACAAAAGGACCTCCCATATAGTCGTTGTGAACATCCCAAAGGCCTCTGATTTCTGCGAATGCGTGACCCTTGTAATTCATGTATTTTACTGAAGGTGGGACGGTGGCAGCGATGGTCATGTAAGTGTTTTCGAACATACCAGGTACGTTCTTCTCAAGCATTGCGTTGATGTTGCTGATGAGGCTTTCGCGGCTCATCATCTCTTCACCAGGCACCACAGGGTACTTGAAGCCGAGGATGCTCTGCTGGGTGTACTGAGGCTCGTATGTCACCCAGGTGAAGTCGTTTGTCTTCATCTTGAGTCTGTAGCCTGACGGATAGTGTGGCGATCCTCCGAGGACCTCTGTCACTGCTGGAGCAATGGCGAGCTCTTCATATTTCTTTGCGTTGCGGATCACTCTGTCTCTCTCAGCCTGCTCGAGGGTAGTGATGATCTTCTGGCTGTTCTCCTTGATCACCTGTACAGCTGTCTCGCTGTCCGGAGCGTTGATGCCGATCACGCACTGAGGAGCTGCCCATACATTCTGTCTGAGGGTTACGCCCGGCTCAGTTACGCTGCTGCTGATATTGACAATGATGATGTTCCTGTGGAGCTGGAACATGTTGTTGAATCCGTTAGGGATCACGTCAACAAGTGTGTAGAGAGGCTCCGGCTGTGGCAAGTAAGGACAGTCGGCTGCAAGGGTGTCACGGAGGGTTATACCCACAGCTCCTTCCCAGGCGCTCTTGTCGATGACTACGATCACCTCGCCGGCCTTTCCGCTGATGTTAGGAAGAAGGGCCTTCCTTCTTTTCTCCTCACTGCATGAAGCGATGGTAAGGACTGTCGCTGCAGCCAGTACCAGATAGGTCAAAAAACGTTTCATATCAATAACTCGTTTCGCAAGTGATAAATTGTTGATATATTGAAGATTGGTGAGACTTGCGAAACTTTTACCCACCGCACTTTCTATGTTTACGTTACCCTCCTCCTAAATCCTCCTCCTCGGGAGGAGGACTTACTATCGACCTGAAGGTCTCAAGGATAAGGTACTTTCGCATCAGCGAAAGTTAAGTCAATTATTTTATCTGAATAATCTAATAATGTCATTTCCGAAGGCAAGTATCATCAGGGCAAACAGCAGTAACATTCCTATCATCTGTGATATATATAAGAAGGTGTCACTCGGCTTCCTGCCTGTAATGATCTCGTAAAGGGTGAAGACTATGTGTCCGCCGTCAAGCGCAGGGATGGGAAGCAGGTTCATCACTCCCAGCATTATGGACAGCAGCGCAAGTATGCTGAGGAAGTTGTGCCAGTCCCAGGTCTTAGGGAACACCTGGCCTAATGCAATGAAGCTGCCGACTGACTTGTAGGCTTCCGTGCTTGGTGTTGCCACAAGCTTCAGGTCTTTAAGATAGCCTCCGATAGTCGAGACTGTCTTTCGGAATCCTGCCGGAATGGCAGCGACTGCTGTGTATCTCTTGCTCTCCACATCGAGCGGTATCAGGTGGACTCCCAGACGTCCGGCGGTGTCTACTGCCATGGTCAGGTCAAGAGTGTCTGCTCCTCGTACTATAGTGACAGGGACCTCTTCTCCCTTGTGTTCTGCAAGTATTGCCCAGGCATCCTGTACAAAATCTATGCTCTGTCCGCTGATAGAGCAGACTCTGTCTCCGTTCTGAAGCCCGGCTTCCGAATTAAGAGAACCCTCTGCCACTTCCTGAATCTTGAACGGGACAGCTATGTCGAACATTCCCGGAGTGTTCAGGACCTGTCCTATCATGTTATGATCTATATATAGGTCAACTGTGTCATCGCCGCGAAGTACTGTCGCCTTCCTTGCTGTCTGTCTGGCAAGGTCAGCCTGCAGCATACCGAAGTTTTCAGGGACGTAATCGTCGTAGCTCAGGATCTCGTCTCCGTTTCGGAATCCCATTTCGTATGCGAGATCATTGACATAGATCTTGTTGCCCTTGTTAGGAACATAGCTTTCACCCCATATTCCGAGGATCAGTGAATATGTCAGGATGGCTGTGATAAAGTTGAAAAGGACTCCGCCCGCCATTACCAGAAGCCTCTGCCAGGCTGGTTTGCTTCTGAACTCCCACGGCTGCGGTTCGCTCTTCAGATGCTCTGTGTCCATGGACTCGTCTATCATTCCTGCAATCTTGCAGTAGCCTCCGAGCGGAGCCCATCCGATGCCGTACTCTGTTTCCCATTCCTTTGCTTTAGGGAAGAGTCGGCTGAACCAGCCGGTCTTTGTGCTGAGCAGCTTCTTGTCCCCGAAATCAAAGAATAGATAGAACTTGTCCACTCGTATTCCGAACAGTCGGGCAAAGAAGAAATGTCCGAGTTCGTGAATCAGGACAAGTAATGAGATGGCTATGAGTAATTGGAGTGTCTGACTCATCTGTTGCGTTTTCTGTTAGAAGGATTTCCGCCCTTTCGCTGCAAGCTCTGCAGCTTTTGCATAGGCGGCTTCGTTGGTTCTGAATATTGTTTCCAGATCGGGCGATGCTACAAATTCCGCACCAGCCATACATTCCTGTACGATGTCGGTGATGTCATAGAATCCGATCTTTCTCTGAAGGAAGGCTGCAACCGCAGCTTCGTTGGCTGCGTTCATGATGCAGGCCATATTTCCGCCCTTCCTTAAAGACTCGTATGCAAGGCCGAGGGCCGGGAATTTTTCAGTGTCCGGAGCGAAGAAGGAAAGACCTCCGAGCTGCGCGAAGTCAAGCTTCTTGTTGTCAAGAGGAAGTCTGAACGGGTAGCTGAAAGCAAACTGGATGGCTTCTCTCATGTCCGGATGTCCCATCTGTGCGATCACCGATCCGTCAGCATACTCAATCATAGAATGGATGATTGATTCAGGGTGCACCACTACATTTATCCTGTCTCCTTCTGTTCCGAAGAGCCAGCGGGCCTCGATGATTTCAAGTCCCTTGTTCATCATAGTGGCTGAGTCTATTGTGATCTTGCTGCCCATGCTCCAGTTCGGATGGTTGAGCGCCTGCGCAGGCGTCGCCTGGGCGATCTGCTCACGGCTCCAGGTGCGGAACGGGCCTCCGGATGCGGTCAGATGTATCTTTTCTATTGCGGCTCCAGCAGATCCCATCAGGCACTGGAAGATGGCCGAGTGCTCTGAGTCCACAGGAAGGATGCGTGCGTGATGCTTCCCTGCAAGGTCCATCACGATGGAACCGGCTGCGACCAATGTCTCCTTGTTGGCCAGAGCGATGGTCTTGCCTGCCTTGACAGCAGCGACTGTAGAAGACAGACCGCTGAATCCGACCATTGATGTGAGCACGATGTCGATGTTGTCTCCCGCAACAAGGTCGCATACTGACTGCATGCCTGCGAACACCTTTATATAATGGGGCTGCAATGCGTCCGCCACTTCCCGGTACTTGTCCTCATTGCAGATGACGACGGTATTTGCGTCAAACTCGATTGCCTGCTGTATGAGCAGATCAGCACTGTTATTGGCTGTAAGCAGTTCGACCTCGAACAGGTCGCGGTGCTGTCTTATCACGTCGAGGGCCTGTCTGCCGATGGATCCTGTGGATCCCAATATGGCTATATGTCTCTTCTCCATCTCTTTCCTTGCGTCTCGAAGTTAGAAACTGATGTACTTGGTAGGATCCACTGTCTCGCCCTTATGCCAGAGCTCGAAATGCAGATGCTCTCCTGTAGACAGGTTGCCTGTGTTGCCGACCAGCGCGATAGGCATTCCGGCAGAGACCTTGTCACCAGTCTTCTTGAGGAGTTTCTCGTTGTGTTTATATATTGAAACTATGTCTCCGTCGTGCTGGAGCTGGATGGTGTAGCCGTCCTCGTCGCTCCATCCGTCGTAGATTACAGTTCCGTCAAGAGTTGCCTTCACAACAGATCCTGATGGAGCGGTAACGTCTACATAAGGGTGTATTGCAGGGTCATATCCCTGAGAGATTACTCCTTTGAGAGGCGTAAAGAACAGCAGTCCGTCGATAGGGAGGTTGCGCTTGTTTCTTTCCGAGATATCGAACTGTTCCTCTTCCCTTACCTGCTGCCTCAGGAGCGAGTCCTTCAATGCGAGCTCTGCAAGTTCTTCGTTGCTGACACCGATTTTCTGTCTTGAATTGATGAGACTGTCAATCTTGAGCGGCTCCTGTCCCTCGACCACTCGTCTGAGATTCTCCGAATACAGTTCCCATCGGTAGATGACGGTTTCAAGCGAGTCTATACGCATGGCATTGTGGAGGGCAGCTCTTTTGGAATGAGCATCAGGATAGCCTGGGATGAACTCCCTGACAGGGGTGTAGGCGATGACCGAATAGATCAGCGCGGTGAATGCCACAATGATGGTGACAATCGCGATGAAGAATCCTGTCTTGCTGATTTTCACCGATGCAAGCTGCTGATGGGTGTAGTGGTCTATCAGAGCTATGCGGAATTTGGTAGGCCTGCTGCTTTTATTGATTTTGCTCATATTTTTCTTAACTTTGTGCCCAAATGGACAGAATCATAGGCATAGATTACGGAAGAAAACGTGTGGGGGTCGCAGTGAGCGATCCGCTCGGTATCTTCGCATCCGCCCTTGAAACGGTACAATCTGCAAAGATAATAGAATATCTCAAAAAATACTCTGAAAATGAGAATGTAGTACGCTTTGTAGTAGGCTATCCCGTGAATATGGACGGTGCTCCGTCTGAGGCGGCCAAAGACGTGGATGTCTTCCTCAAGCAGCTTGCGAAAGCCTTTCCGGAGGTCCCAGTAACCCTCGAAGACGAGAGATTCACCTCAGTGCTGGCGCACAGGGCGATGATCGACGGCGGAATGAAGGCGAAGGACCGCAGGGACAAGGAGTCGGTCGACAAGATCAGCGCAGCCATCATCCTTCAGAGCTACATGGACAAGAAGGCCGCAGGCCCGTCATTTGCATTTGACCCGTCGCTCGTGCCGGATTCCCTGTCATCAAAGGTGTCTAAAAAGAAGAGAAGATAATATATACATATATAATATATGATTTTACCTATATACCTATATGGCTCGGAGAAGCTCCGAGCTGAGAATAAGGAGGCGGACCTCCAGGATAAGGAAGGCCTCGCCAAGCTCATCGCCGATATGAAGGAGACCTTGAAGGTGGCTGACGGCTGCGGCCTTGCTGCCCCTCAGGTGGGTGTGAACCTTCGCGTCGTTATCGTGGACGGTACTGATCTTTCTGACACATATGACTACCTTCAGGATTTCCGCAGGACTATGATCAACCCTGTCATCCTCGAGGAAAGCGAGGAGACCTGCGACTTTTCGGAGGGCTGTCTGAGCGTTCCCGGCATATATGCAGAGGTTACCCGTCCTTCGAAGATCAAAGTTGAGTACTACAATGAGGACCTCGAAAAGGTGGTTGAGGAGTTCGACCGTTTTGCCTGCCGTATGGTGCAGCACGAGCTTTCGCACCTTGAAGGCAACCTTTTTGTAGATAACGTGTCGCCTATCCGCCGCAAGATGATTCTTCGCAAGCTTCAGGCGATTTCAAAAGGAACAGTACAGACAAGATATAAATCAAAGAAATAATGGGAGCATTTCACGCTTACGACATCAGGGGAGTCTACAATGTGGACTTTGACAAGGAGGTAGCCTACAAGGTCGGTTATTTCCTTCCTGAACTTCTTTCTGCTGACAAGGTCCTTGTAGGACGCGACGGCAGAGTCTCATCGCCAGAGATTCACGAGTACCTTCTCAAGGGACTTACTGATGCAGGAGCTGATGTCTACGACATCGGACTCAGCACTACTCCTATGGTGTACTTCGGCACAGCCCACTATGGATTCAAGGCTTCTGTCCAGATCACGGCATCACACAATCCTGCTGAGTACAACGGAATGAAGGTGTCGCGTGAAAACGCCCTTCCGGTAGGTCTTGACACAGGTCTTGGCCAGATCAAGGAGTGGGTGGAGTCAGGCCGCGAGTGTGTTCCGGTAGAAAAGAAGGGCCAGGTGCATCCTATGGATATACGTGCAGATTACCTCGCGTTCCTTCTTAAATATAAAGGTGACTGGTCGAACCTGAAGATCGCGATGGACGTCTCGAACGGAATGGCGTCGCTCTTTGTACGCGATATCTTCGGCGATCAGCCGTCATATATATATGAAGAACTTGACGGACGCTTCCCTAACCACGAGCCTAATCCGCTTAATCTCAAGAATATCGTGGATCTTCAGAAGCTCGTTGCAGAGACTAAGTCAGACATCGGAGTCATCTTCGATGGTGATGCTGACCGCGTGATGTTTGTGGACGAGAACAGCAGATTCATCTCTCCTGACCTTATGATCGCGGTGCTCGGCCACTATTTCCTTGAGGAAAGAGGTGAGAAGGGTTACATCCATCAGGACATCAGAAGCTCTAAGGCAGTAGGTGAGTACCTCGCTCCTATGGGAGGTGTTATGAACACCTGGAGAGTAGGACGTGCATACGCTGCCCTTAAGCTCCGTGAGATTGACGGCGTTTACGGTGGAGAGCTTGCGGGACACTACTATTTCCGTGATTTCTTCTACTCTGACAGCGGACTTCTTGCAGCTATCCTTATCCTTAATGTGGTTGCCAAGATGAAGGCACAGGGCATCAGCCTCAGCCAGCTTATCGCACGTATTGAAAAGTACCAGAACTCAGGTGAGATCAACTTCCGCGTCGAGGACAAGCTCGGAGCTATGAATGCTGTCCGTGATTACTTTATGCAGACCGAGAAGTCGACTGCATACATGGACTTCGACGGTTACAGAGTGGAGTTCCCAGAATGGTGGTTTAACATAAGACCTTCGAACACAGAACCTTATCTTCGTTTCCTCTGCGAGGCTACGTCTAAGGAACTTCTGGATGAGAAGGTTGCGAAGGTGAGAGAGATCCTCACCAGCCAGTTCGGAGCGGAATAATGAGCAGAAGTTTTAGATATATCCTTATGGCCACAATGTGTCTTTTAGTCACTTGTGGCCTTTCGGCGCAAAATGCCTCAAGGCTTGACACGACAAAGACAAGCCTGATCATCCCGCGTCCGGCTCTTGAACCTGTAAAGTCGCTTATCCGCACAGCATCTGACCCGATAGACACTCTGGACACTGCAAATGAGCACATAAAGGTGATTCTCTACGGAGACAACACCTGGCAGTACTACAAGACTCCTGAGTTCATGCAGGCTTCCGGTGTCTTTGATGAACATTGGAACGACAATGCCAGCAATCCCTACGGACTTGCCCTTAAGGATCTTCCCGACCACTGGTCTATCTGGTGTGTGGATAGTCTGGATCAGTATCATTGTCCGTTTCAGGGCAAGGTTCATCCACGCGGAAAGTTCGGCCCGCGCAGGGGACGTCGCCATCAGGG
>CANBDZ010000109.1 GCA_947367375.1 uncultured Bacteroidales bacterium | reverse complement strand
CCTTTTCAAGCAGAAGACGGCATACGAGATGTCTTAGGGTCTCGTGGGCTCGGAGATGTGTATAAGAGACAGGGATAATAACTATTATTGCTTCCTTCCAGAGAAGATAGAGTTCTTTATCAAATATAGTAGTACCCGTATGTGGTATTCGAATTTAATATTCTATAATAACAAACTCAATGGCTGGTTTGTATATAACAATGATAAAGTAAGTACTTGGCGTGGATTTGAAGAGAATTGTTTGAAAGAAATTGACGAAGATAATGTGGAAGAATTCACATCATTGGATATAGAAACACAGATAGCATTCCTAGAACAGTTGGAAAATCTTTTTAAAGACCCGTTGGAGGATTTTTTTGAAAGGTTCAAAACTGAATAATTAACGAGGATTATGTGATGCCGCCTAGCTAACCCTTGTTAATTGAAAAACTGAAATCATATCTTGTTGGGGTTTCTTGCAAACCCAATTTAGTACTGAATCCACTACCAAATAAAAGAGTCCTCCGTTTGGAGGACTCTTGCAGACGTGTCAGCTATGCTGCCACTCTTTCCCTAAGCTCCTTGCGGTAGCGGGAGATCAAGGTCTTGAGGGCGAGGTAACCCATGTCGAGACGCTCCTGCATCTCTTCATAGGTGTACCCTTCGGCATAAAGTCGAAGGGCGAGTGCCGCCTTCTCGCCAAAGGAGTCGATGACCCTTTCAACAGACTCCATCTTCTCGTTCACGATAATCTGGAAATCTGCCTGATATCTCTCCGAACCCTCTCGATCGGCGAGCTCAAACTCGACGACCTCATCCTTGGTATCGGCCTTTACGACCATACCCGAATGGTGGTATCTCCAGCTATATTCACTGTCGATATAGCTGCAAGCACAGCGCTCGGCAATTGTCTTGAACCAAGCTGACTTAGAACGACTCGCGTCGTACTTGTCCATGCTCTTGGCTACCTTGAACAAGGTGTCCGATACCACAGAGTCAACATCGTAGGCCTCGAACATGAAGTTGTAATACTTGAATGTGTCGATGATTGCCTTACGTGCTACTACGTTAATGTGCTGAAGGTCTGATGATGTGAGGTTCTTTCTTTCCATATATCTGTGTATTAGTTGGTTTCTTTTCTACTCAAGTTAAAATTGATCACAGATCCATGTATCAAAGAAACTTTGCCAATACTATGTAAGACGTACTACTCTCTATCAGTCCGCATTTATATTATACCGTTAATTTCGTAAAATGTTGCAAATCCTTTTAGCTTTTTCTTTATTTCTAGATAAAATTCTCTTGAACCTATATTTGTCCTTAGGATTTACCTTCAGGTATACTTGTCTGAGATTTACGGCCTCTTCTATGCCGCTTATCTGGGAAAAAGTGACATGAAAAAAAGAAAAAGATTTCTGTAACAAGAAATCGCTACGTCGGTATTTACCAGTAGGACTGCTCAAATGCAGAGATTACCACTAATGAACAGAAGAACCAGAGGAAGAAGAATGAGAGATTTCGACATGATGTCGGACGAAAGGATTGAGCCAAGAGACAAGGAAACGATGTCATTGTCAGCATGCTTGAACAGAATCATGATCAAGGTAGAGCAAGACACCTATATAGACAGTACTGTAGAGGAACTGAAAGCTGACTTTGATTATGTGCAGCAAAAGATGGGATTGTGTCCGGAGGAGGCCGCTATCCTTTCCTGCGTATTGGAAAATACACATGGATTCCACTCATGTGATGACGAGGATATCGCCAAATTCATGGGATGTACCAATATCGAGTTCATCGGATTCCGTCAGTACCTTGATTCTCTTGCACACAAGAGGGTTGTAAGAGTAAACAAAGGTCGAGGCAGCTTCTCGTATGTCATTCTCAAAGAGGCTTCTCAGGCCATTGTCGAGGATAAGGAGTTTTCAGAGAAGAACTTCGCCGGACTTAACACCGAAGAAATTTTCTCCCAGATGCGAAAGGCATTCCGAGCTTTCCGCGATGATGAGATTACACTTGATATGCTCATCCAGGATCTTAATATGCTTGTGGATGTTAATCCGCAGAATGATTTCTGCCAGAAGGTTCTCGACTGCGGTATCAGAAAGTTTTCAGATACCGAACAGCGCATCTTCTACTATCTGTGTCACCGATATGTGAGCTTCGGAGACAAGTGGATGGAGTTCTGCCGCTTGAGTGACTTCATCTCAGAGGAGGAAGATAGCCAGAAGTTCTTCAGGCGATTCCAGGCCGAGAAGATGCAGGCACAGAAAGCTGGCCTTATCTGCTTCGGAGGAGAGGAAGGCCTTATGGATAAAGGTGCAGGCGGACTGTCGGAGAAGATCAGGGAGACATTCTTCACAGAAGTGGACCTCTTCAGCGAGGAACGTACAGAAGGACACAGAGACCTTATGAGTCATGAGAATATCGTTGCCAAGGAGCTCTTCTACAACGCTCCCGAGCAGGAGCAGGTAGAACGACTCGAGAATCTTCTCGAGGATGAGCACTTCAAAGGCATCCAGGCACGACTCGAAGAGATGGGAATGCGCAAGGGTTTCAATGTGATTCTGTACGGTGGTCCAGGCACGGGAAAGACTGAGACAACCATGCAGCTTGCAAAGAAGACTGGTAGGGATATCTTCTACATTGACATGAGTAAGCTCAAAAGTAAGTGGGTAGGTGATTCTGAGAAGAACGTCAAAGGGGTGTTCAATATCTACAGAAACCTCTGTAAGAGCAAAGACCTCAAGCCGATACTCTTCTTCAATGAGGCCGATGCGATTTTCGGCAAGCGAATGGAGAACGTAGAGTCTTCCGCTGCTCAGATGCTCAACTCCCTTCAGAACATCATCCTTCAGGAAATGGAAAACCTCGAGGGAATAATGATATGTACCACGAATCTCCATGGCAACCTTGACCCTGCGTTCGAGCGTCGTTTCCTTTACAAGATAGAGCTTGAGAAGCCAGGCGAAGAGGTGAGAGGCAAGATATGGAAAGCCATGATGAAGGGCCTTGATGATGAGGAGTACACTACACTCGCACGCAGATATCCGTTTAGCGGAGGCCAGATCGAGAACGTAGTGCGCAAGAGTACTGTGGACTATATCCTGTCAGGCAACAAGCCGACGTTGGATGAGATCTGCAAGTTCTGCGACGAGGAGAACTTCAAGTCCAAGGTAAGAAAGGTCGGATTCTAGACCCGCTGCTTTTGTCATTTTACTGTAACTATTTCCTGTTCCAGGAGTATTTATAGGTACAGACGAACAAACTATGAACCTTAATTTCATCAACGCACAGCTAAGCGATCCTAAACTGCTCCAGAAACTCTCCACGCTTGTTGAAGACCCGGAGGCACTGATTCCGCAGAGCGAAAATGAGTTCTCACAACTACTTAAGTTTGGACTCTATCCGGCAGAAGGCTGCCAGCCATTCATCACCAAACAGGGGTCCAAGTACTATAATCTCGACAATATGTCTGTGATTCCTCTTAACGAAGAAGAGAGATGGATGCATTACGGAGACTTCCGATTCCGTCAGATCGAAGTTCTCTACAATATGGCGAGAATCGACTCTGCAGAAGCTCACAACTGGCTTAAAGACAATCTCTTTCAGAAGAGAGTCGATGCCCGCAAGAAGACAGAATACAAGGCTAAATTTAGAGAGTTTCACCGCCAGGATTGGAAGAGAATTCAGACGGAATGGATGAAGTACTGTCTGAATCTCAAGTACAGGGACAACGCGGCTTTCCGTAAGGATCTGCATGCGACAGATAAGATGCCGGTAGAGGATGCCACCAACACAAACTATGCATCCAACCTGTTTTGGGGAGCTAGACTTGTAGAGATTGAAGGCAAGAACTACTACTTCGGATGCAATGTCCTAGGTAAACTTCTAGCTCAGTTGAGAGAGCGTAAAGGTAAGTTACCATATACACTTCCGGATGATCTACATCTCTTCGGAGAACCAATACTTACTATCTGATAACCAATACAATAGATAACAACTATGAGTAAATCAAGTATTCCTACAGACTGGCACAACTGTGCCACATGCCGTCACTGGACAGGCGTAGCTATTCCTAACGCTTTCTGCTCGTGGGTAGAGTTCGATACCCATGACACAGGCAAGTGCATGGGCGGAGGCTTTCACATGTGCAGCATGCCGCCTTTGTCATCATGCAGACAATGGGAGGGAAGATGGTAGAGATGAATGCAATATATATCCATGGTCTTGGTAGCGGAGCATCAACCTCCGCAGTCAAGGCCATATCGAAGTTGCTGCCTCAGTACAAGTGGCATACTCTTGAAATGAACGAAGACCTTAAGGAGTCTGTCGCTATCATAGACAAGGCAGTGACCGATTTGAAGCCAAGACTTCTCATGGGCACTTCATTAGGGGGACTCTACATCATGTTTGCGGATCTTTCACAAGTTCCTGGGTGCAAGAGGATTATATGCAACCCTGCGTGCAACATAGCAGAGATTATCCGAGAGAAAATCGGATTCGGTGTCAAGGAGTATTTCGTTCCCAGACAAGATGGCGTACAGCAATATGAGCTGAACGAAAATATCTGCAAGGCATTCGAAAGGGACGGAAGCAAGGATGGGATGAGGCAGGTAAACAAGGAGGAAAATTTTGCCGTATTTTCAATTCATGATGAGCTGATCGGGCCAGAAGGTATTCTCGCCAATATGGCTGTGTGTCAAGAACTTGGATATACCATTCTTATTGACGATAAGGGTGGACATAGGCTTGACAAGAATTCATTACTGAAAATCAAAAAAGAGGTTTTTCCGGATAATGGATTGACAACATAATGTTAACATAACATCATGAGGGGAATTTCAATTTTCTGTATAACAGACAGTGTTTCACTGCCTTACATAGTCCGGAAAAATGAATCTCCCCTTTTGTTATACAACTATGATTATTATAGGAACCTAAAATAAATAGGAACTTAATCCTTAATTATCAAGTGTTTATACTATGTTCTAATTATGATTTTAACACTGATAGTCAGTTTATTAGACGCACCCAAAGCCAAATATATCCAGCAGGAAAAAGTTCTCATTTATTTCTAAAAATTTTGTTGTCTGTCATATAAATTTTCCCGTTTTTACGGTCTCTCCCCTTCCTAAAAATTCGGTTACACAATCTTTATTATGTTAACTATGCGGTATTGAAATGTTAACATGCGTCAGTTCAAGTCGCTGATAATGCGTTATTTAATCAAATCTACTAGTGAGGCCGTTTTTTTCCATTTTGCTGAGATATGATGCAATGATGACGATTCGATTTGTGCTATTGCTTTCTCTGTCATCTTTGGAGTTATACCAATATATTTCATTGTTGTAGAAACACTTTTATGGCCAAGAAACTTACTTACGCTGAATACATTTATTCCGTCATCAATCATATGAGTCGCCATGCTGTGTCTGAACTGATGACTATGTATATGCTCAGGAAGTTCAGGATATTTCTTCCTTGCAATCGCTAGATATACATTAATCTGTTTATTTACACTTCGGGTTGAGCATTTCTCATTCTTACCTTTGCACTTAGAAAAGAACAGATAATCGTTTGGATTGGGTTTCTCCCCATGGACCTTTCGTATGTAGTACTTAAGTTGCTTGTTTAGTGGCTTTAACAAACTAAGCTTGCGAAACTTATTACCTTTACCTAAGACATTTATAGATGGTATTGGTTCGTTTAGAAATAAATCTGAGATCTTCAAGGATAAGATTTCGGATATTCTAGTCGCTGTTTGATATAACAATGTAAGCATTGTAGAATATTTCAGGCCACTATCCTTATCTGTGCCTATTGTTTTGATTAAATTCAGAATTGACTCTTTGCTTATTGGTCCAACAATGTTGTCACTAACAGTTACTTTGAATCTCGCCACATAACTTGCCTCCATATAGATTGCTCTATAATGTGGATCTCGAGCAACGAATTTCAAGAACGCTACAATTTGACTCATTCTTAGATTACATGTCTGCGGCGATAAGTTCTTTTCATATCTCAGCCAGCTCATATACTCGGTCAGATTATCATAGGTAAAGTATTCTAATCCGAAAGATGATGGCTTAACCTTTTTGACCTTTTCGGCATAATCTAAAAACATTGTCATAGATTGTTTATATCCTATAGAAGTATAGTCACTTCTCTTTTCGTATGAGTTTGCCATAAACTTCATGAATTCATCAGCAAACTTATATGCATTATCTCTTTTCTTCATTGGATGTCAGGTAAAAGTTGAGATATAAAATCCCCTTCAGCCTCGTCAAGCTGATCTGCAAATTGAGGAACCAGGTGGAAATAGTATAAGGTAGCATCAGGAGTTCCATGACCCATACTCTTGGATAATGCTAGTAGTTTCATATCAAAGTCAAAGCCGTCATGCTTCCAAGATATAATATTCTGAACGGCATAATTGTGTCTAAATGAGTATGTTACAACATTCTTCTCCGTAGTCTTCTTATTATACTTATACCAGCATCGATTAAAAGTGGTATGGAGATAGTAGGACGACCTATAATTACCTTCATCATTGGGGAAGAAGACTGTTCTTCCAGGCATCTCTCTTGACATCAACTCATCGTATTGTCTAAGCATTGCTGACGTACTTTCATGTAAGGCTATGATGCGCTCATAATACCCTTTTGCTTTTCTTATGTATATGACTCCCCTTTCCAAATCCACATCTTTGCAGTCAAGCCATCTGGCCTCATTCGGTCTCATACCTGTGCTATAGATGAGCCTGAATATTACAGGAGTTACCAAGCATTTTAGTTTTGATTGAAATCGCGGAAGAGGAATTGGACAGCTTGCTTTATATTCCATTTCATCTACAGCTCTAAAGAAATTTCTTACCTCTTCTATATTGAACAGAACAGGCTCATCGTACTTTTCTAAATCTCCATACATGGTGTATAAATATGGACCTTCTCCCCTCTTATTGAGGTATTTAAGAAACGCGTTAACAGCCATTATCCTTACTGCATGAGATCTGTTCTTTTCTGTATCTCTTTTGGTACACCATGTATCTATCATTCTTTGTTCTAGATACTTTGTTTTCATATATGTTCTGTCGCACCAGTTCAAGAAACAGCGTACGAAATCATTTGCAGGTTTCTTATATTTAAATGATGCCCTATAGTCCATATAGTCGGCATACCATTCATCTCTTGTCTTAGTGATTTTCATGACTAAAAAGTTTATGGGTTATGGGGAACTCTTCTATGCTTATGGCACATTCTCTCAGCTTTTCTATATTAGAGGATAGGTACTGGAGAGTCGTTTGAGGGGAGTCATGTCCTAATACGGTTGATACGATAGAGAGATCGCTTCCATTGTTGATCAGAGCGTCTGCAAAACTATGTCTCAGAAGATGAGTGCCTTGTCTGGCATTCTGCCTGATACCTACCATCTTGTATGCATTGTTGACAATAACAGGAATTCTACACTTTGCATAACATCCTCTCAGTTTTTGCTTGGTAATAAAGATATATGGCAAGTCTGTTTCAGGGCGTTCTTCCTTAATATAGTCATATAAGGTATTACCTATTATCGGTCTAAGAGGAATGATCTGTGCCTTTCTTGTCTTGGTCTGCTTGAATATTATCTGGTCCTTATTCCATTTAATATCATCTAGCTTTAGATTGGATACATCCATTTGTCTCATGCCCGTATATAGAAGCAATATACAAATAGCCTTATCACGCTTTGATAATGGACAATTATCATCAAGTAGAAATCCCTCGAACTTACTCCTCTCCCCTTCTGTCATTGGTTGATATACACTTCTGATGATTCTCTCCATTGGGAAAAAGGAACTTTTTATGAGCAGTTCGTTATTCTTTATTGATTCTGCATACCTTCTAATGAAGAGTCCGATTCTGTATGGTAATTCGGGTTTGCATTTACTGTAAATCATATATTTCCTCACATGGTCTTCCTCTAAATCCCGAATATTGTTGACTCTCAATTTCTGTAGATACGCAAAGAAATTTGCACAGCTAGAAGCTTCGACGCTAATAGTCAGATCTCTTACATGCGCCGCCTTGGCTGCTCGCATACAGTCATCCAGTAGAAGCCTAAAGTTATCATTCAATTCATAATAAGCTGAGTCTGCAATTTTCCTATTTGATGGAAGCATGTCGTAATAATCATACAACAGCAACGATCTTAACTGGTAGTTAAGTTTAGGAAATTCTCTCCTGATTTGGTTGTATTTATCAATATCCCGTCTTGCTCTCCGTCTATAAATATGACCATAAGCACAGATCATCATATCGACTTCAGAGTCACTATACATTTGGTCTTTGATGTACTTGAGTAATTTGTCCCACTTCTTATCCAACGGGATTTTTGAGACTTCTGCATCAGGATCCTTGAGGATGAATTCCCCATTCCTGATCAAAAGCCTACCTTCCGGTACATCCGGATTGATTTTGTCGATGAATGCCATAAATGATTAGTATTA
>CANBDZ010000108.1 GCA_947367375.1 uncultured Bacteroidales bacterium | reverse complement strand
CTATATGCTTCCCGTCATTAGGGCGCATTAGGGACTTTCACCCGTTAGAACATGCCCGTGCTGGGCGTACAAAGAAACTCCAGACACCCTCTCGGGCATCTGGAGTTGTTGTTATATATTCTCTTATATCTATCTGTTATTTGAAGAGAAGCTGTGCGAATGTGTTGAGATAATATCTCCAGTTGTACCACACGTGACCTCCGTCGCTTGCGAAGAGAGTGTGCTCCATGTCGTTTCTCTTGAGGATCTCAACCATTGTCTCTGTACCTGGCCATGCGAAGTCATCAGTACCGCAACCGATCCAGTAGAGCTTGTAACCAGCCTTCTTGATAGCCTGCATCTGAGCGTCAACGCCTTCGCCGTCACGCATACCGCAGCTCATAGGGCAGATGTAGTCGAATACGCCTGGGAAGAGCATTGTTGCAGCTGTAGTGTGGCCACCACCCATTGAAAGACCTGCGATAGCACGTGCAGACTTCTTAGGAATAGCGCGGTAGTTCTTCTCTACGAAAGGAATGATCTCAGTAACGAGGCTCTTTACATATGCGTTTGCATTTGCAGGATCGCGGTAGTCAACGTCGCTTACAGGGAGGTTGAGAGTTACAGCAGCCTGCTGACCAGGGTTACCGTTAGGCATTACAACGATCATAGGCTCAGCAAGACCCTTCTCGATGAGGTTGTCAAGGATCTGAGCTGTGCGGCCCATTGAAGTCCAAGCTTCCTCGTCACCGCCACCACCGTGGAGGAGATAAAGAACAGGATACTTAGTCTTCTTTGAAGTCTCGTAGCCGTAAGGAGTGTAAACAGTCATTCTTCTGTTGATGCCGAGAAGCTCGCTGTCATACCATACGTGTGAAACTGAACCTCTCTGGTTAGCCTCTTTGTAGTTCTCTGAACGCTCACCGTCTACGAGGAGCATGCTGAGATAACGAGTACCGTCACGCTGCATAAGAACGTTGCTAGGGTCACTCATTGTAACACCGTCAACGATGAAGTGATAAGTGTAGATCTCTGGTGATGGTGCAGGGATAGTAACTGACCATACATAGTCCTCACCGCGAGTCAATGGAATGCTGTCGCCATAACCTGGCATCCAAGCACCGTACATACTTACAGTTGTAGCATAAGGAGCTCTGAGACGGAAAGTAACAGTCTCACCCTGAACTTCAGGAGAAACGATAGGCTTGCGTCCGAACGCGAAGTTAGCAAGCTCCTGAGCATTGACAGTAGCCACGAGGCAAACTGCCGCCAAAAGTGTCATTAATCTTTTCATATAAAATGTGGTTTAGTGTTGTTTTGACAAAATTAGTCAGTTATAGTTTAAAATCCTTTGCCTAAATCGTCAACAATTTTTGTCTATGTTCAACTTAGACTATTTTACGCTGAAGCGGTAGACGCAGTGGTGGGTGTAGGTTTCTCCCGGGCGGAGGGTGGCTGATGGCCACTCCGGCTTGTTTGGAGAGTCTGGGAAAAGCTGGGTTTCAAGGCAGACTGAGGCTCTGCGTGGGTAGAAGGTGCCGTGTTTGCCGGCCACTTTTCCAGTGAGGAAGTTACCTGAGTAGACCTGTACGCCCGGCTGGTCGGTGTAGCCTTCCAGGAGGATGCCTGTTACTGGAGAGTAGAGCGAGAATGCGAGCTTGGCGTCGTCTCCTGCAGTGTTGAGGACCCAGTTGTGGTCATAGCCGTTACCCAGAGCGATCTGCTCGTAGTCTGCGTTGATGTCCTGACCTACTGTCTTCGGAGTGCGGAAGTCCATTGGAGTTCCCTCAACCGGAACGAATTCTCCTGTCGGGATGAGAAGGGCATCTGCAGGTGTGAAGTTGTCTGCGTTGACATAAAGCACCTGATCTGTTCCCTCAACGGCGTGGTTGCCTGAGAGGTTAAAATAGGCGTGGTTTGTCATGCTGAGCACTGTAGGTGCGTCTGTTGTGCCGCTGAACCAGATGTCGATGGCGTTGTCGTCTGTAAGTTTATATGTAACTACAGCTGTCACAGTACCAGGGAAGCCCATATGGCCGTCCTCCTCGGTAATTGTGAGTTCGAGGGTCTGCTCATCAAGCTGGACCGCATCATAAACCTGATATTGCCAACCTTCAGCACCTCCGTGGAGGCAGTTAGGGCCGTCATTTGCGTTGAGGACAATTGTTTCACCGTCGATCTGGAATGTAGCGCCTGCAATACGGTTGGCATAGCGTCCGATTGAAGCACCGAAGTCGCTCGGCTTGGTCATATAGTCATTGATGTTGTCGAAACCGAGGATGACATCCACCATATTTCCGTCCTTGTCAGGAGCCATCACGGACACGAGGCGGCCGCCGAAGTTGGTAACGCAGACCTCCATGCCGTTTGCATTGGTCAAGGTGTAAAGCGCTGTTGCCTTACCATTCTTTTCTCCGACAAAAGCCTGAGGATCAAGACCTGAAAGAGTCAGTGAAGATTCGTTGGCGCAAGACATTGAGAAAGCTGCAAGGGCAGCAACTGCCATTGTTTTGAATATTTTTTTCATAACTGTTTCCTTTTATATATGAGATTCCACATATTCACCGAACGAGAGGTAATCTTTATAGAGCTTTTCATATACGGCTACATTCTCTTCAATCGGCTGGTATTCGTGTGCAAAGCCGGAGTTCATGGCATCTCTTGCAGCCTCAACAGAAGGATATGCTCCAGCTGCGGTCGCAGCGCACATCGCAGCGCCAAGGGCACAGGCCTGGTCTGTGTTGCAGACCTTGATAGGCATATTGAGGACGTCACTGAGGGTCTGCATTACAAACGGCGACTTGAGTGCGATGCCACCAATGCCTATGATGCTGTCTATCCTTACACCTTCACGACGGAACCTTTCCACAATGGCCTTTGATCCATATGCCGTTGCCTCTACAAGAGCACGGAAGATCATAGGAGCAGATGTTCCGAGAGACAATCCTGAGATCGCTCCCTGCAGAAGCTGGTTTGCATCAGGAGTACGGCGGCCATTCATCCAGTCGAGCGCAAGAACTGCGCTTTCGCCCGGCTTCATCGCCTCAGCCTCCTTGGTCAATCCAGGAATTATTGCATCACAAGCCTTCTCAAGTGCCTCCCCGTCAAGACCGGAAAGGTTTCTGAGCGGCCATTCAAGGACGCGACGGAACCAGGCATAGACATCGCCAAAGGCAGACTGGCCTGCTTCAAGGCCTATCATACCTGGAATGACAGAGCCGTCCACCTGTCCGCATATTCCCTTGATGAGTTTGTCACCGATCTCCTCCTTCGAAGCAACCATAATGTCGCAGGTAGAGGTGCCGATGATTCTCACGAATGTATGTTCGCTGATGTTTGCTCCGATTGCACCCATATGGCAGTCAAACGCTCCGACTCCCACAACAACATCTGTTGTAAGTCCAAGTCTGTCAGCCCATTCCTGTGAAAGCTTGCCAACAGCCTTGTCTGCTGTATGAGTCTGTGTAAAGAGTCTGTCGCGGTAGCCGTCAAGGAGAGGATCAAGGCTTGAAAGGAACTCCTGAGGAGGAAGTCCGCCCCATTTCTCGTGCCACATCATCTTGTGTCCTGCCGAACATCTTCCACGAACAATGTCCTTAGAAGATTTGACTCCAGTAATGAGTGCAGGCATCCAGTCACAGTGCTCCACCACTGAATATGCAGCCTTGCGTACAGCCTCATCCTCACGAAGAACGTGCAGGATCTTTGCCCACCACCATTCTGAAGAATATATGCCTCCTTCGTAGGCTGTGTAATCAACGGCGCCTTCCTTATGGCAGGCTTCGTTGATCTCCGCAGCCTCCTTAACGGCAGTGTGGTCCTTCCAGAGGACGAACATCGCATTAGGGTTTTCCGCAAATTCAGGCTTCAGGGCAAGAGGAGCTCCAGTCTCGTCAACGAAAGCAGGAGTGGATCCTGTTGTGTCGAATGATATTCCTATTACATTCTCTGCAGTTCCTTCAGGGCAGAGGGAAAGAGCCTCCTTGACACTTTCTTCAAGCACTTCGATGTAATCAAGAGGGTGCTGACGCCACTTGTTTTCAAGCGGAGTGCAGTAAAGTCCCTTCTTCCAGCGCGGATAGTACTTCACTGAAGTCGCCACGGTCCTGCCGGTAGCCACCTCGACCACGAGTGCCCTGGCCGAGTCGGTTCCATAGTCAAGACCTATCACATATTTATTCGGATCCATAACTATTTGAGGGCTTTATTCAACATATAATATATCTCGTTGATCCTGAGATCCCTCTTGAAGTTCGGGATGGTAGTCTCATCGTTGATAAGGAGCATCTCGATGTCTGCGATTTCCGCATAATCCTCCCAGTACTCCGGTGTAAGGTCGTAAGAGAAGCACGAATGGTGAGTACCACCGGCCATTATCCACGCACCTGCTCCGATCTCGAAATTAGGCTTAGGGATCCACAGAGCGGAAGCCACAGGAAGCTTTGGAAGAGGCTTTGACTCTATGCATCTCACCTCGTTGACTATGAGGCGGAAGCGGCCTCCCATATCCACAACGGTAGCTGCGACTCCGTCGCCTGTCTTGCTGGTGAACACCAGACGTGCTGTCTGCTCCTTGCGCACTCCGATTCCCAGATGATGAACCTCAAGCTTAGGCCTTGCATCTGCAATGAGAGGACAAATCTCAAGCATATGTGCCTGAAGGATAGCCGACTGTTCTCCGTCGAAATGGAGGGTGTAGTCCTCAAGGAACGAACATCCCTTAGGAAGTCCCTGGCTCATAAACCACACTGTACGGCAAAGCGCTGCCGATTTCCAGTCGCCCTCAGCTCCGAATCCATATCCCTCGACCATAAGTCTCTGAGAAGCAAGACCAGGAATCTGGTCGAAGCCGCGGCCTGTCTCATTGACATTCACATCGCCCAGATCATCGAAGTTGGTAGTAAAAGCCTTTGCGTTCTTGTCTTTAAGGACAGCTCGGAGGGTAAGCTCGGCCTTTGCTGAGTTCCACACTTTCCTATAGCCTTCAGACGCCTTGTCCTCAAGCTCCGGAGCGTGGTCATATTCAGAAAAATACACAGCCACGAGGTCATCGACATCCTTATCCTCGACCTTGTCGAAATAGGTCATAACCTCGCTGAAAGGCATATAATCCACGTGATAGCCGAAGCGCATCTCAGCCTCGACCTTATCTCCGTCGGTTACAGCCACGTTGTTCATCTGGTCTCCGAAACGGATTATCCTCATATCCTGAGAGTCAGCCCACGCAGCTGCAACCCTCTGCCACACTGCTATGTGCTCCAAGGTCTTAGGATCCTTCCAGTAGCCCACCACTGTCTTGTGGTTCTTGCGCATACGTGCAAGGATGTGACCGAACTCACGGTCTCCGTGGGCACTCTGGTTGAGGTTCATAAAGTCCATATCCATAGTCTCCCAAGGAATCTCCTCGTTGTACTGCGTGTGAAAATGGAGGAGAGGCTTGCGGAGCTTCTGCATTCCGTGTATCCACATCTTTGCAGGAGAGAAAGTATGCATCCAGGTGATCACACCGACACATTTCTTGTCTGCCTCTGCCGCACTCATTATGTCCGCCACCTCATTGGAAGAGTTTGCAGTACCTTTATAGACAACCTTGACAGGAAGAATGCCGGAAGCGTTCATTCCCTCAACCATTGCAGAAGAGTGGCCGTCCACCTGCACAACTGCGTCGCCGCCATACAGAAGCTGCGCTCCTGTGACGAACCATATTTCGTAATTTTCAAATGCCTTGATCATAATATCAGTAAGTTTAAGTGTTATTTCTTTTTCTGTCCGTAATACGCATTCGGCCCGTGCTTGCGGCTGAAATGCTTTTCTATGAGATGTTCATTCATCGACAATCCGGGATTTACGCCGAAGGAAATATATGCCATCTTAGCGACCTGCTCCATCACCACGGCATTATGAACCGCGTCAGAAGCATCCTTACCCCAGGAGAAAGGACCGTGATTCTTTACGAGAACACCCGGAGTGTGGGAAGGATTCATCCCCTCGAAGCGTCTTACGATCACATTGCCGGTCTCAAGTTCATATGCACCCTTGACCTCTTCCTCTGTCATATCCCTAGTGCAAGGAATGGCCTTATGGAAGTAATCGGAATGTGTTGTACCGATGTTTGGTATGTCAAGACCAGCCTGCGCCCACGCGGTCGCATAAGTCGAATGTGTGTGCACGACTCCTCCGATTTCCGGCCACGCACGATACAGGGCAAGATGGGTCGGAGTGTCAGACGAAGGGTTCAGGTCTCCCTCTACAATGTTTCCGTCAAGGTCGACTACCACCATATCGGATGGCTTCATATTGTCATACGAAACACCGCTCGGCTTTATCACCACAAGCCCTGTCTCACGGTCGATTGCCGACACATTGCCCCATGTGAAGATGACCAGCCCGTGTCCGACAAGCTCCAGATTTGCCTTGCAGACCTTTGCTTTAAGTTCTTCCAACATAGCGTTACCAGAGAGTTATGTAAAGTATAAGGGTGATGACGCCTATCGCAAGAGCTCCCCAAGCGTATGCCTTGCTTGTGTGGAAGAGCTTCAGATCAAGGGTAAGGCCCTTAGGGTCCATCTTCTTGTCATTGGCATCCGACCAAAGCCACACAGCATTGCAGCCTACAAGGACACCGAAGAAGAAGAATGCCTGGAAACCTATATCATTGAGATATGCGACGATATTGTTCTCAGGAGTAGCGGTCTCAGGGAGGAAAGCGCCCCAGATGACCACAACAGCCGCCATAGCGATGAAGAACAGACCTGTTCCTCCGATAATCTTGGCCCACTTGATCATAGTAGCCTTGTCCTTCTGCTCAGGAAGTTCGCAAGAGATGAACTTCTTGTCAAGATAAGAAATAAGGACGAACATAGTGACAAGAATCATAAAGATGTAACCTGCTCTAAGCTGGAAAGCGACATCTCCAAGACAGATCTTGAAGAGGATTCCGAGAGGGATTGTCGCGATGGCTGTCCAGATCGCCGCCTTGGTAGAGGCACGCTTCCAGAGAAGACCGAGACCGAAGACAACGATGATTCCCGGATAGATGAAACCCGAATACTCCTGGATGTACTGGAAAGCCTGGTCGAGCCCCCCGAGGAGAGGCTTGACAGCAACCGCAGCGATTACAAGCGCTGCGAGCGAAGTAAGACGTCCCACATTCACGAGCTTTCTGTCTTCCGCCTGAGGGTTGATATATTTCTTATATATGTCCATCGTAAAGAGGGTCGAAGTCGAGTTGAACATCGACGCGAGGGACGAAATGATTGCGGCCGTAAGGGCAGCAAATGAAAGGCCCTTCACGATCGGTGGAGCAAAGTTGCGGATGAGCCAAGGATATGCGTCATCAGCGACATTGATGGATCCCTGAAGCATCGCAAACTGATCTGCATGCTGAGTCATATAGTAAGCGCATACACCTGGAAGCACCACGATGAAAGGAATGAGGAGCTTGAGGAAGCCGGCGAAGACAAGACCCTTCTGAGCCTCATCCACACTCTTGGCTGCAAGACCCTTCTGGATGATATACTGGTTGAAACCCCAGTAACCGAGGTTTGTAAGCCATACCGCTCCCACTACTGCCACTATACCAGGTACATTTGCAAATGCGCTCGGATTGTGTGACTGCTGTATGACAAGGTGGAAGTGGGTGTCCCTTGCATATTCACCTGTAGTAAGGGTTGTATATACGTTTCTGAGACCTTCCATAGCCGCGCCGTCACCGGCAGCTTTAAGGGCGAACCACGCTGTCACAAGACCACCACCGACGAGGAAGAACACCTGCATCACGTCTGTCCAGGCCACAGAGGCAAGACCACCATAAATCGAATAGATACCGGCAATGATGAAGAGCACCACAATAATCACCATTCTCATCGAGATCATCGTCTCTCCCAAAGCGATATATACCCCCTGAAGACCCAGAATCTGCTCAATGGCAAGGGCGCCAAGCCATGCAACGGAAGTAAGGTTTACGAATATATAAAGGAAGAGCCACAGTACAGAAAAAGCAAGACCCACACCGTCATTGTATCTTTCCCTGAGGAACTGAGGAATAGTGAATATCTTCTGCTTGAGCATCACAGGAAGGAGGAACTTACCTATGACAATGAGGGTCACGGCAGCCATAATCTCATATGCCGCAGTAGCGATACCGTCGCGGAAGCCCGTTCCGGACATTCCGATGAACTGCTCCGCTGAAATGTTGGCAGCAATGAGAGAGGCTCCTACCGCCCACCAAGTAAGGGTGTTACCTGCAAGGAAGTAGTCGTTTGCACTCTTCTGCTCACCCTTCTTTGTGCGTCCCAGAAAGAGTCCGAGAGCCACTAGGACAACAAGATAGACGACCAGGATGACCAGGTCTACTGTCTTGAATCCTGACGCACCTATGGCGCTGCCGAGATCGATGGACCTCAACGTTTCGCCGATTTGCTGTACGAAATTCATAAGTCTAGATTATCAGTTGTGGTTATAATTATGCGTTCTGATTGACAGACAAGCAAATATAAATAAAAACAGAGACTTATCAAAGCCTCTGTTTTTATATGAATATGAA
>CANBDZ010000107.1 GCA_947367375.1 uncultured Bacteroidales bacterium | reverse complement strand
ACTGAGAGTGCTCACGAATGTGAACTACGTAACGTATTGATATATAGCAAAAAGAATGACTCATCCCTGTTTCACAACAGAGATGAGCCGCAATTCTAACCTAAAACTTAACCTATGAAAAAACTATTCGGTTTAAGTTTATTGCGAATTCTGTGCCATTCCGATGATGGGAGAATAAAAAAGTTGCTTTTTTATATGAGCATCGGTATGATTTCCCGTATGTTCTTTACTTCTATGATTCTGTCGGACTGTGGCATGTCCATCATTTCGTGTACCCAGACTACGTCGTGAGGGGTGTGGATGGCCCAGCCTCCGAGGTTTACTACCGGAGCGATGTCCGACTTGACCGAGTTGCCGATCATCAGGATCTCTTCGGGGGCGATGTCGTGCTTTGCAGCAAGTTCGAGGTAGTTCTTCTCGTCCTTGTTCTCCATCACCTCGCAGTGGTGGAAGTACTTTTCGAGCCCGGATGATCGGAATTTTGACATCTGCTCAAGGGTGTCTCCCTTTGTGGCTACAATCATAGTGTAGTGGCCCTTCAGGGCTTCCAGGGTTTCCACGACTCCGTCAATGATGTGAAGCTCGTGGAAAGCAAGTTCCTTGATGATGTCCTTTATGCCGTAATATATCTTTTCGGGCAGTGTTCCTCCGCACAGGTCCATCGCTGCATCCGCCATACCGATAAGGTAGGTCTTTGATCCGTAGCTGAAGAGAGGAATGTTCTCTTCCTGCTTCATCCACAGCATGTGCTGCACCCCTTCCGGAGTGGTGTAGTCGGCCAGAAGTTCGATGAACTTCGCCTCCGCATCGCGGAAGAACTGTTCGTTCTCCCACAATGTGTCGTCGGCGTCAAAGAATATATATTTGAATTTTCCTTTAAGGTCAGTCATACTTATTGAACTGATGTGGTGTCTGCCGGAGCTGTCTCAGGTTCTGTGATGACTGGCTTGATTGATTCGATGAACACGTCCTCCATAGGGCGGTCATAGTAGTCTGTCTCTACAGTGGCGATCTTGTCGATCACTTCGAGGCCGTCGATGACCTCTCCGAAGATAGAGTACTGTCCGTCAAGGTGAAGGCAGGCATTCTCGTCGTGAACGATGTAGAACTGTGAGCCTGACGAAGCCTTCTTAGGGTTTGCGAGGTCGCCTTTGCGGGCTGCTGCAATAGCTCCCTTCTTGTGCCAGTACTGGTTTACGAACTCAGCAGGAACAGTGTAGTCCGGTCCTCCCTGACCCCAGAGGTTTACCTTTGCTGTGTCGCGTGAATAAGGGTCTCCTGTCTGGATCATGAAGCCTTCGATTACTCTGTGGAAGCGTACTCCGTCGTAGTACTTCTCGTTTACAAGCTTCACGAAGTTGTCTCTGTGCTTAGGAGTCATGCTGTAAAGCTTAATCCTCATTGTGCCCTTGCTTGTGACGATGTCAAATTCGGGCTCTTCAATCATTTTCTTTTCCATTGTAGCTGTTGCTGTGCTGTCGTTCTGCTCTGATGCTGCATTCCTTCCTGAACGTGGGCCACAAGATGTCAGCGCAAATGCGACAACCATGATGATTATTGTTGTAATACGTTTCATAATATGATCTGTACTTAAGTCGTATTGATACGGATATCACGACAAAAATAGTTATTTTTGTGCTCATTATGGCAAATCCACTGAAACAATTGGCCGGCCAGACCGTCATTTATGGTCTGAGCACCATCCTGGCACGTATCATAAACTTTCTTTTTGTTCCGATCTACACAAGAGTTCTTTCTCCTGAAAGCTACGGTGTGGTGACGGAATTCATGGCTTACATAGCTGTCCTGCAGGTAGTTCTTGTGCTCGGACTCGAGACGGGTTGCTTCCGTTTTGCAAACAAGGAAGGAGTTGACCCTAAGAAAGTCTATTCAAGTGCCTTTGTGACCGTGTTCGGAGTCAGTGCCTCGTTCCTGGCCCTTATGATAGCCTTTGCCTCACCTATAGCATCCTGGCTGGGTTATGAAGGCTACGGATCCTGCATAATGTACATGGGAGGAATTCTTGCTCTGGATGCTGTTACAGCCATTCTTTTTGCCAAGCTGCGTCAGGAGAACAAGGCCCTCAAATTTGCCATATTCAAGACAATCAAGATCATAACTGAGACAGCTGCCAACCTTTTCCTCTTCCTGTGGTTCCCTAAGAATGTGGATTCGTGCAGATGGCTTCTGACCTTCATTCCTGAGACCCCGGACTTCAGCTATGTCATCTTTGCAATTTTCCTCAGCTGCATCGTGTGTGGCGTCCTCTTCATCCCGGACTTTGCAAAACTCAGCTTCAGGCTTGACAGGAAGCTGATGAAGCAGATGCTGGCATACTCGATTCCGCTGATGGTGGCAGCATTGCCAGGTATTGTGAACGATTTCCTTGACAGAATCCTCTTCAGATTCTTCGACACTAATGCAGATGCGTGGAGATCTTCGCTCGGCCTTTATCAGGCGGCTGTGAAGCTGGCAGTGATAATGAATCTCTTCATCCAGATGTTCCGCTATGCGGCAGAGCCGTTCTTCTTCAGAAGAGCGAAGGAAAAGGATTCTCCGGCCTTATATGCCTCTGTCCAGGAATATTTCACCGCTTTCTGCGGCCTTGTGTTCCTTGGTGTAATATTGTATATAGATATAATCGCACTTATTCTAGGCCCTCAATTCAGGGCCGCTGTGGGCATAGTTCCGATAATGCTCCTTTCATATATGATCCTCGGCATGCTGTTCAATGTGTCGATGTGGTACAAGCTGTCGGGAAAGACAAATATGGCTATATGGATCACTCTTGCCGGTCTTGCCGTCACTGCGGTCGTCATCGTCATATTCATGCCGAAATATTCCTATTGGGCTGCGGCCTTCGGCCACCTCGCGAGCTATGTCGTGATGTTCGTGATCAGCTCCGTCCTTGGCGCGAAGTACTATCCTATCCCGTACAGATGGGGCAGGATCCTTGGTATTATGGCAGCGATGGGACTTGTATATGCTGGTTCGTTGATGATTGACGGGCTTTTCTTCGCTGATGTTGCCATAGGAACAACATCAGCAGGGCCACTCGTCGCCAAGCTTGGAGTGCATACCCTGCTGATAATTGTCTATGCTGCTGCTTCTATATATATAATAAGGAAGCGTTCTATCTTACGATAATCTCATCGACGAAGACGAAGGCATTTCTGCCGCGGCCGTCGTGCCACTGAGGAAGCTCCTCGAGGGTCTTTGATGTGATCTTGAGGTATTTTGCTGATGTCTCCGGAAAGGTGACAGTGTACTCCTTCTTTCCGTTTGCGTCATCCTGTCCTTCCACCGGGTACTCTGCTCGTGCGATCTCGGTGTAATCCTTTCCGTTCTCCGATGTGTAGACCACCAGGTCGAGGGGATTGAAGATCCAGTCATATTTCACAACGATGGTTCCGAGTGTCACGCTGCTGTAAGCCTCGTCGCCTGTCATCTCTACAACTGCCTCAAACGGATCTCCGCACCATCCTGCGTACTCTCCGCTGCTGAATGTGTCGCCTCCGCGTACTCCGTCTGTGAGGAGGGCAGGGGAATCATAGGTGTAGCTGTGGTGAGGAGCTGTAAGGGTTGTTGTAGGACGGCCCATAGCCTTGTGGTACTGGAACTCTTTTGAGAATACGCTTGTCTCTACGTTCTCTCTGATTGCTCTGGCCTTGAGTGTGCAGGTCTCCCTGATCTCGATGGGGCCTTCGTAGAGGGTAGAATTTGCGTCTGGTTCACTTCCGTCAAGGGTGTACCTGATCGGAGCGTTTCCCTGAGTTTCAAGGGTCATCTCGACGCAGCCCTTCTCTCTGTTGATGCTCACAGAACCTTTTGTGTTCTTGAATATATGTTTTGCATAAGTGTAACCTGCCGCATCATAGATAGCGCAGAATTCGTCAGCGCTGTTGTAGAAACGGTCCCAGTTCTTTCTGTCTGCTGCACACCACTGTACCTCGCTGAGAGCTGCCATTCGTGGAAGGAGCATATACTGGAGGTGGTCGAAAGTGGCGATATACTCTGTCCAGAGGTTAGCCTGTACTCCGAGGATACGTGCTCTCTGATCTGGAGTCATGCTGTCTGCGAAAGGCTCGTATGAGTAGCACTTCTCTATAGGGAGGTAGCCTCCGATAGCCAATGGCTCGTTCTCCTTGTCAAGAGTCTGATAGTAGTCGAGGTAATAGAATGTGTTAGGAGTCATAATCACGTCGTGACCCATCTGAGCAGCCTTGATACCGCCTGCTGTGCCTCTCCACGACATGACGATGGCATTTTCAGCAACTTCACCCTCAAGGATCTCATCCCAGCCGATGATCTTCTTGCCACGCTGCTCGAGGAAGTTGGTCATTCTGGTCATGACATAGCTCTGAAGGTAGTGCTCTGCGTCATAGTTCTCGTCATCCTTGAGTCCGAGCTCCTTGATCTTTGCCTGGCAGTGAGGGCATTTCTCCCACTCTACCTTAGGACACTCGTCTCCACCGATGTGCACATATTCGGAAGGGAAAAGTTCTGCAACTTCAGCAAGAACATTCTCAAGGAAGACCATGGTCTCCTCCTTTCCCGCGCAGAGGACTTCGTCAGCGATGCCCCAGCGGCCCCATACGTCATACGGCCCGCCTGTACATCCGAGCTCCGGATAAGCAGCCAACGCTGCAAGCATATGACCTGGAAGGTCAATCTCCGGGATGATGCTGATTCCCTTTGCAGCGGCATATGCGATGATCTCGCGGACCTCGTCCTGGCTGTACCAGCAGCCCTCGCCGTACGGTGTTCCGTCGTACTTGTCGCTATCGAATATATGACCGATGATGGTCTCTTTTCTGATTGATCCTACCTCGGTGAGTTTAGGATATTTCTTGATCTCGATTCTCCATCCCTGGTCGTCAGTAAGGTGCCAGTGAAGTGTGTTGAGCTTGTGGATCTCCATGATGTCGAGGTACTGCTTTACCTCCTCGACTGTCCAGAAGTGACGTGAAGAGTCCATATGGAGACCTCTGTAGGCAAATCTTGGAGAATCCACGATCTTCACGCAAGGCATAGTCCAGTCAGCCTCAGGTGCCGGTGTGCTGCCGTAGATCTGGGCAGGAAGCATCTGCTTGAGGGTCTGGACGGCATAGTTGAATCCGTTGAGTGCGGAAGCGGTCACCTTTACCTTGCCGTCTGTTACCTTGATGGTGTAGGCTTCGTGTCCGAGTGCAGGGTCTACCTCAAAAACGAATTCTCCGCTCTGAGAGCCTGTCTCTGCACCGCTGATGTGTGCAAGCTGCTCCTGGAACTTAGTGACTACGGCAAGACTTGCCTGATCCATTTCTGAATCGCAGCTGAAGCCTGCTCCAAGTGCGTTGAACGTACCGTCAAGTACTGTCACTTCGTTAGGATGCGGAACTACAGTGATCGGACCGAAGTCTTCAGCTGTTCCGCAGGATACTAGGGTGGCGGTAAGGATTACCGCAGCCAAGAACTTTTTCATTATCGGTTATATTAGTGTTATTTGGTTATGTCTCTATGATCCGAGGATGAGTACCAGCAGCTGGGCTGATATGACCCTGAGGAAGATGCTGGCAGGGTAGACTGTAGCATAGGCAACTGCCGGATCCTCGCCTTCGCCGCTTGGGTTTGCATAGTCCAGGGCAAAAGGATTGGCCATTCCTCCGCACAGCATACCGATATTGTCGGCATAGTCCGTCTTGAAAATCTTAGCTGATATGAAGCCGACAAGGAGAACAGGTACCATTGCGAGAGAAATGCTGATAGCCACCCATTTAAGTCCCTGAAGGGTAAATACGGTCTCAAAGAATCCCGAACCAGCGCTCAAACCAAGGCCTGCAAGGTAGATGGTCAGTCCGAGCTGGCGGAGCATAAGGTTGGCGCTGCGTGTGGTGTAAGTCGCAATGTGGAAACGAGGTCCGAAGGCTCCCATGAGGATACCCACGATGATAGGACCTCCTGCGATACCGAGCTTGATCGGCATGCTGATTCCAGGTAAAACGATAGGGACACTTCCGAGGATAAGGCCGAGGATGATTCCGATGAACAGCGACAGAAGGTTAGGGTTCTTGAGCTGTTTTGACTCGTTTCCGAGGATGGTGCTGACATTCTCAACTGCTCGAGCCTCTCCCACGATGGTGAGCCTGTCGCCGAGCTGGAGGCGGAGCGAACGAGAAGGAAGCAGGTCTATGCCCGCACGGTTCACGCGGGTGATGTTGATGCCATAGGAGTTGCGAAGCCTGAGATCTCCCAGTTTTACACCGTTATGCTCTGGCTTGGTAACCAGGATCTTACGTGATGTAAGCTGGTTGTCGATCGCATTCCAGTCGATGTCCTTCTTGTTCCAGTCCACATTCTCCTTGTGTCCGAAGATCTGCTCGATTCTCTTCACATCCTTCTTTCCAGAAACCACAAGCACATGTTCTCCCTCTTCGAGAATAGTCTCGGATGTCGGGATGATGAGCTCGCCGTTCTTCCATACTCTTGAGATCACAAACTGGCATTCTGCTCCCTGTCTGATCTCCTTGATGTTCTTTCCGTATATCGCAGGGTTACAGATCTCGTATTCAGTCACAAAGGTGTTGTCAGCCGAGTTGTCGTGAGACTTTCTGCTCTTCTTTCCACCGAAGATGGAGCGCAGGATGATCACAGACACAATCGTTGCAATCAGACCGAAAGGATAGCCGACTGCGCAGGCTATAGCCATATTGCTGGCAGCCTCAGTGTTGGTCGGGTCAGCCTGCAGCAGGGCCTGCTGGGCAGCACCCAGCATAGGGGTGTTGGTGACCGCTCCCGCGAGGAGGCCGATGGTGTCAGAAAGGGACAGGTCTGTAGTCCAGAAATATACCATCGCCATAAGGGTGCCGACGATGAGTAGCGCCAGCGCAAGGAGATTGAACTTGATTCCACCTTCCTTGAAGGAAGAGAAGAATCCCGGTCCCACCTGAAGGCCGAGTGAATATATATATAATATGAGTCCGAAGTTCTGAGCTAACGTCAGCATCTCCGGGTTGATTGTTATGCCGAAATGACCGGCGATGATGCCGGCGAAGAATACGAAGGTCACTCCGAGTGAGACTCCGAATATCTTTACATTTCCGAGGGCTACTCCGGTCGCGCATATGAGCGAGAGGACCATCACGGCCTGTATGAATGTATGTTCAGTGAACAGTTCTATAAACCAATCCATAGCGGTGTGCTCTGCTATTATAAATAAACTGCTAATATAGTATTATTCCTGCCAACGCTCCAAGTCCTATGGCTGCAAATGGGCCGATTTTCTTAAAATATAGAGCGATGAACGCCAGCAGGCAGATCAGATAACTCTTCCAGTCGATGAAGTTGTCAGGAGTAGCAAGACCGAGCGCTGCAGTTCCGATGAGTCCGAGGGTTGCAGGTCTCAGGCCGGTCATCACGCCTTTGAACAGGTAGTGGTTCCTGAACTTGTCATAGATCTTGCATATCGACAGGACTATTATGAATGAAGGCAGGACCACGGCAAAGGTAGCTGTACATGATCCAAGCACGCACATGAATTCCGATGCGCCTGTGCTGGCAAGGACGTCGTAGCCGAGGTATGTGGCTGTGTTGATGCCGATAGGACCCGGCGTCATCTGAGAAATCGCCACGATGTCGGTAAAGGCCACCTCATCGATCCAGCCGTGAACGGTCACGACCTCGTTCTGGATGAGGGACAGCATCGCATATCCACCGCCGATGGTGAACATTCCGATGACAAAGAAGGTAACGAATAGTTCTATATATATCATTTCAGGCCCTCCCTTCTTTTCTTTTCAATATGCCATGAGATGGCAAGGGATATGACAATGACGCATATCAATATATATATAGGTGAAACCTTCAGGAAGCATACGAGAATCATAGACGACACTACAACTACCCATGACCACCATCTCATCTTGGTCGCTTTGATCATGTCGATCATCGGTACGCCGATAAGGGCGACAACTACAGGTCTGATTCCTTTGAATGCTCGGATGACGTACTCATTGTCCTTGAATTCGGTGAAGAACATAGCAATGAGCAGGATGATGGTGAAAGGAGGAAGGCAGCTGGCGATGGTCGCTACTACACTTCCTTTTGTACCTCTGAGTTTGTAACCGGTGAGTATGGATATGTTTGCGGCAAAAAGACCTGGTGCGGTCTGGGCCAGTGCTATGATGTCAAGAAAATCTTCGTCTTTCAGCCAACCTCTTTTGGTGAGTTCGCTTTTTATGGCTGCAATCATAGGAATTCCGCCTCCGATTGTGAAGGCTCCTATCTTGGCGAAGACAAGAAATATTTTCCAAAGTGAAACCATGATTTCGGGGATTTTTCTCGGTTTTTGGCCTATTTTTGCCTTTTCGAACACAAAATTACAAAAAAATATCAAAAAAAGTTCGAAAAAATTTGGAGGTTAAAAAAAAGTCCGTATCTTTGCAGCCCGTTTGAGAGAAAACACTAACTCTCACGGTAGAAAAAGTTCATTGAAAAGATTGAAGGAAAGTACAAGAAGCAAGTACCGAGAAAATACAATTTATCGAGAAGCGTTAATTCTTTTGAAAGAATTATAAGTGTCAGAGACAAGCTAAGAATTATATAAACTTTTATACAATGAAGAGTTTGATCCTGGCTCAGGATGAACGCTAGCGGCAGGCTTAACACATGCAAGTCGAGGGGCAGC
>CANBDZ010000106.1 GCA_947367375.1 uncultured Bacteroidales bacterium | reverse complement strand
CTCTATAACAATCGACGGTTTCTCCTTAACTTCATTGCTATCCGACGACACCAGCGAAATATCCTCCTCTGCCGACAATTGAGCAAAATACTGATCTGTCGAGATATGAGTATTCCTATACGCCTCAGTCTTACTATCATACACTGGAACCGCAACGCCTTCAGGGACATTCACAGTTACCTTTTCCTCTGCCACAGATGCTCCCTTGCCTCCGAAAGCATTACATAGAGCCATCACCAATACCGACACAACTATGCCTCCAAACCCAAGATATAACCACACCTTTCTCATCGCTTTCTTGTCTCTATAAGATTATTCTCTGTCACCTTGAACTTCTCAATCAGCAATCCGTGCGGATTCACATCCGACCTCGAAGTATTGATCAGCTGACACTCACTCACAAATGAATACTCACTGATATTACTCTCACGCACCACATACTGCCTTGCGTATGTCTTCACCTGATATGGATATCCATTTCCCTGGAACACTACCGAATCCACCATCATCTGCTGCGAAATGTTAGCAGATACAAGTCTCGAATAATATCCTTTCTCAGCCAGGTCTTGCGAATATTCGTATGCTGACCTGTCTGCTAGATTAAAAGCCCTGTCCAAATTTTCCTGAATAGTCTGCTTCTGTGGAGATAAAGTAAACATCAACTCGTGAAATCTGGTCACATGGTCCTTCACCTCTATCTCCTTGCTCATCACAGCATCCGTCTGTAAGGCCAGCAGCAGAGACTTGCCCTGATCCAACACATAGATCTTCTCCCTCTGCTTCTCCGCATAAACCAGAGCCGACACACCGACTACAGTCGCAAATACCAGCGACATAGCAACGCTCACAACAGCAAGCCTGCTCAAACCCTTGAAGGATTTCTCAATATCCCTCGCCATCAATTCAATCTTACTCATATCAAAATCCTTTTATAAATTATTTCTTCATAGCAATAGCCTTCATAGCTGCTCGCATTATAGCGCCGTTGGCTTCACTCGCTCCCGAACTTGACACCACCCAGGCACACATACTCGGCACAGCCAACAAACAAATCAATGTCACAACATCCAACAATGTCAACTGAATCACTGGAAACCATATCTGTTGCGACAGATCGGCGTTACAATACATATTGACAACAATTTCCTTTGTCTTGAAATTGACAAAATCCACAATTGCAGCCATAGGAACCCAGAACGATATCTGAATATATCTTGCGAACCAGGTCCCGATATTACCCATAAATCCCGGCAGCAAAGCAAGTGCAAACACGAACGGTCCAATCAGGCCAAGAATAATCAGATATACACTGCTCACAAGCATCAACACATATCGCACAATATGGACAATCATTGTAGCTACCCACGACAGGATATTCGCACTCGTCTTGACCCTTATCTGCATATATTGACTGGCAGCTTCCTTTAAGGCATCTCGAATACGGTCCCAAAATGAACTGCTTTCAGTTCGCTCCAGCTGTGTCTCCGCCAGTGATTCCATCACGGCACTCGAACCATACGAAGTACCTTCACCATCATCAGTATCCATCACCATCCCGGCCATCTCCGCTTCAAACTGTCCTTGCAGGGTATTCTCCTGGGTAGCATCCTCCACCGATTGGAAAAGATTTGCTACCTTCCCTGTCAATCCGCTCTGATCTTTATCCACCATAGAAGTGATACCCTTTGTCAGCAAACCAACCAGATAATCTGTTGGCATCAGTACAAATGAATAGAAATTACAAGTCAACAGAAGCACAGCACAAGACTTTATCACAGCACTCACGTCAAGCCTGCCAAAAGGATCGTTAAGCATCTTGTTGTACCACCAGATCAATGAAATCAACGCAGTAATGCATCCCACTCCGCAGGCAAGCATATATATGGAAGAATGATCACCCGTAAATACGGATCTCTTGATTTCTTCCATCACTCTCACATAATTCAACTCCATATCTAATACTTCATCTTGAAAGCCTCATCCATACTCCTCATATTCACAGCGAGCACTCTGCCACTATCAATCACTGCATAAGTTTCAATAATATGCTCGTACATTGCTGCATTTGTCTTGCACACCTGTCTCTCGCATTCCTTCAATGCTGCACGCCGTTCTTCCTCGCTTACATTTGATTTCGCGCTCAGATACTCTCTTGCTCTTTTCACTTCACGCGATGCCATCAGCAAATATTGGAACCCTTCGTTTACAAGCGACCTTACCTGATAATACTTCAGCTGATCAGCATCAAGTTCCTCCAGCCTCTCAACATATCGTGAAAACATCAAAGCAGTTGTCTCATAATACCTCGCGAGACGAATTACTGACTGTGCCTTATACACACTCTCACGCACCTCACTGTATCGTTCGTTCATCTCCTTCAGAAACTCCAACTGTTCCTTCATCACGCCGATATTCTCCAGAAACTGATAAGTATTGTTCGCCATATTATCACCATCCTGCAGGAACGACAGTATAGCCTGAGCAAGATTACTTGCATCAAATGTTGCAAACTGAGCAGATGCTCTCTGGGGAGCCATAAACCCCATCATCGACACACAAACAACAATCACCCACCGTCTCATACCGCACCTCCTTTCTTTGTCAGATTTCTAATAGCCTTAACATAACTACCTGTCTTGGCTACCTCCTTCGCAAGTCTCACCTTATCGCGCTTCTGCGAAGAAAAAGCAATTCGCTCCTCCGGAGACACCTCTAATCTCATCACAAAAGATTTCCTGTTGCCAAGATTGAAATACACCTCTCTTCCCGCTGCGACACCTTTACGATATCTGTTCAGTGACAGCACCATAGCCTTATCATCCTCATCCAACGACATATAATCAGCCAAAGCATCAAACCTGTTCACATATCTCGTCTGATCCAACAAGATCTTCACAGCAGAGTTCTCGAGAATCGTATCCTTGATTATCGGAGAAGACACAATATCCTTCAACTCCTGAGTCACCACCACCGCAGAGGTTCTATGCTTACGTGCTGTCTTCCACAGTTCCATCATATACGAAGCCATCTGTGTACCCATAATTGCCTTCCAAGCCTCCTCAATACACATCACCTTGAAGTCACTATTTGAAGACATCTTCTCCATAAAGGCGTCCATAATCACAAGTGTAGTCACCGGATATATCACCGGATCACCTTTAATCCTGTCAATCTCAAACACCACAAACCTGTCGTTCAAGATATCTGCATTTTCATTTGAGTTTAAAAGGTAATCATACACCCCTCCATCATAGAACTGTTCCAACGAGATCAGATAATCCTTCAAATCGAAATACTCTTTCCCGATTTCCTTCTCCCCAAGACTAAGACAGAACTCATCCCTGACATACCTGTAATAATCATTGAACACTGGATCTCTATCTTCCGACCATCTGTCAATGAACGCAATGATACTGTCTCGCACAATCTTCATCGAGGCAGAGTTCATCACCTCATTACCATTCTTCCACAAAGTCAGCATCAGTGTAAACAGGAAGTTCAAAGCCTGATTGTCAGCAGTTCTGAAACGCCTCACATTCCTGAAAGGATTGAACGAGATTGGCCTGCCTTTCTCAAAGGTATAATATGTACCATCCGCACCTTTACTTTCCTCCTTGATGATATTGCATAATGCTCGATATGAATCTCCGACATCAATCAGAAACACATGCTGTCCGGCATCATAGCAACTTTTAAGATATTTATTCATAAAGAACGACTTTCCGCTACCCGAAGGTCCCAAAAGAAAAACATTGTAATTCTCGATCAGGCCCATCTCCAGAGCCTTCTCCTGAATATCAAACCTCTGCGGCACCTGTCTCAACCGGTCACTCATCTTCATCACGCCATCAGGCACTCCCGGCTCAAAGCCGTCATAAATCCCCATGCATAGAGCTGCCTTCAGATCAGCAGTCATATACTCCTGATACGCGAGCCCGGCCTCATTCCCGGGAATAGAAGCCCAGAACTGGCAAGGCGCATCATAGATATCATACACTGGAGTAACTCCCATCCTCGATATGGCAGACACTACCTTATCCTTCACAGTCTCATACTCATCAGCAGTACCTCCAGCCAGTACATTGATATGAAACCGCACCGTATGCATCTGCTCTGAAGCTGCCGACTCCAGAAACTCATTCAGTTCCTCGGAATACATCCTGTTCTCTGCCGACCTTCCTGCCATCGACGACATCTGTCTGCGTCTTGTATCAAGTTCTCCGTGTATATCCTTTTGCGGTTCCTTCAATATGAAATGATTCACGATATGCTCACAATCCAGTTCCTGACCGATTTCATTCATAAATGACAGATTCACAGCAGAAGAATCCGTACTTAGCGAAACCACCTTCCTGCACGAAGTCACTTCCGCAGGCAACTGATCAAGGTCTGCTATCATATGACAGCCAAAATATCTGTCACCGGTGCGCACCCCGTCACGTCTCATCTGAATATCCGACAACACATCATCCCCTTCATCTGTAAAGTTCAGATAGTCCTGGATAAGTCCGGGGAAATCTCCGGCTCCGAATATATCATCCTCCGTCAGCCGCCTCATCTCCAGCAAACCGCATCCTTGAACGACAGTCGCAAACTGCTCCGCAACCGCAGCAAACCCGGCAAGGACTTCTGATTTAGGCATCGATCCGCAAGCAGTTATTCCTAGCAAGCCACTCGAAGCCCCTCTCACATTCTTCTTCGACGAGAAAGTCAAGAATAGCCTGCACCTGTGATCCAGATACTCTCTACCATCGAAATACATCTCATACGCCTCCTGAAGAAATCCGGCAGACTTCTTCGCCACATACTTTTTCTTCATATACACGTCCTGCTTATGCACGATTGCATAGTCCGGCAGAAGAGTTACAGCTGAATGCAAAGCCTGGACAATTGCATCATACCGCTCTTCATTACACCTGAATGCAGGAGGCAGCAGCACCTCCCACCCATAGCACACATCACCGCGTTTCGACAGGATCACGCCATCGCCGCCATTCATCACAGGGAAACATCCCCTCACATCAATCTTCTCCATACCTTATTCCTTATGATTACAAAACCCGGCAGTCCGATCCCTGCTATCGTCCGTCTCAATGCCTTCACACCGAAACGTTGCTGCAATTCTGCCACTGCCACATACCCAAAAGCCAACAGCACAGCAGTAGCTACAAGCCCAACCATAGGACCTGCAACAGAACCAACTACCAATGAAACGATTATAACACAGAGTGCCAACGCACCTGCAAGAGCAATGAACCTGCCCTTGATACCAAACAGACTGAAAGGCCTGTCCAGATTACGGTAAACCTTGACTCTCATAGCCCAATGAAATTCTTGAGCACAAGGGCTGCAATTATGCAGAACACCATACCTCCGCACCAGCCCAGAGCCTTGTTCGCCGATTCCTGATCACCGCTATAGAGTCTGATACCGACTGTCACAAGCGACACAATCGCTATCACACTCAGCACGGCAATCACAACCTGATAAATAAGAGACCCGGCAGACCTGATCTGCGTATTGGCCTCACTCAAAAAAGTAATGGCATCCTGAGCCATCACATCGGTGCAGACCGCAATGCACAGCAGTCCCACCAAAGCATATCTCTCTCCTCTAATCTTCATCACTTATGCTTCTATTTGTTTATATACTCTTCGGCAGCCTTGGCATCGTCCACCGACACACTATATCTGTCGAAGATGTCTCTCACCGCCTTCCTGCGGTTTTCCTTCTCCTCATCAAAATTCGCCTCTATGCCCACAAGGGGAGGAACAACAATATGTTCCACCTCCACCATAGGCACAATGGCTGAGATGTCCGGCAATCCGGACACCTCAGCCTCAGGTATCTTCTGTCTCTTGAAAAGCCTATCTGTCAGGCTCAAACGAATCCTGTTCACCCATCTCCACATATCTCACCACCTCTTCGAACAATCCAACTACTCCCGGATTCTCACGCATAATCTTCTTCATCGGAAAACACAATGACGAACGCACGAATCCATTATCCTTCATATCCTTTGTCAGTACAGCAGCACCTTTCACTCTGTTCCGCGAAAAGGTCACTCCTTCTGAATCAAACCATTCGCCGACATTGGCATATCGACTTTCATTCTGTCTATAATCCACACGGTTCAGGAAGACCATACATTTCACTCCAGTCTCCTTGAAAACCTTTGCCATAGACCTTGCAGAACTCATAACCATACCGTCCACTTCCACCGGCATCACAACCATATCCAAGGCCTCTTCCTCTATAAACCTGCAAATGGCATCACTGCTGGTAAAAGAACCAGGAAAGTCCACAATCACATAATCTACGGCTCCATCAAGCCGTTTAAGATTGCTCACTACATTCCTTATATGATTCTCTGATACATTCTGCACCTGCTCTATCGGATAGATGTTTTCTGGAAGTTCCTTGTCCTTCGACAGATAATCATCTTTCTCCCTCTCACGATAGAAATACAGATTATACTCTGGAAAATCCACATCAAGTACAAGCACCCTCCGGCCAAGTATGTATGTCAGATACGAAGCAAACATAATATTGAACGAAGTCTTCCCCGTACCTCCTTTCGACATAAAAAACGTCACCACCTTCATAGTCGTATGATTTATGATAACTTCCCCTAAATCACAATATCCATTACAACAACGCCATCCCAACCACTCACGGTAATCATCACCTGTTGCATCTCCAAGTCAAGAGCGACATTGACATCCGCAAGGTCTTCCGCAGTCCAGTCATACCCACTCCGAGCAATATACTCTCCAAGCGGTAAACTATCTACGATATCATCGTCATCCAGCATAACCATCTCCAACGAATTATCCTCCTGTCTCGGCACTCTTACCTGATACACTCCATTCTTCTGCACTGGCGCATATCTGAAGTCTCCCTTAACCGGCATCAAATCCCAGGCTGACACACCAGCGACATTACCCCATACCTCAATGTCGTATGGAGAAGAGTAACCCTCATCGCCAAGAGTAAACGACACAGTACAGAACTCCTTATGAAGATCCACGTCACACAAGACACTCTCACACCTAGTATGATACATCTTGAAGAACCCATAAAGACTATCCATCTGCTCACCAACAGGAATCCTAATCTCATCTCCGTCATACCCGATAATCCCGTCATACCCGGCTTGACCGGGTATCTCATTACCCAAAGCTACAGCCGACACCCCGACCGACCCTCTCGGCACCTCATACTCCAAAGCCCCGACATCAGGCTTTACAGCTTCCGTCACCTGATAAGAATAACCCACCTCATCCTCATCAGAATTTCCACGAAGTCGCAGAACAACGCAATCGTCATTGTCAACCTGACCACCGTCATGTCCGACCTGTTCGGGCATCTCCACAGCCATCCAGCAAGGACACCCGTCCCTGTCCTCCTTGATCGAGCAGGAAGACAGGAACAGCATCCCAGCCATCCACATAACAAACAACAATCTATTCATAACCGTATATATCATATCCATCCACTGTATATCCTACATTCATTTTCGCAAGTTCAGTCTCAGACCAATCCGCAATCTCAGTGACAGCACCTTTCACTTCGTATTTCTGTTCGTATTTATTCGAATACTCTGACCCGATACTCTTCAGATTGATGTTACCGACTTTATAAATCATTCCAGCATTAAGTTCATAAAGTGAAATGATATAGAAGTACGGAATGCCATCAATATCCACCTCGATGACCAGTTTCTGGGTATCATCCTGATTCTTAATATCCCCATATAAATATGAACGGATAAATCGTGATACTGGTACTGTATAAAACACTTTATTGACATTTAAACTATGGGGCAAATTAGCATTTGACGATGAACACAATATGCCTTCATTCTCATCGAACTCGTGTACGGAAGCTGTCAGCTGATCTCCCGTAGCATCAATTATCAATTCGCCCTTTGGAGCGAGTCTGTTATTGTTGATTATATAGTCATACTTATAGGATAATTTGCCTTTGCCTCCGGATACCGACAGATCAAGTATTCCTTCGTCATCATCAAAGTAAGAACTGGTCATCTCCCAATTATTACAATCATTATTCATTTTAAGGAGATTTCCAAAAGCAGGGTCGCTAAACTTTGTGCTTCCGCTTCCCAGAACATCCTGATAATTACCATTAACTGTCGTTGCTGACTCATCCAACAGTCTCAATGCATTAGGGTAATTGATGATTGCAATCCTCTTCAGCTTTACATCCTTGTCAAACAATGACTCATCGTCAAAATCTGCCGTTATGCTTGAAATCTCGATTCTCGTCAAATACCTGTAAAGGGTCACAGTTTTTGTTTCATTTTTCGTAAAGTTGGCATAATTACACCCACACATAAGAGGCTTATGAAGCATGAAGTTTCCTGCCTCTAATGGAATTATGCCAGTAGGCATTTCTCCTATTTCGTCAGCATTAAGCCCGGCTAGATATTCCGCGGAGTCCTCATCAAGATTGGCCACAAATACCCAAGTATGCTTCTTGTTGCTCGAATCATAACTCTTCGGATTAACTGTACTCAGATCAAGTCCGTCAGGATCTTTCCACACATCGTGTCGCAAAAGATCACCGGACTTATTATACTCGTACATATCAATCCTGTCGATGAAATCATCTGTTTCATCTGCATTGATATTCTCTGCCTTGGTCATTGTATATGTCACAGGCTCCACACGCAGGTTGAATCCGACTTCAAATAGTTCCTCACTATTCCCGGATGGCACATCAATATCCTTCACACAGGCACTGACAGCCAATGCAATCGCAGCGATTGTCAAAAGAAAACGATACCTTTTCATACTCATTGCTCGTCATATAGTTCCACAGGTTCACCCGTTACCGGATCTGCTCCCACATTCATATTCTCGATAGTAATTTCTGACCATTCTGCCACCTTAATCGTGTAATCCACAACATACTTTATAGGAAAGAAATTAGAATACTCCGATCCATAATCCTTGATGGTTATGTTATCAATCTTGTAAACAGTATTAGGCTGAGGATGGATAAGAGGTATAGGATAGAACCAACTCTTACCATCAATTGAAAGTTCTATCACAAGTTTCGGATATTCATTCTGTTTACTGAAATCTGACACGATGTCATACTCATTGAACACCCCTCTACCCATA
>CANBDZ010000105.1 GCA_947367375.1 uncultured Bacteroidales bacterium | reverse complement strand
TGGCTCTGCAGGTACTCAAGATCAGATTTGTTATCCATGAAAAAGTTCTCGGTAAGTACAGCTGTGCACAAAGTGTGTCTCAAGATATAGAAGTTTTCTTCCCAGTCAGAGTCGCCGTCGGAGTAGTCAGTTCTGATGCGCTTGCCTGGGAAGTTTTTTATAGCAGCTTCGCACAGGCATTCTGCTAGCTTGTCCGAGGCTGTTTGTCCCTTGCATGTATATACGCTCCATCCGGTGGCGTTTGTCCATTTTGAGCCGTTTCCGGCGGCATTGACATGGACACTGACGAGGATGACGCATGACGGATCGGAAGAGAGGCAGATTTTGTTTACTCTTCTGACTCTTTCTTCGAGTGATATGTCGTTGTCTTCTGGTACGATCAATTCAGCATCATGGCCTCTGTCTATGAGGTCTGCTACTATGCGTTTGGCGATTTCACGGTTGTAGGCGTATTCTCGGAATTTGCCGTCTGGGCTGCGTTTGCCTGATGTGTTGTGGCCATGGCCATTGTCTATTAGGATTTTCATATTTGTAGTTTATTAGAATGCACTTTCCGCATTTTGTGCATTTTTAGATTCCTCGACTCGCTTTGCTCGCTCGGAATGACAGTGAAAAATTAAGCCGAGGATGACGATTGTCAGTTGTGAGATCCCCGGTCTAGCCGGGGATGACTAGAGATGAATGTTGATAGTGTAGAAAATGTTGAAAGTGCGGAAAGTGCATATAGGGGTTTATTTATATCGTTTTTCGTATTTGCCGTGGGATATGTGTCGGAAGAATTTGCTTTTGATCCATTCTTTGAAGGCTCTTTCTCCGAGTCCGCAATCTTGGGCAATTTCTACTCCTTCGCCTGTGTTGAAGCTTATCGGCAGTTCGTTGTAGATTCGTCTCTGCTGTTCTGTCAGTTCGCCCAGAGGGCTTGATGAGAACTGTTTGTGGGCCTTTGTCGCACATGAGATGAAGTAGTGGCACAGGCTGATGGCTCCTTCAATGCTGTCGAGGCTGATGCTCTTGAGCTTGCTTTGTCCGCAGCCGTATTTCATTATCTCGAGCACGATGGCGAAGCGGATGCAGTAGCGTTCTATCTTCGTGGCCATTGCTGCAAATGCAGGACTGCCTTCGTTCTTTTGGTCTGCCAGGTTGTCGAACCAGTTTGCATATTCGTTCATCGCTTCTTTGGTCAGGCGTAAGGTCTTGGATTTGCCTTTGTATGGGATTTTCAGGATCTTGCCGATGATGTCGCTCCAGGCATTTGTGATGTCCTTGGGGATTTCGTCGTGATTGAGTTTCGGGTACATCATTTTGTCGGGGTAGGCAAAGAGCCATCTGTCTATGAATCCGCTGTCGATCTTTCCCTTTGCAAATTCATTGAGCAGGCCTGGCTGGATGGTGCCGATGACTCCGATGCAGGTGTCGTCGATGTTGATTGGCTCGCTTGATACTCGGTTTACGATGATGTTGCTGCCGGTGAAAAGCTGGGTCCACATCTGTTCGTCATTACCGCTGCGGTACTTGTTGAAGCATTTGATGAATCCTATCAATTCATCTACATACACGGCCAGACCTCTGGGGTTGATCTTGTGCTGCCTTACGAGAACTTCAGTTGTGAAGTCACTAAGTACGGTCTGAATGTATTCCGGCTCGGTGAGCTGTGCTTTTCGTTCCTTGAGTGGCTTCTGCATCTGCGAATCGTATGCGTCTTTTGCTTTGCGGTATTTTTTGTATTCTGCTCTGTCTTTGTCTATGAGCGGGCGCATCGCATAGCGAAGCGGTGCACTTTTGTTGGTACCGGGGTAGCCTACGAGGGCTATGTATAGGATTGCTTTGTCTATCCATTCGTTCTTGATTTCTACGTTGATTGCATTACCGCAGGCTATGCTTGCGGCGAATAGTAGTGATGCTCCGATGTGGTCGATGGAGAAGTTCAGGCATCTGTGAGTTTCTGTGATGATCTGTCTGATTTTCTCCGGAAAGACCTGTGCAGGAAACGGTGCCGTGTTGTATAGGACTCTGTGTGGCACTGATATCCCTTTGAGTCTGCATTTGTAGAAGAATGTACCTATGTTCAGGGTTCTTGTTGTGCGTAGCAGTTCGTCGAATTTCTTGTCACAGGCTCCGGAGTTGTATTTTGCGGAGAACCTGGATATTCTGTTGAAGTACTCTCTGCCGGATTCTCCAAGGCTGCTTAGTGCCATGCCCATAGTCGTCCATTCGTCATAAGCGTCGAGTGATATCTGCCTTTCTTCCCATTGTTTGATACAGGATTCTACCTGAGTGTGGAGTTCATCTCGCTCTGTAAAGCTGCTCTTTTCTAATGGAGGTGCTTGCTCTGTATCTTCTGGTAGAGAGTAGGTTATGCACTCTTTGTTGATGTATGGGTTTGGGTCATAGCTCAGGATTCTTAGCCTGGTTACATCTCTGCAGGCGGTGTCTGCTTGCAGTCCGATTCTGGCAAATTCTTTCTCGAGCGCTTTGACATAAGTTGAGTGCTGAGTGTAGTCTTTGTTGTCTATCGGTATTATGGCATAGAGTCCGTTGCCGCTGACCGACGCTGCACAATATAAGACATACGGTAGCTGCTGCACAGCTTTACGTGAAGCCTCAATGTCGGTAATGTTGTCTAAGTCTATAACAACGAGAGAGTTGTAATGCTTGATTCTGTCACGGAGTTCTACTGATCCTTCTCTGGTATAGAATGTGGCGCAGATAGTAGCAGCTGGTAGAGTAGTGGATTTAAGGTATTTCCGATGATCTTTGTCTTGCTCGTTGCGGATTGCATTAATCTCCTGCAGATAGTCTTTTGCCAGTTCCAGGAATTGCCATAGGGTGATTTCTTTCGGTGTCTTGTGGGATTCGTTGTAGTCTAGTTTGCGTTGTGTGTAGGTGGCTCCGGGTGTGATTCTGGAGGATATCCTAGGAAAGACGCTCACGTAGATAGAATCCCAGTCGATAGTCATATCGACGGTTCGTACTGTCGTCTCCATGGCTATTTCCTTGTGTTCTTGGTTTTCCTTGGAGCGATTTCGAATGAGCTTTCCTTTTTGACAAGGGCTTCAATTTCCTGCTTGTCGATAAAGGTCAGGCCGTCAAGTTTGTATTTTGTCAGGATTCCGGCTTTGAAGAGGTTGTAGAGTTTGCCGTTGGAGATGCCATAGTCTTCGATGACCTTCTCGCGTGGGATAAGGTCACGGTTGTGTTCTTTCAGGAGCCTTGGCATTGTTTCGTTAAGAGTGTCCGCAATGATGGGCTTTAGTCTGTCGTTGATGTAAGTCCAGACTACTTTCTCGATCTGTTGATCCATAGTGTATCTGTTTTAATTGGTTGTTAAAACAGATGTGGCCACACCTGGTCTCAGTGCCTCTGAGATGTTGCAAAGTTGATATGTAAATTAGTGAAAATCAAGCAGTAGAATTTACCGTGTGTTGTAGAATTGCTGTAGAATCCTTGGGAATCCTAGCAGGAAACCCTTTGAAGTCTGTTTGCAATGTGATGGATTGTAGAACGGTTGTAGAAAACTAAATGTTCTTATTCTTTGGTAATGTAATCCTCGATGAGGGGATAAATTGCGTAGGTCTCTATGCTGCAGGTGATTTTATCCTGGGCATAATTGATTTTGCGTGTCGATCCGTCAGCAGTTGGAAAGATTATGCTTTTGTTGAGAGCTGCTGCAGGAATTCTGAATAGTGTTCCCAATACTGTGGCTTCTACGCGGGTTCCTTCCCATTTCCCGATATTGCGGAATGGCATTCCTTTGGTGATGAGGTTTTCCCAGTCGGTATCACTGGCTGTGCGTACGTAGTGCTGCAGCCTGCGTGCAATTCCTTTGTATTGTGAGTCTGATGCTGTTCGAAGGGAAAGGCTTTTTATTGCATTGATGGTTGCTGAATAGTATTCAAGCGTGTCGTATGTGGCCAGGTAATATTCTCGCCCAAGATCATAATTGAATGTTGGAGTGTCTGATTTACCGCTGGCCATAGTGCAGAAGTTGTCGAACTGTTCTGCTCTTGTGCCGAATGCTTCGATGCTGTTGAGGATATTGCGGATTTCTGCCATGCGAAGGTCGTTCATGGCAATGGCGTTCCAGTCCTCAGTGATTTGGGAGAGGGAGGTCTCGAGTTCTTTTCGATAGCTGATAAGGTGGTGCTCGAGCAGGTCGAGGGCGCTTTTACACCCGAGTGGGGTATAAATATCAGCCTCAACTGTATCCATTGCTTGAGATACGGTTGAGGCTGTGTTGATTATTTCTTTATAATCCATTCTCCGTAGCGGTTGTTTTTCGTGCGGTCTAGGAAGCCGTTTTCTCTGAGATAACTGATATATCTCTTTACATGTCTTTCGCTGACCTCTAGTATTTCTGCAAGTTCCTTAACTGTTATTTTCTTGTTATGTGATATGTGCTGCAGAATTGATTTTAGAGTGTCATCTAGGGTGACATTTAGAGTGACATCTTGGCGTTCTAAATTTGCACTGTCCTTATTATCAGTGTTTTCTAGGGTGACATCTTGTTTTTCTAGAGTGCCATTCTGGCCAAATAGGGTGTCACTCTTCTGACGTTTGATTGTTACTCTGAATCCTCCGCAGTGTTCGTCATATACTGGCTGATCAAGGCCGGCTTTCTCGAACTCGTTGTGGATCTTGCGGAAGCCGCGTCCCCATGCTTCGATGAATCCGGCGAGGTAGAATACGCGTGCGATGTTCTGGTTTCTCTGTCTTGAGGAATGTTCCTGCAGGAGATTTTCTACTGTGAATCCGTCAGGGAGGGATCCATAGTTGTAGAGCGATATTCTGTCGTTGTAGATTTTCATCTGAACCTGTTCGCCAGGATATGCTTTGTGGCAGATGGCGTTGTATATGAGCTCTCTGAGTGCCTGTTCCGGAATCTCAAGAGTCTCGATTCGCTGGAGTCCTTCGTAGCTGATGTGGAAGACGAGGTATTTGCTCATCAGGGTTTCGATGACTTTCTCGGTCATCTGGATGATGTTGCCTTTGATTTCGTCTTGTATGATGAGGTCTGATTCGTCGGAAACGAAGCGGCCGATCTTGAATCCGTTGGATACGAAGAATTTGTCCGGCTGTTTTCCGAATAGGAGGATGGCTGCGTTCTTGAGCTTTCCGTCAGGGGTGATGAGGTTCAGGTTCTCGAGGATGGTTTCTGTGTTGTCATCGAGGGTGATGCCAGGAATGCGTCCGGATTTCTTTGCTTTGTTTATGAAGAAATCGATGGCGTTTCTGTCGATGTCTTTCTCGATGGTTGCGTCATTGACAGGGATGTCATCCCAGCTGAGTCCCATTTTCTTGAGTACGAAGGTGTGAAGTGAGTCTCCTTTCAGCAGCTGGTTTGTGGCTCCGCTACGATAATAGCAGACACCATCGAGGAGGATAGGGACGTTGCTTGCTTTTACTGTGATTTCTATGTAGTCGATGCCGTCCTTTGTGAGTTGCTTGACGTCAGGAACGATTCCGAGCTTGTTGATGATCTTGCTCGGAATGTCCTCCATGAGTTTCTTGATTTTATCTAGACCGACAGGGTTGCCATGGTCGTCCAGACCGATGTTGATGATTCCGCCTTCTGCGTTGGCGAAGCCGCATATCCACTGCAGCCATTCATCTCTCCACTGTCTTTTGTATTCTATGTTGTGTGTTTCTTCCATAGTTCTCTCCGTATTGGTTTGCGAATTTAGTCAAAATATCTGTATTTGTCTGTGATCTTTGATACGACCTCAAGCTGGTCTGCTTTGATGTATTTCTTGAGCATCATTGGTGATGAGTGTCCGGTGATCTTCATTATGTCAAATAGTTCCATGCCGGAAAGGTACATAAGGGTGGCTCCGGTTCTTCTTGCGGTGTGGGTGTGGACCAATTCCCATTTCTCTTTTTCTTCCTTGACTGGGGTTCCGCCCTTTGTGGTTTCGATGAGGACTCTTTCAGTAAGACCTGCTGTTTTGCAGATGTCTTTAAGATAGCGGTTGAGAACCTGGTCTTCAATGTGAGGAATCTGATAGTCGTATTTCTCAAGAATGTTTTTCAGTTCGCTTGAGCATGGTACCGCAACTTTAGCTCCGGTCTTCTTCTGACGGATGTTTATGTATGTGATGACCTTCTTTTCAATCCATGCGATTGTTTCTCCAGGGTTATCCGGATCCGGATCTTCGTGCATGATGTTTTTGGTGAGGGTGTTGATGTCTCCGCGGTTGATGTTGTTATAGTCAGATACTCGCTGAGCTGTCCAGACTCCAACCATAAAGATGTCTCTGGCGAGTTCGTGCCCTTTGCCATATTGGGAAAGGTCTGCTGCCATAATCTTCTCAAGATCTTCTTTAGTCAGATAGATAGAATCAACTTCAACTCTCGTTCCTTTGAATTTTTTGTCTTTGTACTTGCCGTTGGTGTGGTATCCTTCGGTTTCAGCACAATACATTATCGCCTTGAGTTCCTTTACGCATTTGCCGACTGTGTTGATGGCGTAGTTTTTCTTCTTGAGATATGCAGTGAAATCATAGTAGAACTGCATATCAATGTCATTGAAGTCGTACTCTCTGCCTGTGTCCTGCTGGAAATATACGAACTGATTGAGGGCAGCATTGATGGCTTTTACTGTGCCTGGGGCGTAGTTCTTACCTTGCTCAGTCTGACGAGAACCGTCTTGAATCTGCCTACGGAATGCTTCAATAAATTTATTGAGAGTCATGCGGTTTGCAGCTGCTGTCTTTTCCTCTTCTTCAGCTGCGAGACGTTTCTGCTCTTCGATGGCATCTTTGTAGATGATGTTCTCTACAATCTGTTGAACGTCGGTAGAGGCGAGTTTGACGCCTTCACCTAATTTGGAGTTGATAGCAAATTCAATGTCGTCCAGAAGTCCGAAGAGTTTTCTGCCTTCTTCTGATGTCTTGTATTTCTTGAAAGCATAACTGTCGCGGTCCATTTTCCAGATACTAGGCAAGACAGAAAGACCGACCTTTCGCTGGATATTAACCTTGAGTTTTTTGGATTGCACCCTAATAAAGATGGGCGCTTTACCGTCCTTTTTGACAGGACCAATAGAATAAACGCAAGCCATAATTCATCATATTTTAATCGCATCACAAAGATAATGAATATTTGGAAATCTTGCTACTTTCTTGCTACCTTTTTAAGAATCTAATGGAAGATATTGTCGGTTGATTTACAAAATATGCCACCTAGGGCGTGTATTGGGTATTTTGGGTTACATTGCTTTGTTAATGCATTATCCGCCAGGCACCTCAAAAAATGAGGCTGACTAAAAAGTCTATATGACTGATTAGTCAGTCTCTTTTCTATATATATGGTTACACCGGTAGGATGATAGTGATTGCGGAGGACTCCGTTCGCTTCGCTCACTCCGGCCCCTCCCACAATCTACTTCGTCCCGCTATCGCGGAACTCGTATCTTGCGGGTCCCTCCCCCTGCCCGTGTCCGGGGGTGGACACGCCTCCGCAATCACGACCATCCTCCCTCTTGAAAACATAACATAAAAATATAGCTATTCTTTTGAATATCAAAGGAATAGCTATTGTTTGTGTCAGGTAGTTTTGTTATATTTGAAGTGCGAAAAAAATAAAACATTAAACTCCATCTGACATGGCAAAGGTAGTATATAAATCTTACAATCAGAACGATAATCTCCTTTTTCCTCACTGTATCGGTGACTTTATCCCCGAAAATGATCCAGTACGCGTACTTGATGCCATAGTCGAGCTTCTTGACATCAGCGCAATCGAAGCCACTTATAAAGGTGGCGGAGCAAGCAGCTTTGCCCCACGCATGCTGCTGAAGGTCATCCTCTATGCATATCTGCAGAACATCCACTCAGGACGCAAGATGGAAGCTATGCTCAAGCGCGATGTCAACTTCATGTGGCTGAGCGGCATGCAGCGTCCTGACTTCAACACGATCAACCTGTTCAGAAAGAACCGTCTGGCGGATGTAATGGATGACATATTCACTCAGGTAGTCAAGATGCTTGTTGATGCCAAGTTTGTAAGCCTTGAAGTTCAGTATATTGATGGCACAAAGATCGAGGCTAATGCCAATAAGTATACGTTTGTCTGGAAGAAGGCCACCAAGACCAATCAGGAGAAGCTGGATCTTAAGGTGAGGTCAATCCTGCGTGAAGCAGAAAGAGTACTCAATATGGAACTCAAGGATGAGTCTGACAATGTGATGACAGCAGAGGAGATGCAGAAACGCACTGATGACATCCTTGCTCAGATGGATGAGAAAGGCATCAGTGACAAGAAGTTACGCAAGGAAGTAACCAAGGTGGAGGAAGAGTCTGTTCCAAAGATGAAGGAATACGAGGAGAAGCTTAAGATTATCGGAGAACGTGGCAGCTACAGCAAGACAGACAAGGATGCTACGTTCATGAGAATGAAGGAGGACGCGATGAACAACGGCCAGACCAAGCCGGGATATAATGTCCAGATTGCCACAGAGAATCAGTTCATCACTAACTACGGGTTATACCATCTGGCCAATGACCAGGGAACGATGATACCGTTCCTTGAATCGTTTGCAGAGCGTTACGGCATGCAGAGTCCTACAGTCTGCGCTGACTCTGGCTATGGCAGCGAGATGAACTATGAATATATGGTATCCAATCAGATAACTCCTTTTGTCAAGTATAACATGTTCCACGCGGAGATGAAGCGCAAGAGAAGGAAGAACGCCTTTCTTATCGAGAACATGTTCTATAATAAGGAGTTAGACTTCTATGTATGCCCTATGGGCCAGCATCTTGAGTTTGTAAAACAAATCAAAGAGAAATCAGATCTGGGATATGAGTCAACGAAGAGCGTATATCGTGCAAAAGACTGTTCAAGATGCCCATTGAGAAGCATGTGTTATAAAGGAAAATACAATGCGAGAATCATTGAGGTGAATCATCGCAACAATGAACTCCGCGCAATGGCCCGAGAACTGCTGACAAGTGACGAAGGTCTGATGCATCGAAGCAGGAGACCGATCGAGCCGGAAGCCGTGTTCGGACAGATCAAATATGACAATCACTTCAAGAGGTTCAGCTATAGAGGGAAGCGACTCGTAAATGCGGAGTTCGCTGCCATAGCTGTCGCTCATAATATCAGAAAGATGATAGCAAAAGGCTATTGTGTATGCTCTGAAGTGGCGGTAGGGTAAGTTTGGATGGCGTGGCCGCCCGTGGCCTCGTGAACGGGAGGGGCCCGCGACGA
>CANBDZ010000104.1 GCA_947367375.1 uncultured Bacteroidales bacterium | reverse complement strand
TGGCATTTACCTACATCCTCTTCCTGCGTTTCAGTCAGATGTTCGTCCATACAGGCACTTTGCCTCCGGGTATTGCCTTGTGGCTGCCGAATATAGTATTTACGATAATCGCGGCCTTCCTTTACAGGATTGCACCTAAATAGAAAAAGAAGAAGCCTGCACCATCATGATGAGTGCAGGCTTTTCTTTTCAGTTATAGACCGTTAGAGTTCCACTTCCACGTTCCAGTTGAATACGTCTTCGATTTCGCCGCGCTGGATGCCTTTGATGAAGTGGTAGAGTTTGAGGGATTTTGGTCCGCACTGGCCGTCGCCGTAGGTGTAGACTGTTTCCTCTTCTGACTCGAGGGTCGGCTTGTCGACAAGCTTGTGTACTGGAGTGATCACTACTGCTGTGCCGCATTCTCCGACTTCATCGAAAGTGCTGAGCTCTTCTACTGCCACTGGTCTTCTCTCTACTTCCATTCCGAGGTGTGCCGCTGCTGTCTCGAGGGACATGTTGGTGATTGATGGAAGGATAGAGTCTGACTTAGGAGTGATGTAGGTGTTGCCCTTGATTGCGAAGAAGTTTGATGAGTTGAACTCGTCGATGTACTTCTTGTTTACCGGATCAAGGTAGAGAACGGCTTTGAAGCCGAGGTCGTGTGCCTTGTTGAGTGAGTAGAGTGAGCAAGCGTAGTTACCACCTACCTTGAAAGAGCCTGAGCCGTTTCCTGCTGCTCTGTCGTAGTTTCTTGCGATCACTACGTCCACTGCGTCGAGGGCGCCTCCTACGTATGCTCCTACAGGTGAGCAGAGCATAAGGAAGGTACTTTCCTTAGATGACTGGACACCGAGCTGAGGATTTGTTCCGATGAGGGTAGGACGGAGGTAGAGGGATGCGCCTTCCTCTTCGTAAGGAGGAAGGTAGTCGATGTTCTCAAGCACCGCTCTCTTACACATGTCCACGAACATCTCTACAGATGGTGCCTCGATACCGAGGAATTTAGCAGATCTCTGAAGACGTTTTGCGTTCTCTTCAGGTCTGAAAAGGCGGATTCTGCCGTCTTTGCCGCGGAAGGCCTTCAAGCCCTCGAAGCACTCGATTGCATAGTGGAGTGCACCGGCATAGCTGCTGAATGTAAGGTTGTCATCTGTGAGACTCTCTACAGGAGTCCACGCGCCGTCCTTGTACACTGTACGAAGGATAGTGTTGGTCTTTGTGTAAGAAAATGTAAGTTTGCTCCAGTCGATGTTAGCCATAGTATTATCAGATTAGTATTTCAAAAAGTTGATTGTTTTCGTTGATGTATTCGTACTTGAGACCCTGTGCGTCCATTCTCTGGAGCAGAGGCTCGAAGTCGTCTTTAGACGCGAGCTCGATGCCTACCAGCGCAGGACCTGAGTTCTTGTTGGTCTTCTTGGTGTACTGGATGTGCACGAGGTCGTCTGTAGGACCGAGGATGTCGCGGATGAATGACACGATCACACCTGACTTCTGAGGGAAGTTCACGATGAAGTAGTGCTTGAGTCCTTCGTAGAGAAGTGACTTCTCGCGGATCTCCTCCATACGGGTGATGTCGTTGTTGCTTCCGCTGACGATGCAGGCTACCTTCTTGCCCTTGATTTTGTCAGCATAGAAGCGGAGAGCTGCTGCTGCGAGAGCTCCTGCCGGCTCCACTACGATAGCGCTCTTGTTGTACATCTGGATGATGGTTGTGCAGACAGCTCCTTCAGGAACCACGATGATGTCGTCAAGGACTTCCTTGCAGACCTCGTAGGTCAATGCACCTGCTTCCTGTACTGCGGCGCCGTCTACAAACTTGTCGATCTGCTCGAGCTTGATCACCTTGCCGGCTTTGATAGCCTCCTTCATACAAGGTGCTCCACCCGGCTCCACGCCGATGATCTTGGTCTCAGGAGACATCTGTCTGATGTATGAACCGAGTCCTGAGGCAAGTCCGCCACCTCCGATAGGTACGAATATATAATCGAGCTTCTCCTTGCACTGGTTGAGGATCTCGCGACCGATTGTACCCTGTCCTTCCATTACCTTAGGATCGTCGAAAGGCGGGATGAAGGTCTTGTCGTTCTCCTTTGCGTACTTGATGGCAGCGCTGTTTGCTGCATCGAACGTGTCGCCAGTAAGGATGATCTCGATGTACTCCCTTCCGAACATGCGTACCTGCTCGATCTTCTGCTTAGGTGTTGTAACCGGCATGAAGATGGAGCCCATGATCTGGAGCTTGCTGCAGGAGAATGCGACTCCCTGGGCGTGGTTTCCTGCACTGGCGCAGACGATACCGTTCTGCATTGACTCCGGCGCAATGGATCTTATCTTGTTGTATGCTCCACGGATCTTGTATGATCTTACCATCTGGAGGTCTTCTCTCTTGAGATAGACGTCAGCTCCATAGATGTCTGAAAGATTCTGATTCTTCTGGAACGGTGTTGGTTCGAGGATTTCCTCAAGCACGCCGGAAGCCTTTTCAATCGCTTCAACAGTGGGGTAGTACTTGCTTGTAACCATTTCTAATGATTTTAAATCAGATTGTGGTTTATTTTGTCAAAAATATAATTTTAATCGCGGATTTCCTAATGAAACTGCAGGTTTCCCGTTTAATTCATTATTATCAGCGCTATGGATCTGTGGTTGAACTCAAGCCTTACAGTGTCCTGACTTGCCCGGTTCAAGGTGGCTTTCCACCAGTTGTCGAACACCACGTCGTCTGTAGGCCATTCGAGTCCTTGTGACTTGATCCTCAATGTGTTGTCAGGGCTGAGGATCGAAACCTTCCTGCCTGTGCCGCAGTCCATCTCGAAGGTGTCGGTCACGGCGAACATGCTGCCGTAGTCCGAGATCATCTCGACGCTGATGCCGAGGCCTTCAAGGTCGTAGGTGCGGGCATATTCCATAAGAAGGGATATATTACCGATGGTATGGTCCTCGCGATGTCCGGTCGCTCCAAGTATATATATGTTACATACATCCTTGAGATTCTCCATCACCCAGCGGAAGGCCTTTGTCTGGTCGTTGTGCTCCTGCTCGTCGACTTGGACGATGATGTCGCTGTACTTCTTCCTGTCCGCCGCTGAGATAGAGTCCATGTCACCTATCACCCTGTCCGGAAGGCGGGTCTCGCCGAAGATGGCAGCGCTGTTGCGAAGGAACTTCTTCAGCGCTCCGTCGCAGCAGATGATGAAGTCTGCTGTGCGGATCAGGTAGCGAGGGTATTCCGTCTTAGGGAAAGCTCCGTCGCATATTATTACGACATTGTTATGCATTTGCTTCTGTTATCTGTGATGATGTGCCCTGTGTAGTGCCGTAGGTCTGAGGCTCGCGGAATCCGATGAGGAAGTCCTTCACCGGCATTCTCTTCTTGCCTGAGAGCTGAAGCTCTGTCACTGAGATCGCTCCGTCAGCTGTAGCGATGGCGAGGTAGGTCTTTCCGTCCGAAAGGACTGTACCAGGCGCAGCCTGTGTCATGCCGTTCTCGCTGAGCATAGCTGTATATTCCTCATTCTCGACCTTTGCGGCCTTATATATCTTCATCTGAAGCACCTTGTCATCCTTGGTGAGCTCGGTGAAGGCTGCAGGGTACGGGCTGAGACCTCTGATGAGGTTATATATCTTCTTTGTCTTTCCGTTCCAGTCGATGTGGCACAATTCGCGTGTGAGCTTAGGTGCAGGGTGGAGGATCTCCGATCCCTGGATGAAGCTCTTCTGGACGCGGAGTTCGGCGTTGTTCTCCACGAGTGCCTCGACAGTCTGGACAACGAGCTTAGATCCCATCTCCATAAGCTTGTCGTGAACTTCTCCGACTGTTTCGTCATGCCCGATCTTGCAGTCGTAGCGGTAGAGGATACCTCCGGTGTCCATTCCCTCGTCGATCATGAATGTGGTTACACCAGTTGTCTTCTCGCCGTTGATGACAGCCCAGTTGATAGGAGCCGCGCCACGGTACTGAGGGAGAAGAGCAGCGTGGAGGTTGAATGTTCCGAGGCGAGGCATTGACCACACTACCTTAGGAAGCATTCTGAATGCGACTACCACGAAAAGGTCTGCCTTCCAGGCCTGGAGCGCCTCGAGGAACTCAGGGTCCTTGAGTGATACAGGCTGGAGCACAGGGATGTTGTGCTCTACTGCATATTTCTTGACTGCGCTTTCGTTTATCTTGAGTCCGCGGCCGCTTGCCTTGTCGGCTACAGTCACCACTCCTACAATGTTGTAGCCGCTCTTTATGAGTTCATCGAGCGGTGCTACAGCAAACTCCGGCGTACCCATGTACACGATACGCGTCTTCTTGAAGTATCCCATTATCTTTGCTTTGATTTTCTTGAATCCGTTCTTGAGACTTTCCGCACTGAAGATAGCGGAGTCGTTGATTGCCTTCCATGTGAGGAAGAGTCCGGTAGGAAGAAGAACGTAGCTTGAGAAGAACACACCGTGGAAAGGTCCTACGGCACCGTCTCGAGCCAGTTTTGTTCCTGAAATGTCGATTACCCAGTATGCTACGAAGAAGAGAACTGATATGATCGCAGGCGTGCCGAGTCCTCCCTTGCGGATGAGCGCACCGAGAGGTGCTCCGATAAAGAAGAATATGAGGCAGGCGATTGAAAGGGCAAACTTCTTCAGGATCTCGATGTCGATGAGCCTGAGGGTGAAGTTGTGCCTGTACCTTTCTCTTGCGTATGATTCAAATGTCATCTGCATGTCCAGCGCTGTGTTCTTCGCCTTCTCGAGGGCTGAGATCTCACGCTGAAGGTCATCCCACACTCCGACATTCTCCACCTTGAAAGCGCTGACAGGCATCTTCTTGTTGGATGTGTCGAGCTGGCTGTTGTATCTGATGTGCCTTGATGTCCTGAATGCTGCGAGGTTGTCCTGCTTGCTCTTTGCTTCCAGTGCTCCGATGGAGTCCTGTCCGTGCTGCAGCTGCTTGAGATTCATTGACTTGACCTGGTCGTCAAATCTTGCTGTGTCAGACTTCTGGAATGCATAGTTCTCCAGAGGAATGATCATGGCCTGTCTGTGGAAGTCGATCTTCTGTACCTGAAGTGTGGTGTCCCTGTACTTCTTGTCGTTGGTCTCCTCGTAGTTGGTTCCGTCGTAAAGGGTGAAGGTGAGGTAGGTCTTGTCCTTCGACATACTCATTTTTGCAGAGTCGGCGATGGTAAGGCTTACGTTGCCTTTCTTCTTGGTGTGGTTGTACACCATCACGCCGTGCATCATGCCGGTCTCGTCGTCGTTCTCATTCACGCGGAGGATATATCCCTCGATACCGTTATAGAACGTACCTGTCGGGATCTTGATCTCGTCCTTGGTCTTTCCGATGTCGTCCCTGAGCGTGTAGATCTTGTTATATGCCACAGGGAGGAGGTCGTTGGAAACGAAGAAGGCTCCGATGCTGATGATAAGACAGATCGCTGAAAGCGGCATAAGCACTCGCTGAAGGGATATGCCGGCCGCCTTGATGGCCAGGAGCTCGTTGTTTTCACCGAGCGTACCAAGTGTCATCATCGATGCCAGCAGGGTGGCCAACGGAAGGGAGAGCGGCAGCATTGTCGCCGCTCCCCAGCCGAGGAATTCCAATATGACCTTGAAGCTCAAGCCCTTACCGACAAGTTCGTCGATGTAGAGCCAGAGGAACTGCATCACGAGAATGAACACGACAACCAGCAGGATCGCTACGAACGGTCCTATGAATGATTTCAATATGAACTGGTCCAGTTTCTTCATCCTGTTCTATATGGGTTGTTATTTAGTTGCTGCTTCGATCATCTTGTCGAGCGCTGCCGCAAGACCGTTAACGTCCTTTCCGCCAGCTGTCGCAAGACCTGGCTGTCCGCCGCCACCACCGAGAACGAGCTTAGCAGCCTCGCGTACATCAGCACCAGCGTTGTGGCCTGCCTTCACGAGGTCCTCAGTGTACATAAGGAGGAGCTGTGGCTTGCCGGCAGCCTCGAATGCTGCTGCGATAACAAGGTTCTGAGCTTCCTTCTGGAGCATGAACGCTGCGTTCTTGAGCATTACAGGATCCATAGGAGTGTCGATCACAACGATGTTCACGCCGTTAACCTCCTTGGCCATGCCCTTGAGCTCAGACTTGAGTGCGAGGGTCTTCTCCTTCGCGATCTCTTCCATCTGCTTCTTGTATGCCTCGTTCTCTTCAACCATCTTTCTGATTGCGCCTGCAAGGTCAGGAACGTTGTTGAAGAATGCCTTGGCTGTGCGGATTGTCTCCTCCATGCCGTTTACCATAGCCTCAGCGTGTACACCGGTAGTTGCCTCGATACGGCGTACTCCGGCAGCGATAGCTGACTCTGAAACGATCTTGAAGAGTCCGATCTGACCTGTAGCTGCAGCGTGTGTACCACCGCAGAGCTCGCAAGAGTCACCGAACTTGATCACACGTACAGTGTCGCCGTACTTCTCTCCGAAGAGTGCCATTGCACCCATCTCCTGAGCCTGCTCCATAGTCGCGTTGCGGTTCTCGTCAAGAGGGTTGTTTGCTCTGATGAGCTCGTTCACGCGGTTCTCTACAAGTCTTGTCTGCTCCTCGCTGAGCTTCTCGAAGTGTGAGAAGTCGAAACGGAAGTACTTGTCGCACACATATGAACCCTTCTGCTCCACGTGTGTTCCGAGGATCTCGCGGAGAGCCTGGTGGAGGAGGTGGGTAGCTGTGTGGTTATTCTCGATCTGGAGTCTTCTCTCAGTGTCCACGTGGAGGCTGAAGCTCTCTGTGCAGTCTGCAGGAATGCGCTCTGCAACGTGGATCGTGAGGTTGTTCTCCTTGATTGTGTTCACGATGTTGATCTTCTCGCCGCTCTCTGAGAGGATGTAGCCGGTGTCACCTACCTGGCCACCCATTTCAGCATAGAACGGTGTGCGCTCGAACACGAGCTGGAACATTGTCTTGTTCTTTGCCTTCACTGTGCGGTGGCGTGTGAGCTGTACGCCCTCGAGCTCTGTGTTGTCGTAGCCGAGGAACTCGATGTTGTCGCAGTGCGCGAATTCAACCCAGTCGCCAGACTCGATTGCAGTTGCGTTGCGTGCACGGTCCTTCTGCTTCTGAAGCTCTACCTGGAAACCCTCGATGTCGATCTTGTAGCCCTTCTCTGAAGCGATGAGCTCTGAAAGGTCGATAGGGAAACCGAAGGTGTCGTAGAGTACGAATGCGTCCTCGCCTGAGATGATCTTGGTCTCAGCTGACTTTGCCATGATGTTGTCCATGAGGCGGATACCTCTGTCGAGAGTGCGGAGGAAAGCCATCTCCTCCTCGCGGATAACGCGCTCGATGAGGGTCTGCTGCTTTACGATCTCTGGGTAGAACTCGCCCATGTCGTCAACGAGCTGCTGCACGAGACGGCAGATGAAAGGCTCGTTGAAGCCGAGGAATGTGTAACCGTAGCGTACTGCACGGCGGAGGATACGGCGGATTACATATCCTGCCTTTACGTTTGAAGGGAGCTGGCCGTCTGCGATAGAGAAGCTGATTGCACGGATGTGGTCAGCGATCACACGCATAGCGATGTCTTCCTCAGTTGTATTTCCGTACTTGTGTCCAGAAAGCTCTTCGATCTTGCCGATCATGCCTGTGAACACGTCAGTGTCATAGTTTGACTTTTTGCCCTGGAGAGCCATGCAGAGACGCTCGAATCCCATACCTGTGTCGACGTTCTTGTTAGGGAGAAGCTCGAGCTCGCCGTTAGCCTTGCGGTTGTACTGCATGAACACGTTGTTCCAGATCTCGATCACGAGGTGGTGATCCTTGTTTACGAGTGAAGCGCCGGGAACTGCTGCTCTCTCCTCGTCGCTGCGGAGGTCGATGTGGATCTCTGAGCAAGGTCCGCAAGGGCCTGTGTCACCCATTTCCCAGAAGTTGTCCTTCTTGTTTCCAAGGAGGATGCGGTCCTCAGGGAGATGCTTCTTCCAAGCCTCCATAGCCTCCACGTCGAGTGTGGTGCCGTCAGCCTCTGAACCCTCGAATACTGTTGCATAGAGTCTGTCCTTGTCAAGCTTGTACACCTCTGTAAGGAGCTCCCAAGCCCAGTCGATAGCCTCTACCTTGAAGTAGTCGCCGAAGCTCCAGTTTCCGAGCATTTCGAACATTGTGTGGTGGTATGTATCACGACCTACCTCTTCGAGGTCATTGTGCTTTCCGCTCACGCGGAGACACTTCTGGCTGTCTGCAACCCTCTTCCATTTTGCAGGGCTGTTTCCGAGGAACCAGTCCTTGAACTGGTTCATACCTGCGTTGGTAAACATAAGTGTGGGATCGTTCTTTACCACCATCGGCGCAGAAGGCACGATCTGGTGTCCTTTTGAAGCAAAGAAGTCCAAGAATGCTTTTCTGATCTCTTTTGAAGTCATATATCTGTTGTTTTTATCTCCAATCTGTTGCCGCTTCTGCACAATACGGCAAAATAACTTACAAAAGTACAATAAATTTCCGAAAAGATGGCACATTATATAACAGAGGACCCCTAAAATATATCTTTCCGCTCTTTCATCCTTCCTTGATTCTCCTTCCATCCTCCTTCATCCCCTCCATCCTCCTCCATACACTATTCCCACCCTCTCTCCGTTCTCTGCCCCCCAGTTATGTATCTTCTATGCCTCAGCTTCCGCGACGCAAGTTTTTAGGCTGATTTCCTTGCGTCGCTGCATTCCTTTCGCACAAAGTGCCTCCTTCCTGCTTTCGACGCAAGCTTTTCAGCTCAAAACCTTGCGTCGCTGCATTTTTGATAGCTTTGCGTAGAGCACTGTGACGTTTTTGCAGCAAAATATGACACAGTGGTTGCCAAAATGACGTTTAAATGTGGCTTTAGGCTACCACTGTGTAGATTATAGATGTATAAATGACACAGTGGTCTACGAAATATGAGCACTGACGTATGTCTTCCATAGTCTTTGTCCGAAACGCCCTGCATTCGCACAAAGCAGTCAGTGCGAACCCTTTGGGTTTTGTTCGCGCTGGCTGCTTTGAATCGCCGGCCCTGCTTTCGGCCGGCGATGGTGCGCTTAAGACTAAGTAGTGGTCGGCCGGCATATTTGCCGACCACGGCCTATTGTATCTGCTTGACATTTTGCTCCCAAAACTTAAGATGCAGTCCTGCCTTTTGGTCTCGCGTGATTAGTAATATATTGAAACCTAGCGCTTTGCAGAAAATCACCTGCGTCATTTGGCCCGCATTCAAATTTTAAATGCAACTGATAGGCAAGCGATTGATAGCCAGATGACTGGCGCAATAGTCAAGCGCGA
>CANBDZ010000103.1 GCA_947367375.1 uncultured Bacteroidales bacterium | reverse complement strand
TCGAAAAACCTCTATAACTACCTAACTTTCAATATTTTCAAAGAACTTTTATGATTTTTTACCGGACACTAATGATACAAAAAGAGATCTTCCTTTAACCGACTCTCCGTTTGATCTGGGGAATAGAGTTTTAGGAGTGGTCGGAAGTTATCAAAATACATTTATTGCGTACTGGGGAAGCAGTCTGGCATATACTCATTTGACTGCTCGTGGACTTAAAAAAGCTAATCCTGATATTGAAAAGATGATTAATCAGGAGTATCCCTATTTGATATTTTATCAGATGAATAACAATTAATACTAAGAACTTTTTTTTTAATAATTCGTTTAATTTACAATTATGAAAAAGATTTATGCTCTTCTCGCAGCTGGTGTAGTGCTCTTTGCAGCAGCTATTACATTTTCAGTTTCTGCAAACTGCTATGACTCTCTTTTCAATGCCAATGTTGAGGCATTGGCTGATGTTGAGTCAACTATGCAGATAGGTTGTGACAATTTCAGCCTGACAATGATTTGTCAGCGTAGCTGTCTTTGTGGTCAATTGTATTACACTTATACCGGTTATGGTCATTCGACAGGTCTTAAAGGAAAATGTGTATGCGGAAGAGTTTGGCAATAGTAACTATTATTCTAGTCATAAGTTCGTGTAGTAATAATCGAAAACATGATAAGTTGACATTCAGCAAATCCGTTGAAATGCAGGCAAATCTCATATCAGAAGAAAGCCCGCTCATGAGCTATCCGTTAGATATGTTTGTGACTGATTCCATAATATATGTTCTTAATCTTATGAATCAACAATGGCTTCATTGTTATGACAAAGTGACTGGAGAATATTTATCGGGCAACATATCTCAGGGTAGAGGACCAGGCGAGATTGTTTCATGTGTGCAGATGTGGTATGATCAAGAGTTAAAGGAGATAAATTTGTTTGATAATGCAACGGAAAAGTTATTGGTTTTCTCGGTTCCGGACAGCTCTCCTAAACTCTTGTTTAAAAAGGAGATATCTTTTGCTGAGGTGCCTCAAACTGTATTTATAAAGGTATGGCCATTGTCTGATAATACTATAATTGCAAATGTACAATGCGGTTCATTAGATGACTCGCTCACGCGTTTTCAGATTTTTACATTCGAAGGGGAACTCCTCGATACATGCAGTGATATACCTCCACTTGTCGGTGATGATCGTTTCACTTTACAACAGACCAGTATAACAATGTCTCCGGATTGCAGACAATTAGCGTCTGTTACATTATTTGGTGAAATTTTGGAGCTATATGCTCTTTCTGATGATGCAATATCTGATCGCCATGAAAAGATCTTTGCATATCCTTGTGTCGAATTTCGCGATGGAGTTTTGTGGGAAACAACTGACACAGTCATGGGTTTTCCATTTGTGTGTTCTGATAAAGAGTTCATATATGCTTCTATGATCGATGGTACAGATGCTAATAAGTTTGATAAGATAGCAATATTTGATTGGAAAGGGAATGCCCTTATGAAAGTTATAACTGACTATAATGTTCTGCGTTTGTCAGTATTTGACAATAGTCTGTATGCGATTGTCGCAAATTCATCGAATGATTTATTTTTTGCGAGGTATGATCTCACATTGTTGTCCCTATAAAATTTAATAATCATCAAAAGGATTTACAATATCATAACATCCCCTCTAGTGCTTGTTTCTGCTTTGATTGCAATCTATGAGACTTCTCTTGGCATTCAACAGGTCATGGGAGTGAAGTCTTCTGGTAATATAAATTATGCTATTACCGGAAGTTTTTCCAATCCTGGGCCTTACGGTGGATTGATTGCGGTAGTGCTATCCATACTGATTGCTTATCTGTGGCTTTACAGAAGAAATGCTGATAGATGGTATGAGAAAGGTATATGGTGGCTTTCGCTGTTCTCCGCTGTCCTTTGTGTGATTGTGCTACCAGCATCGATGAGCCGTGCTGCTTGGTTGTCCTGCGGTGTTGCAGTTCTTGTGCTTGGATTCAAAGAGATGAATGTGGCACTGTGGATTCGAAACAATAAGTTCTATTCCTGTGTTCTTGTTGCTGCAGTTGTAGCTATGTCAGCAGGAGCTTTTTTCTTGAAAAAAGATTCTGCTATTGGAAGATTTCATATTTGGCATATGGAATTTAGAGCGATTGCAGAAAAACCGTTGACTGGATATGGTAAGGGAACTGTATTAGGAGTGTATGGAGATACCCAAGCAGAGTATTTTGCAGAAACAGAATGTTCTGAGATTATTAAGAAAGTGGCAGGATGCCCAGAGTATGCATTCAACGAGTATTTAAAAATAGGAGTGGAATATGGTATCCCTGCAATGGTGGGAGTAATTGCAATCCTGATTCTTTTGATTGCATTGCTATTGAGCCATAGATCTCCATTTGCATATGGATTAATAGCATTCAGTGTTTTTGCATTCTTTTCATACCCATTAGAGGCAATTCATATTAAGTCTGAAGCAGAAAAGAAATGGGAGAGTATACGATATCTGTCAGGTATGGAATTATATGAAGATGCGGTCGAAGAACTGGCTCCTCTATACGGTGATCTCAAAGACAATTATAGGTATATTTATGATTATGGGTATGCTCTTCATAAATGCAATCGTTATCAAGAGAGTAATGAAATTCTTAAGGAAGGCGCAAAAATTTCATCTGATCCGATGTTCTATAACATTATAGGGAAAAACCAGGAAGCAATGGGATTGTATGAAGAAGCAGAAAAGGCTTATCTTCATGCACATCACATGGTTCCATGCCGACTGTATCCGTTAACTCTTCTGATGGAAATGAAGATAAGGCAGCAGGACATTGATCAAGCTTTAAGATATGCCCGAAAGATTGTCGCGATGCCTGTCAATGAGCGTCATCTGACAATGGTGCGTCTGCAGAATGATGCCAAAGAGTGTGTTGATTCATTGAGTAATATTATCTCAGATTGATGATTATGAAGAAGATGCCATTTATATTGATTACTGCTTTATTAAGTCTTGTGTTTACTTCATGTTCGATGTTGGAAATGAGATTGGTACGTGAACGTGCGGGAGATAATTGGAGCGAACTTGAGAAGGTGATAGATAGGTACAAACGGGAAGGTGATAAGGAGAAGATAGAGGCTCTTTATTTTCTTCTTGAAAACATGCCTTATCAAAGCTATATTCTCAGTGATGACCTTGTTGAGGCAAAAAGAGAATGGTATCCTATGTTGAGAGAAAGGACTTCTACTGAGTATAAGGCTATAAGCGACTCTCTTGCAGAAATATATGACATTACGCGCGGCCTTAAACGTGTCTGGGATCTCCAGGTTCTTGATTCTGCATTCATCTGCGAGAATATAGATATGGCCTTCAAAGTCCGCAGAGAGCAGCCGTGGGGCAAGAATGTGGATTTTGTGACCTTCTGCAAATATATATTGCCATATAGGATAAGTGACGAGATTCCGGAACTTTGGCGTACTGACTATTATGAAAGATATAGTTGCTATATTGAAGATTTTGTTGCTTCTGATACTTTGGATATTGAGGATCCTTCTGAAGCTTTCAGTTATGTTTCGTCACGAATTGCTTCAGATCTTCCATCTGTTTTTACATCTGTCTCACCTGTGCCGTTTCCACATGTGGGGCCATGGGCGGTCCGGTATAATGCCGGCTCCTGCAAAGATATGTGTGATTTTCTGATATATGTGTGCCGCGCTCTCGGAATACCATGTGCACTGAACCATCGTGTCAATGATACTCACTATTGGGTAAGTACTTTCGGCAAGAATGGAGAGGAATACAGTATGGGATATATCAATTTCCCTATATTTCCTAATGAGAATGATCCTCTTTATCCTCATGTCAAGACCAAGGTGTTCAGATTATCTTATGCAGTTAATCATGCTGAGCTTTCAAGACTTCGTGGAAATCGTTCTGAGCTGCCTTTCTTTTTCAGAATACCTCTGTATGAGAATGTTACGGAACTTTTTACCGAGCATTTCATCAAGAGATTATCCGTTCCAAAGAAGTTTTATACTGCAGAAGTGCCGTATGGTTCCGTGGTATATTTGTGCAGCAGTGTCAGAGATGGTTGGGCTGTAGAGGATTATGCCCGAAAAGGGTTAGGAAATGTAAAGTTCAGGGATATCCAGGAAGGCGATGTATTATGTGTCGCCATAGAGGAGGGAGGTGTCATGAAACCCGTTACAGTTCCGTTTCTGGCAGATCCTTATTCTGACGACATCAGTACATTTGTACGGAATGGTGTTCATGATGAAGTCGTGCTGTTTTCGAAATATTCTCTCCCGCGTGCAGAGGAAGACCTTCGCGAGCGTATGAGAAAAGGAGTATTTGAGGGCTCCGATGATGCTTCTTTCACACATCCTGACACATTATTTATAGTTCAATCGAAACCGGAAAAGCTTTACACTGATGCTGCTGTTTATAGACAACATTATAGCAAGCAATATAAATATTTAAGGTATCGGGGAGGATATGATTCGTATAGTGGAGTTGCTGAGGTTGTCTTTTATGATAATGCAGGAGAGAAAATAGAGTTTACTGATGTTTTGGGCACATCCAATTTAGAGGATCCGAGCCATGAATATGTGAATGCCTACGACGGTAATCCTTTGACCTCTTTTAACTATCATCTTCCTGATGGAGGCTGGACAGGAATCAGATTGACAGAACCGTCTGAAGTGAAGAAAATAGTTTATACCCCGCAGAATAGAGTCAATTATATCTATGAAGGTGATGCGTACGAACTCTTTTATTTCGATAAAGGATGGCATTCTTTAGGTGTAAAGGTTGCTGATACGGATTCATTGGTCTTCAATGATGTGCCTGATGGTAATCTCCTCTATCTGAGAAATCATAGCGGGGGAGTGCAGGAAATGGTCTTTACATACGAAGATGGAAAACAGGTGTTTCACGGCTGCGGTCTCAATATCTCATATCTTAAGTCACCTGTAGAAATGCTTTCGTCTGAGCCTTGGAAATGTCGCTATTCATATCTCACTCCAGGTGATGGCTGGAATTCTGTTGATTATGATGATTCTTTATGGGAAACAGGATTCGGACCTTTCGGTCAGACGAAAGGATGCGCAACACCTTGGTCAAGTCCTGATCTTTTCGTGAGATATTCTTTTGAGATGATTGATCCCAGAAAAGAGATGACATTGGAATATCTTATAAATGACTGCGCTGAATTGTGGCTTAATGGGGTAAAGGTTGCGCAGCTAAGTGGAGAGGGCTTTCCTAAACGGATATCATTACCGAAAGATCTACTGATCTCCGGAGCAAACCTGCTCGCAATAAATTGTAAGAATACCGACATCATGTCTGAGAATGTGATGTTGGATTTAAGAATGATATGAAAGATATAGTAAAGGTTATAACTCTGACGATATTCAGTGTGTGTCTGCTGTTTCTGCTGACATGCGCTTTACGTATGTTTGTATGTGACAGATTTATCATAAAGGGGGACTCGATGTCGCCGACTTATGAATCAGGTGAGGCTGTCTGGGTGAATAAACTTCTGATGGGGGCAAGGATATATACAGATTTTGATTTCTCTTCTTCTGAACTGAAGGCGTTCAGGATGCCGGGATTCAGAAAACCCAAAACAGGAGATGTGGTAATCTTCAATTATCCGCATGGCCGGGATAATTACAAGATCGAGTTCAGAATAAATTATGTCTATGCCAAGAGGATTCTTGGCTGTCCAGGTGATGTCATTGGTATAAAGGATGGGATTTGCTACAAGGAAGGTTTTGATGGCACGTTCGGTGTGAAGGAAATTCAGGAAGCTCTCTCGAATACACCGGAATCTCAGCTTGGCTATAGTAAGAGTGCTTTCCCTCTGACAGATGAAGTCGGTTGGACGGTATATGATACAGGTCCTCTTCTCGTTCCGGCAAAAGGAATGAGTGTGCCAATGACAAAATTGAATTATATATTGTATCGCCATGTGATCGAATATGAAACCGGTGAAATGCCTCTTTGGGAAAACGGGCAGTGCTTTTCAGCAGGGAACCCAATTACATACTACTCTTTTCTTCAGGACTATTTTTACTTGATTGGGGATAACGTTCTGAATTCAAAGGATAGCCGTTACTTTGGCTTTGTGCCAGAACTTTACCTGATTGGAATCACCAAATAGAACCTATGATGATATACAAAATATGAAATTGAGCAGTTTCTTAATACCTATACTTGTGCTGATAGCCTATGACGGAATCGGTCAGGAAGTAGATATGTCCAATGCTATCTGTATTGCAAGAGAACAGTCTGTCGAGGCAAAAGAGGCTAAGCAGTCATTTATCTCGATTTATTGGGCTTATCGCTCATATAAGGCGAGCCGGCTGCCATCGTTCAATCTGTACGGAGGGTTGATGAACTTCGACAGGTCGCTGACGCTGATGCAGAGTTATGAGGACGGTAGTTTTCAGTATGTTAACTCGTATAACCTTCAGAACAGTCTAGGCTTGCAGATGAAGCAGAATCTGACATTCACAGGTGGAACCCTGTCGGTATATTCTGACTTGTCCCGAATTGATCAGTTCGGTATGGATAAAAGTCTTACCTGGTATTCTCAGCCTATCACGGTGTCGTATTATCAGCCTCTATTTACATATAACCAGTTTAAGTGGGACAAGAAGATCGAGCCCAAGGAGTATGAAAGGGGCAAGAGGCAGTATATGGAGTCTATGGAGCAGATTACTATCAATACTGTGCGAGCATATCATTCGCTTATTCTGGCAAGGATGAACAATGATATAGCAACTAGCAACTATGCCAATACCGGAAAGATGCTGAGTGTGGCAAGGGAACGTCAGGTATTGGGCTCTGTGACCAGAGATGAACTCCTACAGTTGGAACTCCGTATGCTTAATGACAGCATATCCATCAATGAGACAGCTGTTGCAGTCCGTGAGGCTCAGATGGTGTTGAACTCCGTTCTCGGATATGATGAGTCATATGAGATAACACCTGTGCTGGAGGAAAATCTTCCGGAAGTATATATGGACTACGATCTGGTGATGGCTAAGGCTCTGGAGAACTCAACCTTTAACCTTGATAATGAGATCAATCTTATGAATGCAGAGGCTGCGGTCGCACAGGCCAAGGCTTCGAGAGGAATATCAATGTCTCTGAATGCACGTTTCGGATTGTCTCAGACTGCACCTGATTTTGGTGGAGTGTATTCAGATCTGCTTGATCAAGAAGTTGTCGGTCTGTCTTTCAGCGTGCCTATCTTCGACTGGGGGCTTGGCAAGGGCAAGGTACAGAAGGCAAAGGCTGCACAAGAGGTCGTGAGAGCACAGGTACAGCAGTCCGAGAATGATTTCCGTCGTCAGATATTTATGGCAGTCGGGCAGTTCAACAATCAGAGACATCAGTGCTCGGTATCTAAGAGGGCGATGCTGATTGCACAGGAGAGATATGAACTGATGATGGAAAAGTTCCGTAGTGGCAAGGCAAGCGTGATGGAACTTAATACCGCTCAGTCGGAAAACGACACTGCCCTTCAGAAATACATCACTGATGTGAGCAACTTCTGGGAGTACTATTACACTTTAAGACAATACACCTTGTATGATTTCATCAAGGGTAGGGATCTGGATATTGACTTTAATGAAATGATAAACTAGCTAAAGTAAAATAACATATAAGGGAGAGTGCCCTATCATATTAATGTTAAACTTAATTTTTAATTGTATGAAAAGAATTTATGTTCTTATTTCTGCGGTAGCAATTATTGCCTCCGCTCTGGTAGTTTTGAGATCTACCTCAAACCATTCATCATTTTTGTTTGATGCAAATGTAGAAGCTTTGGCTCAATTAGAAACCCCCTCAGCAGACTGCCAAGAGTATTGTTATATGTGGTATGGAGGTGTATGTTTGGTTAAATCTTCTACTGGACAAGATGTGCCATGTACAAATATGAGCAAAAAAATTATCTATGTATAAAATACTAATAAAGAGATTCTTATTAGTATTAATGTTCGTGTTGTCGGTATCATCGTGCCGACAACGCGAACATGCAAATAAGAATACTAACACAACTGAGAACTTATTCAAAATAGATAGTGTAGGAATTGTCACCCTTCACCCTATGGCGGCTGAGTTTCTAGAGATTAATGATATGTTTCTTGCTGTTCCCACAGCCTTATCATACCATAAAGATAATTTTCTCATTATTAACGACGGAGCAGATGCTAAGCAGTTAGTTATTGTTGACCTTGAAAAGAGAACCTTTTGTAGAGAAATACAGAAAGGCCGTGCCAATAACGAACTAATAAATCTATGGGATGTTGTAGTGTTTAATGATGACCTGTTCCTATCTTCTATAAATGAAAGAAAAATTATTAAAATGAAATATGATTCAGGAGCACGCAAATTCCACTTTTCTGAATCAAGATTCTTCCCTCATCAGTTCTTACATTGTTCTCCAACAAATGTAGGTTATTTAACTTTTGCATCTGCATCATCAGGCAATCGATTTGTTAGGTGGACGGAAAGTCTTGAACCAATTGATACAATCGGTTCCTATCCCAAGGACGGCGTAGTAAATTACGTAGATGCAGAAAATGGAGCTCTTCAATCTGATTTTACATTTTCTCCAGAAGGAGACAGGATGGCAATTTCATATAAGAATATTGATTATATAGATTTATATGAAGGAGATGATTTGATCAAGCGCATAAGAGGACCGCAGGAATATGAAGTAACAGTACGAACTGATAATTTGGGTAATGGAAACTCAATGACCTATGTTACGCCATTGCATTTTGCATATAAAAGTATTTCTGCTTCATCAAGTGGCTTTTGGGCTGGATATATTGGCTTGAAACCACCTTCTGGCATCGTACCTACACAAGATATGAATCGTATTCGTGAAGTTTATCATTTTGATTGGGATGGTAATCTCAAAAGGATATATAAATTCATAAATCCAATAGAAGCGTTTGCCATAAACGAGGACTCAAATATAATGTATTGCATACAGAATGACCCAGAACCAGTGATACTTATGTACAAATTGTAGTAGCATTATTATATGGAGATGAGATACTTTTTAAATATAATGATAGCTACAGGTACAGCAATAGCAATTGCGGCCTGTGGCAATTCTTCTTCTGAAGAGTTGAAGGACGGAAAGGCCGTTGCCGTACCTGAGGTGAATGAGGTGGAGGTCATTACTTTGGAGAGGACGGACTTCGCCCATCAGTTGCTGTCTAACGGAAAACTGAAAGCTGGACGCAGGGCTTCTCTATCGTTCGGAAGCAGTGGTGTC
>CANBDZ010000102.1 GCA_947367375.1 uncultured Bacteroidales bacterium | reverse complement strand
CAACAAGACCCTCGCCGCACAGTTGTACGGCGAGTTCAAGTCATTCTTCCCGAATAACGCAGTCGAGTACTTCGTTTCCTATTACGACTATTATCAGCCGGAGGCATATCTGCCTGTGACTGACACATATATTGAAAAAGATCTCAGCATCAACGATGAGATCGAGAAGCTGCGCCTCAGCGCCGCTTCGTCCCTGCTTTCAGGCAGGCGCGACGTCATCGTCATATCCAGTGTATCCTGCCTCTATGGTATCGGTAACCCTGCCGATTTCCACGAGCAGACCGTCATGGTCAAGCGCGGAGAGCAGCGCAGCATGACAAGGTTGCTTTATCAGCTTGTGGATGCGTTGTACTCAAGGACTGAGACAGAATTCAAGAGAGGAACATTCAGAGTCCGCGGAGACACTGTGGACATATGCATAGGCTATGGCGAAAATGCGGTGCGCATCGAGTTCTTCGGAGACGAGGTGGAGCAGATCTCCATCATCGACCCTCTCACAGGAGCATTCATCGATGAGCTTGAAGAGATTGCGATCTACCCTGCCGGCAACTTTGTGACCACCAAGGAGAGAAGCATCAAGGCAATCAGCCAGATCCAGGATGATATGCACGCCCAGTGCGAGTACTTCAGGGAGATAGGCAAACATTTGGAGGCCAAGAGATTGCAGCAGCGCGTAGAGTACGACTTGGAGTTCATCAAGGAAATGGGATACTGTCCGGGAATCGAGAACTACTCCCGCTATTTTGACGGCAGAAGTGAAGGAATGAGACCGTTCTGCCTCATCGACTACTTCCCGAAAGACTTTATCACCTTCATCGACGAGAGTCACGTGACCCTGCCTCAGATCAGGGCCATGTACGGAGGTGACCATTCGCGTAAGTCTGTGCTTGTAGACTATGGATTCAGACTTCCTGCTGCAGCTGACAACAGACCGCTGAAGTTCGAGGAATTCGAGGCTATTACCGGTCAGAAGGTGTTCGTCAGCGCAACTCCGGCAGAATACGAATTGAACAGATCGGAAGGACTGGTGGTGGAACAGGTTGTCCGCCCTACCGGACTTCTCGATCCTCCGATAGAGGTAAGGCCTGTAGAGAACCAGGTAGACGACCTGCTGGAAGAGATCCGTATCAGAGAAGAGAGGGACGAAAGGGTACTTGTCACCACTCTCACCAAACGTATGGCGGAAGAGCTGGAAAAGTACTTCACAAAGATGGGCGTCAGATGCCGCTACATCCACTCCGACGTGGACACGATGGAACGAGTCGAAATTATCGAGGACTTCAAGAACGGACTGTTCGATGTGCTTGTGGGTGTCAACCTCCTCCGCGAGGGTCTGGACATCCCGTCAGTTTCGCTGGTAGCGATCCTGGACGCAGACAAGGAAGGATTCCTCAGGTCCGGACGAGCCCTGACGCAGACGGCAGGACGAGCCGCCCGAAACGTGAACGGACTGGTGATAATGTATGCCGACACGATCACGGATTCAATGCAGCAGACCATCTACGAGACCGACAGGCGACGCACCAAGCAGATGGAGTACAACAAGCTGCACGGCATCACCCCTACCCAGGTCAGCATCAAGAAGAATGTGCTTCTGGACGAAGCCGGAGTGGAGACCAAGCAGCGCAACCCACGCCTCGCAAACACAGTCAACGGCAAGGTCAGTGCGGCGAACTCCTACGACGACCCGACATACATCCCGGATCCGTCAGACCTCGGAAAAGGCACGGTCAGCGTGGGCTTGGGTCACGACTCGAAACGAGAGAGCAATTCCGCATATATTGACGGCTACCTTCAGGCAGACCTCGCAGCCGTTCTTCAGGATCCGGTGATCCGCTCGATGAGCCGCCAGCAGGTGGAGAAGGCTGTAGAGCAGGCGAAGAAGAATATGCAGAAGGCAGCAGCAGACCTCGACTTTATGGCAGCAGCGAAGTACCGCGACGAGATGTGGGCGCTGCAGCAGTACCTGAAGGTCTGGAAAGGATAATCACATATAAAATGAACACAATTATGGATTTCGAAAAACTGTTTCCAAGATACGACAGCAAAGGAATAGAGACAGTCACTTCAGCCTACGCAATAGCTGAAGAGGCGTTGAAGGACATGAAGCGAGGAAACGGTGCTCTCTTTATCGAGCATCCCCTCGAAGTCGCAAAGATAGTATATGAAGAGATCGGTCTTTCGGCCGAATGTGTGGCAGCTGTCTTTCTTCACGAAGCAACAAGGTTCTTCCCCGAAACCGACATAGCTTCAGCGAAGTTCAGCCAGGACGTCTACACAATGGTGGACGGACTCAACAAGATCTCCACCATCAAGCCTAAGGACACAAAACTTGAGGCCGAGAACTACAAGAAACTCATAGTCTCATATTCTAAGGACCCTCGTGTGACCGTGATCAAGATTGCGGACAGGCTCGAGGTGATGCGTTCACTCGAGATGTTCCCAAAGTCATCACGCGAACGCAAGGTCTTGGAAACCATGATGCTGTACATCCCCCTGGCGCACCAGCTCGGTCTTTATAATATAAAGAGCGAGATGGAAGACATATATTTCCGTCACGCCGAACCAGAGCAGTACCGTCTCATCACCAACAAGCTCAAGAGTACCGAAAAGGACAGACAGAAGCTGATGACCCAGTTCATCGAACCGCTGAAGCAGAGGCTCTCGGACGAGGGTATCAAATATAAGCTGAAGGTCCGTACAAAGACGGCTTTATCTATATACAAAAAGATGCAGAAGCAGAAGGTGCCATTTGAAGGCGTCTTCGACGTGTTCGCGATCCGTTTCATCATCGACTGCGAAGAGGAAAGGGCCATCGAGCACGCACTCTGCTGGAAGGTGTTCTCATATGTGACAGAGGAGTACGAATCCGACACCAAGCGTCTTCGCGACTGGATCTCAAACCCTAAGCCGAACGGCTACGAGTCCCTTCACATCACAGTAAAGAACAGGGAGGGCAGCTTCATCGAGGTACAGATCAGAACCAAACGAATGGACGATATGGCCGAGAGTGGTCTCGCCTCGCATTGGTCATATAAAGGCATACGCCACGAAGAGACTCTGACTCAGTGGCTTACAGCAGTTCGCCGTGCTTTGGAAAGCCCGCTCGGATCTGAGACAGACCCTATGGCAGCTTACTACGAAGACGAGCTTATGTCAATGCCTACTAAGGAGGTCTTTGTGTTCACTCCGTCAGGTGAGCTTCGCAAACTGCCAGCAGGAGCCACTGTACTGGACTTTGCATTCGACATCCACACCAACCTCGGAGTGAAATGTACCGGAGGTAAGGTCAATGGAAAGGCTGTGAAGATCAACGAGAAGCTCAAGACCGGAGATGTTGTGGAGATCATGTCCGGCAAGAATCAGAAGCCTTCACAGGATTGGCTTAACATCGTGGTCAGCACCAAGGCCCGTAACAAGATACGCCAGAAGCTCAGCGAAGCGGAGTTCAAGAAGGCGGCTGACGGCAAGGAACTCCTTGCGCGACGTCTGAAGAACTGGAAGATGGAGCTGGACGACGAGACAATGGCGACGATAATGAAGAAGCTCCCATACAAGACCATCAATGCATTCTATGCAGCGGTCGGAGAGGGAGAACTTGACGTCACCGATGTAAAGAATATGATCTTGGAGGCCCAGAACAGCGAAGTGCAGTTCCAGGAGCCTGACAAGAAGCAGTCATCTGGAATGCAGTCACGCCAGAAGGCTGGCGGAGATGACATCCTCGTGATAGACGCCAAGAACGTACGCGGAATCGACTACAAGATGGCAAGATGCTGCAACCCTATCTACGGAGACGATGTGTTCGGATTCGTGACAAGGACTGAGGGAATCAAGATCCATAGAATGACCTGCCCTAATGCCGCCCGCCTCCTTGACACCTACCCGTACAGAATCCAGAAGGTGAAGTGGAGCGAAAGCCCGAGCACAAGCAACTTCCAGACTGGTCTGCGCGTCACAGCAGCCCTGGAGCCATATGTGATCAACGAGATTATGGACATCGTGAACTCATTCAGAGCCTCGATCCGCATGTTCAACGTGACAGAAAACGAACGCCAGAGCACCTACGAGATCAGCATGAAGATCGCGGTCCCAAGCAACCTGGAGCTCGACAAAGTGATCTCCCAGATCCGCAACCTCCGCAACGTAATAAAAATAACAAGAATGTAGCACATACCTGTCATACCGAGCACACTCACTTGTGATGCAGAGCATCACTAACATGTCATGTCGAGCATCCCCCACATGTCATGTCGAGCGAAGTCGAGACATCTGTCACAGCACTGTCATACCAAGCGAAGTCGAGACATCTGTCACACCACTGTCATACCGAGCGACCGAAGGGAGTCGAGGTATCTGTAAATATATAAATGTATGAAAGAAATAAACATCGAAGAACGCGTAGCCAAAGCCAAAAGGCTTTTCAAGGAAGAAGGATATAACTGCTGCCAGGCGGTCGTGCTGGCATATAACGACCTGTTCGGTCTCAGCGACGAGCTCGCCGCCTCCATATCCTCCGGCTTCGGCGGCGGCATGGGCCGCATGCGCGAAGTCTGCGGCAGCGTCAGCGGCATGGTGCTGCTGGCCGGCCTTATATCCCCTGCTTCCGATCCTTCCATCAAGAGCGGCAGAACTTCCAACTACGCCCTCGTGCAGGATATGGCCGCAAGCTTCAAGGAACTGAACGGCAGCATAGTCTGCAAGGAGCTTCTCGGTCTGGTCCCGATGGGCAGCGGAGCCCCTGCAGCCAAAGAATCACCGGAGCCTTCTGACAGGACTGCCGAGTACTACCAGAAGCGTCCTTGCGAGGAACTTGTGGGCATTTCAGCCAGAATCGTAGGAGAAAAAATCCTGAAAATGGACATTGATGCATAATCTTGTGAAGATTTATCGATATTTCAGCTACACGCGAAAAATCTTTTACTAACTTTGCGCGATAAAACTATTGCAGATGGACTATAAGAACGCACATAAAGCGCATCCTTGGCACGGAATCAGCCTTGGAAAGAGCGTGCCCGAAGAAGTAAGGGCTTTCATTGAAATCGTACCTACAGACACAGTAAAATATGAAGTGGACAAAGAGTCAGGCTACCTTTCTCTTGACCGTCCTCAGAAGTTCTCTAACATCGTACCGTCACTCTACGGATTCCTCCCACGCACATATTGCGGTCCGAAGATGGCAGCTCTCACCAACAAAGCCCTCGTAAGACTTGACATCGAAGGCGACGGTGACCCGCTTGACATCTGTATCCTCACAGAGAAGGACGTTACCCACGGAGACATCATCGTAAACGCACGCCCTATCGGAGGTCTTCGTCTCCTCGACCACAACCAGGCCGACGACAAGATCATCGCAGTCCTCAAGAGCGACGCAGTGTATGGCGAAATGACTGACATCGAGCAGGTTCCTGTTGACATCATCCGCCGCCTCATCCACTACTTCAGCACCTACAAGGACATCCCAGGAGAGCACACAAGCCGTATGCAGTTCATCAGCATCTACGGACCAGACGTAGCAAAAGACGTCATCGTCCGTGCAATGGAAGACTACGACGACTACATCGCAACAAAATAAGGTTCCACAGCGGAGCCGTAAATCAGAAGCAGAGATCCCGATTGGAATCTCTGCTTTTATTTTCTACGCTATCGCCACTCACGGGGGTATTTTAGCGGCACCCCCGTGAGTGGCGATGTGCCTCAGAATGCAGCCAGAGGGCGGTCGGTGCTCACGGGGGTCGGCTCAAAATACCCCCGTGAGCGTTTTCCACTACAAAATCACTGAGAAAGCATCTTCCTCACCAGTTCTCGCGACAAGCCCATGATTCTTGCAAGCTGGGGAACTGTTGTCTTGTGATTAAAGAACAGGGTCTTAAGTATTGAGCATTTTTCCGGAGTAGTGAGATCCGAAATTGCCTTACTCCGGAAGCGCACAGCAACATATTTGGAGACTGCATCATACATATCGTTATCAGTTGCCTCCATCATTGGCTGATAGACCAGTTCGTACTCCGTCTTGGCATCATTGCAGCTACCCAGATGATACATAAGCATCTTTCCTGAATTCAAGAATGCATTGGATACGATATCGTTTCTGACAAATGAATCCAGAGTTACATACCCTTCATCATTCACAGAGAAGGGGCACTCTGACAGGTCCTTGCCAGTGTGCATCACTTTGCGCCTCTCTGTATATGTCATATCAGATATCTTCCTTGCTTCACCACAAACAGCAGCAGGCTTAAGACAAGAGTAGTAGCTGGACCATTTATAGTCTTCCGGCTTCAGGCATATCCTTGCACTTATCGGATTCCTGAAAATATAGGCTATGCAGTTTCTGAGATACTTTATGGAATCTATCAAAGAGATGGAATCACAAGAATTATGCATCACCTGAGACATTCCATACTTATTTCGGAGATACGTTGACAGCAATTGCTTGAACAGATTGATTGCCTTCTTAGCCTGCATGACATCGCGACAGGCCAGAAGTGTGTGGATGTGATTTGACATCAAGACAAATGCGACTATATCCACACCTGTCCTCCAAGCAACCAACGCAAGATAGTTCCAGGCAATCCTGTAATCCTCTTCATCTTTCAATAGGGTGACCTGCTCCAGCCCCTCTGTGCTTATGTGATAGAAATTCCCATCAAATAAGTCTTTCAACGATAATTCACGCATATTGACAAATATTTTGAGTGGAATAAATATATGCAGATGCCCTTAGAGTAGCAGCAACTTATAAAAAAGATTCTTCAGGTTTTTCTCTTTTTTTAAAGTTTTGTCTTTTTTTTAACAAATCTCTCTGCACTCACAGAAACAGCCTGAGCACTCACAGAAACAGCCAAAGCACTCACAGAAACAGCCAAAGCACTCACGGGGGTATTTTGGCGGCACCCCCGTGAGTGGCGATGTGCCTCAGAACGCAGCCAGAGGGCGATCAGCACTCACAGGGGTCGGCTCAAAATACCCCCGTGAGCAAATTGCGAGGGAAAACAGCATGCGAGCAGTAGGGATATAAAAAAAGCTGACCTCCGGGTGGGAGGTCAGCTATGCTAAGTGACTTGGTCACTCGTTTACGAAGCGGTGAGATTACTCAGCCTTGCCGTTTGATCCGAGAACGTTAACGATCTTGTGGATGTAGAGCTTCTTCATGTTGTCACGAGCTGGACCGAGGTACTTACGTGGGTCGAACTCAGCTGGCTTAGTTGCGAATACCTCGCGGATAGCTGCTGTCATAGCGAGACGTGAGTCAGAGTCGATGTTGATCTTGCAAACTGCAGACTCAGCAGCCTTGCGGAGCCATGGCTCTGGAATACCGATAGCTGCCTTGAGAGCACCGCCGTACTGGTTGATAGTAGCAACCTCGTCCTGTGGAACTGATGATGAACCGTGGAGTACGATTGGGAATCCTGGGAGCTCCTTCTCAACACCCTCGAGAACGTCGAAAGCGAGCATTGGAGGTACGAGGAGACCTGTCTCAGGGTCAGTTGTGCACTGCTCTGGAGTGAACTTGTAAGCACCGTGTGAAGTTCCGATAGAGATAGCGAGTGAGTCGCAACCAGTCTTAGTCACGAAGTCAACAACCTCCTCAGGCTTAGTGTAAGTGTGGTGGTCTGAGCTAACCTCATCCTCAACACCTGCGAGTACTCCGAGCTCACCCTCAACTGTTACGTCGAACTGGTGTGCGTACTCAACAACCTTCTTAGTAAGAGCTACGTTCTCATCATACTCGAGGTGTGAACCGTCGATCATAACTGAAGAGAAGCCCATGTCGATACAGCTCTTGCAAGTCTCGAAAGAGTCACCGTGGTCGAGGTGAAGAACGATCTGTGGGTTCTCCCAACCGAGCTCCTTAGCGTACTCTACAGCACCCTCTGCCATGTAACGGAGGAGAGTCTGGTTAGCGTACTGACGAGCACCCTTTGAAACCTGAAGGATAACTGGAGACTTAGTCTCAGCTGCTGCTGAGATGATAGCCTGAAGCTGCTCCATGTTGTTGAAGTTGAATGCAGGGATGGCATAGCCACCTTCGATAGCCTTAGCGAACATTTCCTTGGTGTTCACGAGGCCGAGTTCCTTGTAAGAAATCATAATCGTATAATTTGTTTAAAAATCGTTTGCTTGTCTCAAAATCTTGGCAAAAATAACTATTTTTGCGGAAAATTAAAATAATACGGAAGCTAATTCTTCACATATCACCATGGACAATAAAGTAATCATATTCTCTGCACCTTCTGGAGCTGGCAAAAGCACAGTTGTAAACCATCTTTTAGGCCTCCATCCGGAGCTTGAGTTCTCAATATCAGCTACTTCAAGAGCTCCACGCGGCCAGGAACAGCACGGCGTCGAGTACTATTTCTTCACATCAGACGAGTTCAGACAGATGATTGCAGAAGACAAGTTCGTGGAATATGAAGAAGTATATGCGGGATCGTTCTATGGAACCCTCAGATCCGAGGTAGAAAGAATCTGGGCCAAAGGACATACCATCATCTTCGACATCGACGTCCAGGGTGGCGTAAATCTCAAGAGAATCTTCGGGGATCAGGCATTCTCTGTATTCATCCAGGCTCCATCAGTAGAGATTCTCCGCGAAAGGCTCATAGGTCGTGGAACCGATACCATGGAGGCTATAGAGAAGAGAGTTGCAAAAGCTGCATCAGAGATGGAATTCGCGGCAGGCAAGTTCGACTACACCCTCATCAATGACGACCTTCAGACCGCTCTTGCAGAAGCAGAGAAAGTTGTCGGAGGCTTCCTCGCAGAGTAGATTCCCGATCCGGTCAGACAGGACAGACAGGACAGACAGAAAGAGAGGAAGGGAAAGGACAAACGGGAAGAGAAAGGACAGACAGGACAGACGACATCCCGTGCCATATAAACTGGGCCATCATAAATGCTCCGGCCTACGGAACCACAGATGCTGAAAACGGCACACCGGCTTTGAGACAAGGCTACGGCAACGATGTATTTCTGAGCGACGTGTTCAAATTCGATGAAAAGACATGCCCGATGAGCCTCCACCACGGAGGAAAGGACATCTATGCGCCGCAGACATCCACATTGGTTTACAGGCAGCTGCGCAGAATGGGCATTCCTGCCGAACTGCATCTTTACGCAGACAAGGGGCATGGAGCATATGGACTGGAAAGAGGAGTTGAGTTCATGAAGCAGATGGGATACATCGGTGAGATTGAGGCAGAGGTAGCACTGATGGACAGATACAACAGCGACAATGCCCGCGCCAGATACCTCAAGCAGAACATATGGCCTGAAGGCAAGATGCCGGATGTACAGCCTAAGCAGT
>CANBDZ010000101.1 GCA_947367375.1 uncultured Bacteroidales bacterium | reverse complement strand
GTAATACCCCCTGGATAGATCCAATGCCATTCTCCATCTCGGCAGTAGGTTTTCCAGTCAACGAGATTGAAGACTCTATTGACCTCTTTAACTATCATTTCCTGCATATCAGCAGACAGATCGTCATATCCTCGTAAGGGCTTGACTGACCATTCGATCACTTTGCCTTCATTGCTGAATTTGGAGGCCTTTACCAAAACGTCAGCGCGAGGTCGGGGAGCTTTGATCTTACTTAAGTCCAGGTTCTGTGATATAATGCTTCTGGCATCGTCAATATCTGATGTTCCATTGGTCTTATTGAAATATGTCCTAGAAGAGATGACAACACCACTCTCGACAATCAGCTCGGTTTCCTGCTTATGGACACTATCAAATCCGCTATCAGTAACATGTATGCATTCTCCGGTAACACATATGAATGTTCCAGAAACCCATGAAGCAAAGATCCTTCCTTTCCTATCCTTATACTGATCCAACAGACCATTGAAGTCTGTGTGTTCCTTATATGTTCTGATGCTATTCAGATAGAGCTTCTTGCCCTTGACTTCAAAAGTGGAAATATGTCCCCTCCAGCAAACGGAGGAGAGGAATTTGTCGAATTCGAGTTTCTTTTCAAGAGCATCATATGTGACAGAATCAAGTTGGTAAAGAAGAACCTTATCCAGTCTATGCTCTACCTTGTCAATGATGATGATGTCTCGGGCTTGCCTGGTAGCATTCACATTATGCGAGAATGCGAGCAGCAATGTTAGAACCGACAGTATGTAAATCAGGCGTTTCATATATTAAAGTACCGATTTGTCCTTGTAAAATTATGCATTTCACATGTGAAATGCAAGTAGGTCGTGTCTTGTGTCCGGTTTTTGCATAGAACTCGCTGATAAATAGGGAACTGACTATATATAAGAGATCCCCGGTCAGGCCGGGGATGACTATTAGATAAATCGTTTTTTATAATGCTATGTTTACTTTCATTGGAGCATGTGCCTGATTGCTTCAAGCGGATGGTATAAGATCATTCTTGGACCTGCGAATCTCATCACTTTACGAATCTTTTCTCTCATGTCCTTCTTGTAACAATGTGTAGGGCATTTCTTGCATGATGTCTTCTGCTCACCATATCTGCAAGCTGAAAGTCTCTTGTGGGCATATTCTTCCAACTCACGGCATTGACTGCACAGATTTCTGTTGCCCTCCTTCTTTCTGCAGTATAGGCGTATCATCAACGATACGGTTGCTTTCTCTCTTTCAATTCCAGTCATTGCTCAAGATTATCGGGCGATATAATATCCAAGCGCTGCCAATGCTATTCCTGCAAGGACGCTCATGGTGATATAACTAACAAAACCCCATGTCTGTCCTGCCTGAAGCATGGTCAAGGCTTCTTTTGAGAATGTGGAGAATGTCGTGAAACCGCCGCATAGTCCCACAGTCAGGAATAACCCCCAGGAAGTACCCTCTGAGGCATTGCGACTCAGGAATCCCCAGAGCAGGCCTATCATTAGGCAGCCTGACAAATTTACCGCAAGCGTTGCCCAAGGAAAGCCTTTGCTAACTCCTTTCATTGCAAGCGATATGAGATATCGGCCTATTCCACCGATAAAGCTTCCAGCTCCGACTGACAGTATATTTTTGATAATATCTTGTAACATAAATCCAGATTTGTCCTTGTAAAATTACGGATTCCGTATATGAAACGCAAGAGGCAACTATAAGCCTGAACTGCATGATATTTTCAGAATTTTAATGACAAACTATTGGAATCTAAGTAATTTGCATTACATTTGTGATATCAATTTGATATCATTTAATCATTAGAAATATGGAGCAGAATTTGAATTTTGAGTACAAAGGTTTCAAGGCAAACGGCTTTGTAATGTTTTTCGTTTCGCTGGCAGTCATGGCGGCCGGTGTCTGGGGAATCGTCAATGCTGTCAATGTGGACAATGGTCTTACTGCCATTCTTGGTGTAGTTGCCATTCTTTTAGGTTTTGTAATGCTGTTCGGATTGATGGTGATCGAGCCGAATCAGGCCAGAGTACTTGTGTTCTTTGGAAAATACCGTGGTAATTTCCTCAAGGAAGGTTTCTGGTGGATCAATCCTCTGATGAGTGTTAAGAAGATTTCTCTTCGCGCCCGCAACCTGAATGCAGAACCGATCAAGGTCAATGACAAGATGGGTAACCCTATTATGATTGGTCTTGTGCTCGTGTGGAAGGTTAAGGCTGAGGAAATCTACAAGGCTGTCTTTAACATTGATGCCCCTAAGCCTGCAACAACAACTCAGGTCAACAACGGACAGACTGCCATAACTACAAAATCAGCAAGCGAGACACGCATGGAGGCACTTGCAAACTTCGTTGCCGTGCAGAGTGACGCTGCTCTCCGTCAGGTGGCAGGATACTATGCTTATGATAACAATTCAGCAGTAGAGGGTGAGCTCAGCCTTCGTTCAAATGCAGATGAGATCAACGATCAGCTTGAGCAGAAGCTCGCAGAGCGTCTTGATATGGCAGGAATCGAGGTTATCGAGGCTCGTATCAATTACCTCGCATATGCACCTGAAATCGCTGCAGTGATGCTCCGTCGTCAGCAGGCGGATGCAATCATTTCCGCAAGGGAGAAGATTGTAGAGGGTGCAGTGTCTATGGTGAAGATGGCTATTGACCAGCTCGCTGACAATAACGTTGTTGAGCTTGATGAAGAACGCAAGGCAGCTATGGTCAGCAACCTCCTTGTAGTCCTTTGTTCAGATGAATCAGCTCAGCCTGTAGTAAATGCCGGAACCCTTCATCATTAATAGAGAGCTATGCCTAAAGAGCAGACCAAAAGTTTCGTCCTACGAGTAGATGCTCAGACCATGGAAGCTATCGAGAAATGGGCGGCAGATGAATTCCGCTCAACGAATGGCCAGCTTCAATGGATAATCTCTGAGGCCCTCAAGAAAAGCGGACGCCTGAAGAAAACAAAACAATAATTCACAATAACAGCCCCTGTTCACATTGAAGTGATCAGGGGCTGTCTTTAATTTCATTTACTTGGCGTCGAAACCGCTTACTACTATATATGTAATGTCTTTGAAGGTGCCTTTTGTGATTTCAATGACCTCGCCGTTCGAAGGGTCATCGCAGACCGCGTTAAACTCAAAACTTCCGGAGATCAGGCCTTTATTCTTATTCATCTTGCTGATCTTGATCCAGCCGTCAGAGGCGTTGTACCACATTGTCTTGAGCTGGTAGGTTGAACCTCCGTATGAACTTTCGACCTTTTCGGATATTGTATGCTTGAAGTACGGATATGTGTCCATCTCTTCAGCGGTATAGGCATAAAGAGTTCCTTTTTTCGGTGATCCTTTGAAGATGCCGCAATTAAGATGAATTTCCGCTGACTTCATAGTGTTCTCAGTGTCCCAGTAACCTCCTCCGCTGAGGGTTATGGCGAAACCTTCACCAGGTATTTCATAGATTCTCAAGGTGTTTGTGTTTGCTCCTGTGGTTTTGAACAATTCTCCATTTGCCTTGAATGACAACTGAGGATCGGGGGTGCTGAGGTCAACAGCCGCAAGAAACATTTTGTCACAACCGGTAAGACAGATGACTGTCAATATAGTCAGAATTATCCTTTTCATAAGCTGTTTGAATTAGGGGTTCTTGAAACTGCAAGCGGAATATTTGTAAAAGAGCCGTTTTTAACTTTGATTCTTGTGTCATGATTACAGACATTGGTATCTTCCTGTCTGACTGCATTGAACTCGAATCTTCCGGAAACCGTCTTATTCTGCCAGTCGATCTCGTCAAATTCAATCCATCCGTCAACCGCAGTGTATATGTCATGGTCGGATGCGTCGCTGGTCTTTATAGGAGCGAAAGACACTCTTGGATACGCTTCAAGCCCGTCTCTCACATCAAAGGAAATCTTCTGTCCTGTTTCAAATGTGGCCTTCACCTCTTTGAGCTCAAGAGAAATGCCATATATATCATGATTTATGAAATCCGAAGTGCGGGAATATGAAATACTGAGATGGCCTTCTCTCTTAATGATGCGCAAGGAGTCGGGATCTGGAACATTGAATATGTTTCCGTATACGGTACGGGTATCCTTTGCAGAATAATATGTCTTGCCGCCAATTTCGAATGAAACAGGTCTGACCGGGAACTGCTCGTACTTAGTACAAGAGGCCAGGCCCAAGACTAAAACCAGAATTGATAAGAGTTTTTTCATGAGTATTTAGTGTTTGGGCTTAAAGATGCAAAAACAGTCTGAAATGTGACAATGCGAAGAAAATCTTCTCCAGCCGTCTTATTCCTTCCATCTTAGGCATGTCTTATTCTATAATATGATAAATGGGAGTTCCTGAATAACCACCTCTGAGCAGACAGAACACCTTGACAAAGAAATGCGGAATTATTCGTCAAGGTGTATGCAATTTTGAGGTTTTATACCTTTTTACGGTACACCTTGGCAATAAAACAGCTGTTTTTTAGTCAAAGTCTCAGAGTGGGCAGGACATGATTACAAAATTCCGATTTATCCTTCTATAGTTACCGATCCCATTTGTGAAATGCAGATCCCCGGTCAGGCCGGGGATGACTGTGTGGAGATCGGGCTATGGATGGCCTTTAAAATATAGTAAAGCCGTTTATATATATCAAATTGATGTAGTTTATAGTTTGGAGGCTGAGTAAGATTCTACCAATACTATTTCGCAGTTGATCGAATCCACGAAGGCCTTGAGGTCATGATACACATTCCTGTAATCCGGTGTCGTCAATTTCAGTTTCATTGGAAGATTGACCCTGATATGGTAAGGGTAGACATTGACATATTGCGCTAAGGATTTGTTTTTTAGCATTGCACATCTCTTCTCGCAAAACGACTTGAACTGTTCTTCAAGTATAGTCTCGTCAAGCTCCTGGTCATCAATTCTGGGTTTGAATATAGCCAGCAAGGCTATCATGTTTCTGTTATTTATCTGGTAGAATTCCAAATGCCATTCTTCATTATTGCTTAGTAGCTGTGTGTATCCGGGATCAAGCTCTTTCTTCTCAAATCCGACAAATGCCGCTTCGCTTATCTCATTGAATATCCGTTTGACACGCTTAGGCAAGAGATATCCTTGGATGAAAGTGAAGATCCAGGCGAATGGCATACCCACCATAAACGGTACGAAGCAGAATGCAATCTGTTCTCCAATCGGCCAGTCTTTAGGTGCGACAAGAAGCAATATTATGATGATTGCTGTCGGAAATGAGCAGAGCAGGAGAGCTTTTTCTGTGACCTTTACAAACCAGGTCTTCACAGTTGAATATGTCTGAATACTGTATGGAGAACCGAAATACAACAGAGGTGCATCATCTGCAGCTTCCATCACATGTTTCATATATGCTCTACTATGTCTCATATGCTCTTGATTCTGAAATGCCTGAATATACGGCGGCGCGTCTTTGCATTCGCCGGGTTTCTTAAATCTTCGCGAATATAAAGATAATCTTGTTTCCAATAAGGGGCATTGCTGCCTGCAGCGATACAATCTTTGATCAGTTTTTCAGTGACATGCAGACGGAATCCTATTGATTCATTCCTATATTCCTTGGAAACAAGGAATGGATGCGTGCACTTTTCCCTGTATGTAAGACCGTATTGGAGATACCAGAATGGATGTTTTCTGTCCAGGCTGCGTCCAAACGATTCTAATGGAATGACCTCAGACATTTCAATAGGGGAGTTGCCGATGATCTTGTAATCGCCATAGAGGAATCTGTTGTCAAATATCGGCTGGGACGGAAGCATCTTTTTGCCTTTCAGTTCTTCTATGCCTATATTGGGGTCAGAAGATAAATGGTGATACACCTGGACTATCAAGGCATGACCCATCAAGTTGCACAGACCGTAGTTCTTACCGGCTATAAACTCTTCTGATTTTCTTCTTTTATGAATATCGTAAATGATTCGTCCGAATCCCCACTGCCTTCTGCTGAGCTTGAAGGCATAGAAATCACCTTCTCTATATTTCTGTAACGATCTTGGTGTCTTTGAAAATTCCTCAAGTTCTGCAAGGTCGGTTTCAGATGTGTCGTCCTTCCAAGCGTCGAGCCAGCGCTCTATATTCTCGGTCACATCTTCTATATAAGTTCTTTGTGAAATAATATTGCCAATTCTGACATGTGGGCACGAGTAAGAAAAGTATATACCGGCAGATTTGAATTTTCCTGTGACGGTCTTGCTGAATTTTCCAGGCAACGGCTCGGTCAGGTCACATTCGAAATATCCTTCCTTATCGTTACGGATCTCTTTGAGGACATTCTTCCCGTCGTGATAAAACACCTCATCCTGCACCTCTACACGCGTCCATGAAGGCGAAACCTCTGAAAGTCCAAGTGACCTGCGATATTTATTGTCAAGTTCGTTCATTTGTCTGAGTAAATTACAAGGTTCCCGGTCTGGCCGGGGATGACTGTGTGGAGATCGGGCTATGGATGGCCTTTAAAATATAGTAAACGAGAAACAGCCAGTTGAATGTGTCCATTTATTTTCCTACGAACTTCACTTTGTGCTCCTGGCCAACCTGGATCTGGACAGTTACGCTGCTGCGGCCATCTATAGAGACAGCTCCTCCGCATTCTACTACATAATCACCTGCGTTCAATACAAATGTAAAGGTTTTTGACGCTCCTTTCTTGAATGACTCACCTGCGATCGGATAGGCCTGATCGCTCATGCCGTAAGGAAAGATTTCTACTTCAGAGTCATATTTCGGGCTTGAAACCTCCACTACTAAAGTACCTGTACCTGCAGGTAATTCATTCTTTTCACAGCTTGTCAACATAAATACTGCTGCAAACAACGCCATAAGCGTAATCATAAAAGTTGATCTTTTCATAATCGTGTATTTTTTAGTTTATATATTTACTTCCTCGCCGTCCTCTAATGTTATGACGGATTCCTTTGAATATAGTACTATCGCTACGGCTGATTTTTGGCCAATCTGCTGCGTTTTAAGGCATTTTCTGCAAATTTAATGGGGGGGGGTAAATTCCAAGTAAATATCGCGAAAATTTCGCGAAAATCGCGACATTTCCTTGAAATATATGAAATTGCGGGAAGATCACTATGAAGTGCTCGTCCCGCAATATAAATAGAACTCCTTACGTTGTTATGGGTTTGTGACTACGCCTTCGAAAAGTATCGTGCCTGAGGTTTCCTCACCGATGATGAATACGAACGGATGGTCTGCGTAGAACTCTATTATTTCTTGAGGTGGACCAGCTGCAAGATCACCAGCCATTTCTACTACTGTGACAGAGCCGGCTTCTGTGCCCCATTCTGACACGTTGATCCTTGATTTCTGAATGACCTTGTTGATCCAGTAATAGTAATTTGGCTTTGGCTGGAACATCATGTCGAATTCTGCACGTCCTTCCTGGAAGGCCTTTTCCACTCCGAGACTGACGAGCGCTTCCGAGAGATCGTATTTGTTCTCAATACTGAATTTCGGCAGACGGACTATTACTTCTACACCCTGTTTCAGATTGTTGAGAATGTCACTCCATGCTGTTGCCTGGAGTTTATTCACAAGTCCCTCTATGTCATTTTTGTCCGGGAGAAGGATGTACATATTGAATTTACCTCCTGCATATGGCAGTACGAGCACCTTGTAACCGTCCATTACCGCATACTGGTGGTATCCGGAGTTTCTCATCATGTCGACTTTGACTTTTGTGCCGTTGCTGAGAGTGAAGTCCTCTGGTCTGGTGCCTTCTTCGCGGAACATAGGGGAGTGCTTGCTGCCTGCCCATTTTGCCTTGAAGTATAAAGCGTTCATCAGGTATGCGACAGCATCCTCGTCAATCTCGTCTGCCTCCAGGAGCTTGTCTATAAAGCCGTCTGTGCTTTTCTTGACCCATTTGTTGATGCGTGCTGCAATCTCTCCCGGATCAGAGAAATCCATATTGTCAACAGCCGCATAGTAATTCTTCTCTACGGTCTGCTGGAATTCAGGAAGGAGAGGGAAGTCGTTGCTGACTATCAATGCATCAGTCACCTTGAGGTTGACATCGAGATCTACAGCCGGGAGCTGTTCCAGAAGAGCCTTGCTGTACTCGTTGAGAGCGTCAATACCTTCTGAACCATATCCCAGAAAGTCGATGATCTCCTGCTGGGTCTCGCCGCTGGCGCCGTTTGCAGTCATCGCCAGAGCATACTGAAGGCTGAGAGGTGAGCATATGAGATTGTCTCCGTCGAACATAGCGTCGAGGAATCTGAATGCCATTTTGTTGCCGGCTTCGACATAACCGGTCTGAGTTTCATTCAAAGTGACCTTTGTAATCTGCTCTTGGGGAGTCGGTGAAGAGATCTTGATGGGATCCTTGACCCAAAGGTACTCTAATCCGGAACATGAGGTGAGGAGCATCATGCCCGCAGCTGTAAGTGCTATAAACCTTTTCATATAGATTGATTTTTCCATATAACGGGAGTATTGTCAGAATACTTCCTGAAATGTGTATTAGAAGTTAAATCTGAGACCTCCTCGTGCGGTGAGCATGAACGATTCGTCGCTGCGGAAGGTCTGAAGGGTGCCTTCGTTAAGGGCGAAGTTGGCCTCCGGCTCGAAGTAGAGACCGACGCGTGGGGTGATGTTGAGCTGGAAGCCCATAGTTCCATTGAGATTGAAAAGTACTGGCTTTTCATGTAGTCTCTCGTCTCCTACAGTTGCATAGACACATTTGTCCATCTGCATTCCGGCTCCAAGATAGAAGTTGAAATGCTTTCTGTTTACGGCTGCCCAGTCAAATCTGACAGGTATTCCGAGATAGTGGACATTCTGTTTGTCAGTCTGTTTCCGAGATGTGCCGACGAATCTTCTGTTTCTTGTAGAAGTGTATCTGGTGTAGTTTACTCCAGTGTTAAGGGATACCCTGTCTGTAAGCTTGAACCTTGCTGACACTCCGAATGACACAGGTATCTCGTGATCGTATAAGTCGTAGTATTCTGTCCGGCTCCTCATCATTGCCCTTGCAGGCTGCGGAGGGACAGTGCTTGTGGTGTCATTTGGACTTGGGTCTGCTCCATTAGGTTCAGACGGAATATTCTCATCCAAATTCGGTACTTCAGGCATAAACACATCATAGACTCCAAGTACCGGGGTGTCTGAAGTGGCTCTGGACACTCCTATTGATATAAGGCGTCTCTTGCGTACAGGCTCATCTTCTGGGAAGTCTTCAAATCTATAGGTTTCTGAAGGTTCTACAGCTTCTTCCGGTTTTGTTTCTGTCTTGCCGGCAGGGGAAGCGTCAGCGAGGAGTCTGTCTCTGAGGCTGGTGGTGTCACGGATGACGTCGAAGGTTTCGTCGGAGGTCTCATCTGAGGTTTCAGGAGATGTGGCTTCGGCGAGGAGATCCCCGATCGGGTCGGGGATGACTGTGTC
>CANBDZ010000100.1 GCA_947367375.1 uncultured Bacteroidales bacterium | reverse complement strand
GATAGTGACAGTACCACCCTTGGCAAAGGTCAGACTGTAACCTATCTCAACCCCGTCTTCGATAATTTTCTCCACATTTGTCACATAGTCATTCCGGCTGATGGCATCAAGAATCTCCTGCATCGCTAAAATATTGGCATTGAGACGACTGCAAACTTCTTCCAGTCTCTCGATACGGTCTTTATGATCATTAAGTTCATCCCAGATGGCAGAATCATCGAACCCTGTACACGAAACGGCCAGGAGCGCCACTGAAAATATGATAAACAATTTCTTCATAGTCAATCAAAATAGCAATTCCAAATTTCGGAATATTTCTTCGAAAAACCACAGGTCAGACAATCGATTATATGCGTCAACTGAGCCTCAAGTTCCGAATCTGTTGCCCAACGACCTACTTTCCCGAAGCCTTAAGCCACGCCAATCGGGTTCTCAGAGCGTGTAAGGCACATTTGCGTGGCTTAAGGTCGGTTGCAGTTGACCTTAGGCCACGCGAATCGCATATATATGCAACCAGAGCCACTTTGGCGTGGCCTTAGGTTTGGCGTTTTGGAAAAGATTGGCGACATTTGCAGGAGGCCGGAGACAGAAACCGGATCTTAATACTATGAAGAAATATTCATTCGACAAACTGCCTGACATCAAGGATGTACAGGTGGAAGACGACATCAGATCAAAGATGCCGGGCAGTCTGGGTGCGTTTTTGAAGGACGCGCTGTGGGACAATCTGTTCGTATATTCTTTTGCGAATTTTGCATATCTGTTCATTATTGTTGTCGGCGTATGCCTGGCGATAGTTTTCGGTGACATTCCGAGGCTGATAAAGGTGCTGGTGATTGTCGGCATCTGTAAAGGAGCTCTTGTGCTGAATCTGATACAGATGTACAATAAATTCAAGAAGATCAATGTGTTCCCAGTCATCACTCCAGAAGGTGTAACGCATATGATTACAGCTGACAACCACGGCGAGAAATATATCAGGCTCACCACAATGGCGTGGAAAGATGTCAAGAAGTTAAGGGTATATAAGAACTTCGCCACTCTGGAGATCAAGAACATCAGAGCTGTAAAGGACGACATAGGACTCGCATATATATGGTCAGATAACATCGAGACGCTGAAGGACCAGATCATATATCTTTGGAAAGAGGCCTTGTCTGCAAAGCCTAATGCCCAAGAGTTCTATATGTACTCAGAAACACAGCAGAACGAAATAGAAAGTTACATCAATGAGACCTTCGGCCAGTATGAGCAGGTGCTGCACGAAATCATATCCCCTGACATCCATCTGGACATCGCAATGATTCCTCCACAGGAGGGACGTGACTATTACACCCTCTGCACCATCGGAGCAGGAGCTTACCGTATGGACATTGACAAACAGACACGCCTGGACTATCTCTTGTCGGAGCACTCTGAGTACATCATATACCTCCCGTCAGATTGGAATCTTGATTCAGAATCGTTCAAGGATGAGAAATATTACTGGCCTGTAAGATTGCTTGGTCGAATAGCCAGATTGCCTTTATACACAGATTCCTGGCTGTGCGTAGGCCACTCCGTTGGCACTGAAGACGGCCTTCCTTACACCGATGATCTCCCATATAACAACTCACTCCTGATTTACCCGGGATCTGACATCCTGTATCCAAAAGCAAGCTGCAATCTGTCAAGCGGCAAGACCGTGATGTTCCATCAGATTCTCCCTATCACTCAGGAAGAGCTGGAATTCAAGGAAGAGAACAAGACAACCGACCTTCTGGCAGAGATATTCCCAGAAGGAAGTGATGTGATAGAAACTGTATTAAACAGAATAAAGCTTTAGAGTATGGCACGCGAGATCTGCATTCAGAATTCACGACTGATCAAGCGTCCGCTTGGCATAGCGGACATCATTGGCGGCACCGGCTGGAAATATGGAACACTTGACGACCACGGAAGAATTGACACAGGAAAGATCAAACCGGATGGTCCGTTGGTAATATATGATACATCCAGAATAGGAAGAGGCGTCCAGATCATCGGCATTGAGAACAGTAAAGAAATAAAACTTGCCCTACCGGTCCCATCAACAGACAGGGATGTAACACTGCTGTACGAAATTGCGGAAAAGATTGCAAACCTCTGGAAATCAAAGCACATCATCGTAGAAGAAGATAAGGTAAGCATTTCAGACATAGGAAGATATGTGGAATATGACCACAATATGAACATATCTTTCCTTAAGAATGTCCGCGAAACATTCAAATGCGAATGGGTCGACTTATCGTGTGCAACCCTGCATATATCCATAACAATCAGACAGTTGGAAGAATTCGCGTACGATTATCACAGTTTCGGCAATTACCTTCACGAAAAGCAGAAGACCGATGTCTGGATGCCATTCCCTTTGATCGCTCAGATTCAGGGAGAGATCACTCCTCTGTCTGTGGTTTTCGATAGCGGACACATCATCCTGCCTAAAGAGCCACAGATGAAGCACATTGTCGATGGTAAGGAAATCTTATGCCAGGAAGTTTGTGTCATCGTGTCTGAACTTTTCCCTGGTCAGAAACACAGTCTGCTCAACTATGAGACATTCCTTCAGAGAGTCCCACCGCAAAAAACGGAAGAATTCGACCACAGACACATCATGGTCAAGCCATTATCCATCAACGAGCTCAAGGCAATCTTTTCAGAGAAGATTTAGTCTAACTTCCACCTCCACAGCAGATTCCCCTCTGCACAGCCCAAACCTCAGGCCACACCGATCGGGCTCTCAGAGCGTATATGCCACATTTGCGTGGCCTAAGGTCGGTTGCGTCTGACCTTAGGCCACGCGAATCGCACATATATGCAACCAGAGCCACTTTGGCGTGGCTTAAGGTTTGGCGGTTCGGAAAAGATTGGCGACATTTGTCTGGAATTTTTGGATAAGGGGAACTATGGGACATAGGGACTAGACCAAAGAGGTATTTGAGCAAGGGGATATCTAACAGTGTAATATGAAAAGATATATAATTTCGGCTTTTGCGGCGGTGGTGATGGCTGTGGGGGCTGCGGCGAGTATGGTTTCTTGTGTGAACTTCGATGATTCGGAGATATGGGACAAGCTCAATGAGCATGAGCAGCGCATCGAGGAGCTTGAGAAGGTGTGCAGCAGGCTGAATTCCAACATTGAGGCGTTGCAGGTGGTGATGCAGGCGCTGCAGGAGAATGACTATGTGACAGGTGTCACCAAGATATGCGAGGATGGAGTGGAGATCGGTTACTCGCTCGTATTTGCCAAGGGAGGCACGGTGACCATCTATCACGGCAAGGACGGCCAGGACGGTGAGAAAGGAGAGGATGGCCAGGACGGCAGTGCTCCGAAGATCGGCATCAGGAAAGCTTCCTACTATTGGACTGCCGATGACGAGTGGCTTACTGACGAGGATGGAGAAAAGATCCCAGCTGTCGTGGCAGACGACTGCAACGGTAAATATATCACCCCTATGTTCAGAGTTGCTGAAGACGGATGGTATATATCTTTTGACAACGGAAACAGCTGGAGGTTTTACGGCGAGATTGACAATGGCAGTGACGAAGCCATATTCACAGACATCGAGATTGCGGACAGTTACATCATTCTTACCACTGCAGACGGGACTGTTCTGGAAATCCCGACAAGCATAGTTCACGAGAGCACTCAGAATCTGATCAACAAGTTGAATGTCAATGCATCATCACTCCAGACTATTGTAAAAGCCCTAAGAAAGGGAGAACACATAGCATCGGTTATGCCTTTGGTGGAAAAGTCAGCGGTCATAGGCTATATGCTTAACTTTTCTCAGACTGGATCAGTCACCATCTACCACAACCCGAACGGTGAAGAAAATGAAGAGGACTTCCCTATCGTCGGAGTCAGACAGGTGGCAGACGGCATATATTACTGGACTGTAAACGGAGCCTGGCATCTAGGTCAGAGCGGCAGCAAGATTCCTGTCATATCCAACGACGCAGCCGCCCCTGTTCTGAAGGCGGGCGGCGGGCTATGGCATATATCCTTTGACAACGGCTCGACCTGGCAGGAGGTGAAGGCAGCAGGCAACTGCGGAGAAGAAATCGTGAAGGTTCCATATTCGCTGGTACATGGCAACAGGTACAGTTCCGGCCACACAAGCGAGAACACCCGTGCCTCGATATTCCCATACACTGTCACCGTACCTTCTGGAGTGACCATCAAACCTAAGGACGGCTATGTCTGGGGCTACTACACCAATGTCAACACAGCCACTCCGACCAACAGTTCTCTTGCATCTGGCGGATGGGTTTCAACCACCTACACAGGCAACGGTTCCGCAATCGGTGTCACAGTGAAGAAGACCAACGATGCGGTCATCGACTTCAGTCTGGACGGAGACTCACCTGAGGACTATCTCGACGCCAGCGATCCTTCGATCTGGTATATGGAGGAAGCCGGCACAGCCATTCAAGGCAGCCAGACCTTCAGCAAGGTGGATCTCGGCAACTCGTACTACATCTCACTGATACTGGCTGACGGCACAGTGCTGCAGATCATCACTCAGAGCGGTTTGGAGGAAAAGGAGTCGAACTATTGGTATGACAAGAGTTTCACCTGCATCGGCGACAGCATAACTGCAGGATCAGGCACCACAAAGACATATTGGGAATTCCTCAACGAGTTCCTCAACCCACTGAGTATGAAAGCAATGGGAGTCTCAGGCTCTTGCGTGAGCGCAACATCGGACTACGGAACAAGCAACAGTCCTCTGATCAACCGCTACACCTCGATTCCTGACTCTGATGTCATAACCATATATATGGGTACAAATGACTATGGCCACGAGACTCCGCTCGGTACCATAGATGACAAGGGCGATATCTCGTTCTACGGAGCCCTGAACACAATCATCCCGGGAATCCTGGCAGCCCATCCGAATTCCAGACTTATATGGATCACCCCGACCCACAGATACGGCCGAGGAACCAGCGGCATCCTGGGCACCGCATTCACATATGATTACATTCCGAACGGACGCGGCCATAATCTTAAGGACTATGTCGACGCAATCAAGGCAGTATGCGAAAGACATTCTGTCCCTGTAATCGACCTTTTCAACATCAGCGGGATCGACCCGTCGATCAGCGAAGTCAGGTCTAAATATATGCCGGATGGTCTGCACCCGAACGAAGCCGGTCACGAAAAGATCGCCTCCATCATTGCTGCGTCGATCGAAAATCTCCGCTGGTCGCCGGGAGCAGGTACAAACTCGGGCACTGGCTCGGGCACGAGCAATGCCATATATTCATATATCCCTCAGACTCCTGGCCTTCTTTCCCCTGATGACACCTACCAGAGGATTCCTCTCTTTTCTCAGAGCGGACAGGACGGCACCATCTATAAAGGTTTGAGCTTCAGAGGAAACGGAAGCGGTACAGTCACCATCAAGGACCTTGACAGCAGAGCGACAGTCGCTACTATGAAATGGGACAAGGCAGACAAACTGAAGCCTCACGACAACTCTGTCTCTAGACGCTTCGATACCGGAAGCAACCTGTCAATTGACATTCCCTGGACCTTGAACTCCACTTACAAGACTGCTACAGGCCTCCTGGAATCCGGCTCAAGAGCAGTCTCTCCAAAGATGTCTTTGTCATTCTACTCCGACATCAGCTTTACCATCTCTTCCTGTACATTCATTGTATTCTGTTACGATTCCAACGGCACTTACCTTGGTCAGATAAACACAGCACTGAACGGAATTACCCACGCTACCAGCCAATGGATGGCTGCTGGAACAAGGATAACTGCAGACACTATCAAGGCCCTCGCCCCTAAAACCGATCATATCGCCTTGGCAGCCTACAAGAACGAAATCCCGACTTATGAAGCAAAGTATTCAGGAGAGACCTTCCATATATACTCAAACGTATATAACAACTACTCCTCTGCAGAAGACAAACATATAGGAGAGTGCTGCGTCTATAATGTAGGAGGCGACGGGAAAATATGGTCAAACACCCTTGTCCAGCTTCTCAAAATCGGCTTCATCAACGACAAGAATCTCTGGCCTGCAGCTACAGAAGTGAGACCTTACGGCAACTTCGTCGTGGATAATGACAACCAGTTCCTGTATGCATTTGTGATGTACTCTTCAAAGTCATTGACTTACTGGTACAAGTTCGCTCTTCCTGAGGTCAGTGAGGGCGAATGGAATGAGACCTACGGCTGCAAGGTGAAGACTCTGACAGAGAACGACATACTCGACAGTTGGACTACTCCGCTTCAGAATTATGTACAGGGATCCTGTGTATATGACGGACTTATATGGTCTACAGAAGGATTCACAGGCACTTCTGGAGCCAATCTTGCCAGAATGCGAGTAATAGATCCGTCCAAGAAATCAGAAATCGCCGTCTTCAATTTCTTCTCAGACGGCGATCCTGTAGAACCTGAATTCATCGAATTCTACAACGGTTCCTGCTACTACGGCAGCGTCCAGCAGATGTACCTGCTGGAGCTGATGTAGCGAATGGAGGCTTCACAAGCCGCAGCAGGGGTATTCGCAGAAATTTACAAACAATATAAGGAGTAGTTGCGTATATTTGGCCGTTTTTTAAATCATACAAAGATGAACAGATTTTTGACCATAGTTTTTTGCGCCATACTACTGGCCTGCACTCCTGAAGACAAACCACAGCCACAGCCTCCATTCAATCAAGAAGAGGAAAAGGGAGATAACAGCGTAGAGAACTACACTCCTGAGATCCCGACAGAAGAAGACGGGTACGACGGCACTGTCTCGACCGACAAGGGCGGCGACGACGTAGTGGAAGGCGATGCAATATATTGGGAGAACAATGAATATACAAACATCGTAAATATCGTATATTCAGGAACTTCCGCTACCGTCACCTCATCAAACGACTCAGTTCAGTCATATATTACAGCTGCTGATGTCACCCTTGATCTGACAGGATTGGGTGCAACAGAAATCATCGCCGAAGGCACATCAGAGGACGGCCAGATAAAGATATATGGCGACGCTCCTGTGAAGCTCACCCTCAACGGGCTGAATCTCACATCCGGCAAAAGCGCGGCAATCAACGTACAGAATAAATCCACATTGTACCTGCACCTTATAGAAGGTACAGAAAACATCATCTGCGATGCAACTTCGCAGTCAGACGAGGCATATTATCCAGAAGGAGTCGTAGCAAAGGACGAAAAGAGAAATGGTGCAATCTACAGCAAGGGTTCTGTTGTCTTGAGCGGTAACGGAGTACTGCAACTCACCGGCAAGAAGAAACACGGAATCTCAGTAAAATCGTCATTGACCGTAAGGCCGGGAGTGACCGTTTCCATAAACGATGTAGCAGACAACTGCATCAAGGCAGAAGGCATCACCATCCTTGGAGGCTATCTTTGGGCAAAGACATCTGCAGATGCAGGCAAGTGTCTCAGTTCTGATGCCGACGTAATCATAAAGGGCGGCGTGCTCAAGCTCTACACATCGGGCAATGCAATCTATGAAGAGGACGAGAACGACACATCGTCAGCAGCAGGAATCAAGGCTGACGGCAATGTAGTGATCTCCGACTGCGAACTCCTCTGCGTAAGTTCAGGTCAAGGCGGAAAGGGCATCAACGTGGACGGCACCCTCACCATCGAATCAGGAAAGATCGACGTCGCAACATCAGGTGGAAAATATGTATATAACGCCGCGCAGGACCTCGATTCATCTCCGAAGGGAATAAGGGCGGAAGGCGACATCGTCATCAATGGAGGTTCTATAAATATACAGGTGACCGGCAAGAGCGACGGTTCCGAGGGTCTTGAGAGCAAGTCAAAACTTACTGTAAATGACGGAGATGTCTTCGTATATGCCTACGACGATGCCATCAATGTCGGAGGCGACAAACCTGTAGGAATCGAAATAAACGGCGGTAAGATCTTTGCCTTTGCAGACAACAACGACGGCATCGACTCCAATGCGATGATGTGGATCAACGGCGGACTTGTGATCGCATCGGGAAGTGCAGCTCCCGAAGAGGGTCTGGACTGCGACAGAAGCCAGAATTTCATTGTGACAGGCGGAACTCTCATCGGTACAGGAGGAGCAGCGGTGTCTACATCTTCTTCAAGCACACAGAGATCAGTAATCTACAACGGAATCAGTGCAAACACAGGCGATCTAATCGTCATCACAAATGCAGAAGGCACACCTATCCTGAAATACGAACTCCCAAGAACAATGAAGAGTCTCGCATTGTTCTTCTCATCTTCAGACATCAAATCTGGTGAGACCTACACAGTCTATACAGGAGGTTCACTCAGCGGCAACACAATCAACTGGAACGGCTGGTTCCAGGACGGAGCCTACACTGAGGGTACAGAACTCGGCACATTCACTTCCAACAATGTCACAACGACAGTCGGACAAAGCAACGGCCCAGGCGGTGGCCCCGGAAACGGAGGCCCAGGCAACGGCGGCTGGGGTCCGGGCTGGTGGAACTAATTAAATAAAGGAATGATATAGCGGTTTGCACAAATTCACACAGCGAACATACGAGCTTACTGTTCGCGACGCAGGTTTTTCAGCCGATTTTCCTGCGTCGCAGCATGCAAACAGATCAAAGTGATGTCTTTCTGTTCGCGACGCACGTTTTCTGGTCATTTTCCCTGCGTCGCTGCACGCATGTGGGCTGTTGTGACGTTTTTGTGAAGGAAGATGATGCAGTGGCTGGCAGATTCAATGTAAATCCTGATCTTGGTTACCTCTGTGTCGATTATGGTCCTGGAAGTGACATAGTTGTGAGATTAGATCCTCATGTCGCTTCACTCCTCGGGATGACCGGAGGAAGATCCTCTGAATTACAGATGGCCGGTCATGGCTGCTATGATGGTGAAAGGGCCGGGAATGGCAGTGTAGATCTCAAGTGAGAGTTCAAGAGTGGAAACCTTCTGCATCTTCAAGGTTGTACCATCATTGAGTGTTATATACACATACTCGCTGTCGTGAGTGACATCCTTGAAATATGATACTCCGTCCACACCATCTGCACCGTGATACAACGTAATTGCCTGGTTCTTGCTGAAATGAATTTCGTACCCTATAACACGGCCTGCCGACTCAATGTTCTTGATGTCGGTAACGAAATCATTTTCCTGAATGGCCTTCAAAATATTTTGGATAGATGAGATTTCTCCATTAAGTTTCTCACATTTTTTCTCCAATTCATTCAAACGATTTTCAATGTCAGTGAATTCATCCTTGATCCACGCATCATCATACTGGCTGCAGGCAAAGAAAATAGCCAGCGTTCCCAAAAGCAATAATAACTTCTTTATAATAAAAGAGTTAAGTATGATTAGGATTTTCTGAATTTACAATCGTACACGAATTTTCTGGAAAACCACAGAAAGGATGATTCCCACAACTGCCAAGGCCATAGAGACGATGAAGGCGACGCCGTAGGTTCCTGTCGACGTGAGGATCTTTCCGCATAAAGT
>CANBDZ010000099.1 GCA_947367375.1 uncultured Bacteroidales bacterium | reverse complement strand
GTATAGGATTATCTGACGAATATGAATCTTGGTTTATATACTCTTACATCGCCGCTTCATAACGAGGCGGCGGTGAATAAGGCTTCCGCTTCCTTTATCGGCGAGATTGAGGCGGCGCTCGGCGCCAGCTTCGATTTCAAGGGAGGCGATTTCTCGGACTACGGCACACACGAGCTTGAAATAATATATGTCCGCACCGGAGGTACTGAAGAACTTTTCAAGGAGGTGATGGACAAGATTAATGGTCCTGTACGTATCCTGACATCAGGTAAAAGCAATTCGCTTGCTGCCTCGCTGGAGATTCTCTCCTACCTGAACAGCATGGGAATGACCGGAGAGATCATCCACGGAAGCGTTGAGTATATAGCTGAGCGTATCGGCATCCTTGCCAAGGTCGAAAAGGCACGTCAGAAGCTTGCAGGAAGCCGTTTGGGAGTCATAGGAGCACCGTCTGACTGGCTTATTGCCAGCGATGCAGACAAGGATGCATATGCTGAAAAACTTGGAGTTACTTTAGTGGACATCCCGATAAGCGAGCTGCTTGAAGATTACGCGAGCGCAGCTGCTGACAAGCTTACTCCTGAAGCAGAGGCAGTTCTTGCGGCTTTCGAGGCAAAGGGAGCGAAGGCTCTGGACAAGTATGCTGACGGAGCATTCCGCATCTACAAAGCCCTCAGAAGAATCATAGCCAGACATGACCTGTCGGGCCTCACCATCCGTTGTTTCGATTTGCTTGACGCAATCGGAAACACCGGCTGCCTGGCCCTCGCCATCCTCAACGCCGAAGGCATTCCGGCAGGATGCGAAGGAGATGTGCCGGCCCTTATGTCAATGGCAATCGGAAACGCCCTGACAGGCTGCTGCGGCTTCCAGTCCAACCCTTCGAGGATAGATCCGCAGACCGGAGAGCTCACACTTGCCCACTGCACTGTTCCTCTTAATATAGTCCTCGGCTATGACTTCAACACTCATTTCGAGTCAGGAATCGGTATCGCGATCTGCGGAGAGATGCCACTTGGAGATGTCACTATATTCAAGACTTCCGGAGACCTCAGCAGAAGCTTCTGCTGCGAGGCTGAAAGCCTGCCGCACACCTTCCAGAGCGAACTCTGCCGCACGCAGATAACAATGAGACTGAAAGGAAACGGAGCAGAAAGGACTGCTCTCTGCTCCGAATATTTCCTGAAGAATCCTATAGGAAATCACCATATCATATTCCCGGGCCACCTCAAGGCCCTCTTTGACGCCTTCTGCCTCTATTAGGCAAGCATATCAGCTACGGCCGACATATCACACTTCTCGCGGGTATACGCCTGCGGGAAAGAGAGGCCTGCGCCTAATATGTCATATCCCATCGTCTCCGCCATCGCATTAAGCTGGTTGACACTCGCGCCCGACCACGTGTATGAGCCGAAGGCGAAGAAGCGTCTTCCCTTGACGAGGCGGGCCTGCAGGGCCTTCATAAATGTCTCGACAGGTGGGAATATTCCGTTGTTATATGTCGGCGAACCGACCACGATCGTGTCATATTTGAACACATCGCGCAGCGCTCCTGAGACTCCTAGCTCGCCGGCGTTGTTGCACGCCAGGTCGTGGATTGCATATGGGATACCTCTCGCTTCGAGTTCCATTGCCAGAGCGTCGGCTGCAGCAGCTGTGTTGCCATACATAGAACCGTAGACAATGCACACTCCCCTTTCCACTTCATAGCGGCTCATCTTGTCGTAGAGGGCAACAACCTGAGGAATCGAGGTCTCCCACACAGGGCCATGAGTACTGCATATCCTCTTGATTTCCAAGCCACTGAGTTTCTTGAGAGCAGCCTGAACCGGAGTTCCGTACTTGCCCACGATGTTAGAATAGTAACGGATCATCTCGTCGCGGTACTCCTCGAAAGTGACATCATTGTCGATCACCTCATCGTCAACTGCCTTAAAAGTACCGAAGGCATCTCCAGCAAACAGAGTTCCCTCCTCAGCCAGCCAAGTCACCATAGTCTCTGGCCAATGCACCATCGGAATCATATGGAAACTGAGGCTGCAACTGCCAAGGCATAGACTGTCTCCCTCTTTTATCACCTGGATCCTCTCCTGCGGAGTGCCATAATAGCCCTGCAGCATAGGAACAGTCTTGGCATTCGCCACAATCTGCAGCGAAGGATACTTTTCAAGCATATAAGCGATCAGAGACGAATGGTCCGGCTCCATGTGATTGACTATGAGATAGTCTATCTGGCGGCACCCTATCGCCTCATAAATGTTTGAGAGGAACTCCTCTTCAAATCCTGCCTCAACAGTGTCAATCAGAGCAACCTTCTCATCCACAACAAGATAAGAATTATAACTCACACCATAAGGAAGGGGCCAGAGTCCCTCAAACAATTCCTTATCGTAGTCATTGACACCTACATAATGTATTCGTTCGCTGAGCTGTATCATATCTTTACATGTTATTCATCCTACAGATGATAAGGCATAGGGAAATGCATGCCATATACTTTGAGGTCAGGATCTGTTGCCATATCAAGGACCATCTTTCGCGACTCCACAGCCTGGGCGTGATCCATGTCGAATCTTGCGCAATACTCAGGGGACTTGCTCTGGAGGGCCACTCCGTGCATAATATCGCCTGCGATGAGCGCATTCGCGATCTTGAATATGGTATGTCCCGGCGTGTGGCCATATGCCTCAATCGCCTCAACTCCGCAAGGAAGCGGCTGATCTGCGGTGAAGAGCTTGATCCTGTCTCCATATGTCTCAGCCAGGGCTTTTACGGCTCCGTTCCTGTCCTGCGGCATATCCATCCATGCCTTGAACTCAGCCTCGTTAATATATACCTCAGCCTTCGGGAACACACAGGAGCCGTCCTTCATCAGACCGCCGATGTGATCACCGTGCATATGGGTAATGAATATATAATCCACTGCCTCAGCAGCGACACCGCACGAATCAAGCACAGGCATCAAGCGCGAATCAGGTGCGCCATTTGCCGCATCAAACAGAAGATTCTTTCCTTCTGCCTTCACGAGAAAAGCAGACACTGAAGCCGGCACACCATCCTGCAGCCCAAGCTCAGCCATAAGGCTGTCCGGAGCATCAGAAAAGAGCGCACGAGCCATAACACGCGGCTGCACATTATCCTGAATAGGAATGATTTCTACATTCGTCTGCTTCTGAGCGCACGAGAGTGCAGCAAGTGCACAGACTGCTAAAGGGATCAGTTTAAGTTTCATATAGTTTAGTATTAAAGTGTTGCAAATGCGACTAGTCAGACAAATTTACGGAGAAATTACTGAACAGGCAATCTCTTGGCCGTGTCTAGGCCTCATAACGGTAGAAGATTGATACCATTATGAGATACCACCTGCCTCAGAACTATGTTAGACGCACATTAAGTCTCATATCGGTAAAATAATCTGACCGTTGTGAGAGCCACCCTATCTCAGAAGTACTTTGGATGCATGTTACTTCTCATAACGGTGGCAGGAAATGACCGTTATGAGAGGCTAACCGTCATAGAGATACGTTGGAAGTACATTACCTCCATAATGGTAGAAAAGTTATACCGTTATGAGAGTGAAAGTGGCTTGGAGATATGTGAGGACAAAGTGGAGTCTCATAACGGTAGCTAAAGATGACCGTTATGAGAGTATAAGTAATGGGGAGAATGTGAGTGGGAACTGAGTCTGGGAGACTATTGTAACAACATCTTCTTCACAAGCTCACGCGGAAGCCCCATTATTCTTGACAACTGAGGAATTGAGGTTTTGTTATTGAAAAAGAGTGATTTCAGGACAGAACATTTGTCAGAAGTCGTTAGATCTGAAATATGCTTACCAGAAAAACGGTTAGCGACATACTCAGACACCCGTGAATACATATCAGAATCTGTAACACTGACAAATGGCTGATGCACCAGTTCATATTCCATCTTAGCATCATTACAGCCTCCGAGATGGTACATAAATGATCTGCCAGAGTTTCTGAATGCCTTCTCAGCCATATCATTACGCACAAAAGAAGACAAAGTGATATATCCCTGGTTATCAATACGCAATGGACAGTTTCCAAGATTCGCCCCTACTCTCAACAATTTGCGGATTTCAGTAAATCCCAGTTCACTGAGCGGTACGCCATCTTCAAGTTTGCCAGCGCCAGAAAAGCAAGTGCGATAACTTGACCACGAATACTGATCAAGTCTGGTACAGATTCTTGCAGTCAGCGGGTTCCTGAATATATATGCAATGCAGTTCCGCAAATACTGTATAGAATCAATTCGATATATCGCAGTATCAGAACAATGCATAGACTTTATCATTCCGTATTTCTTATTCAGATACCGCGAATATAAAGCTTTGAACATCCTGATATATTTGTTGGCAAGTCCGGCATTCCGGCAAGCAGCAAGGATATGGAGATGATTTGACATAAGAACAAATGCCACAACAAAAACTCCGGTTCGCCAAGCACATATTGCCAAATAGTTCCAAGCGACCCTGAAATCCTCCAGATCCTTCATCAGAACAACCTGCTCCAAACCCTCCGTGCATATATGATAGAAATTTCCATCATACAGATCTCTCAACGACAAATCTTGCATATTCCACATATTTCAGTTGCACGAATATAAATATGTCTGAATCTATTTCCGGCAACTTTAAAAATAAATACACGAGAAATTTCTTTATTTTTAAATTATTGTCTTTTTTTTAACAAAATGCGCAACATTAACACTGAAGATGCCCTGCATTTCTCACTAAGTTTCTCTTTAATTACTGGTCAATTTTCAGCTGGCAAAGTCTCATAACGTCATCCTGTTATGACTATTGTGGGAGCTTGTGTGTGACTGGTAACATATAAGGCAGACAGTGTCTCATAACGGGTGCTAAAGATGACCATTGTGAGAAGGAAAGTATATTGCAGGTATATGTGAAGAGGGGAAGGCCTCATAACGGTAGCAGGAAATGACTGTTGTGAGAGGAAAGAGGGCAATGAGACTGTTTGATGGCACCTTCGGTCTCATAATGGTAAAAAGAACTACCGTTATGAGAGTTGTAATAGCTTGGAGGCGTGTGAGGGCAAGGTGGAGGCTCATAACGGTAGAAAAGCGATACCGTTGTGAGAGAGAGAATGGGTTGGAGATATGTGAGGACAAGGTGAAGGCTCACAACGGTGGCAGGAAATGACTGTTGTGAGAGTGGAGGGAGAGGAGGGAGTGGAGGGAGAGGAGAGAGTGGAGGGAGTGGAGGGAGAGGAGAAAGCCTACAGTTCACGAAAGTCTACAGTCCAGCCAAGAAAGCGTCCAGCCAGGCGATGCGGTCGGCGAAGAAGGTTTCGACGTAGTCGACTTCTTTTTCCCAGGTGCCTTCGCAGATGAGGCCGACGCTGACGTGCCAGCCAAGGATTTGCCAGCGGTCGAAGTTGGCTGTCTGGGCTTGGCTTATGCTGGCTGCGACTGAATGCATTTTTGTCTGGAAGGCTGGGAGCTTAGGCTGAAGGGCCTGCCACTCAGCACGGACTGTTTCCACAAAGTATTCGTCCTCAAAGAGGCGGCCGAAGTACTTCCACTTGCTCCAGATCTGCTTATACCTGTCAGGCAGTGTCGGGAGGCCCGCCCAGCCTGCGTATTCGTCTTCTCTATGGGCAAGACCGAGGCTCCATTCAGCGTCCCAGACCGGGCCGATCTGTAATTTGGAGTCACGTGACGGAAGGACGTAGTACATATTAGGTTCGAGGTTGGCGATGAGTTCCTGCACGAGGAACCATTTTGCAAAGGCATCAACGTCAATATATTTCCTGTATCCTTTCTCCGGATCCTTAAACCCGTCGCCATACAGAGCTGACTCAAAGTCGTTCATAAAACCGGTGATGAACCTGAAGTTCTTGTCGCCGTGAACTATCTCTCCATCCTCCGCGTCCGGATACTTGAATGTGTACCAGTACTCACGCAGGTCAGTCATAAAATTCAACGGCTCATCCCAGAAGTAGTTGTCATTCTCAAACAGGAAGCCGTCATCCTCTATATCCACACGGTCCGTCTTCTTTTCCACCTGGTCCGTGAGGACATATATTCCCATATATTCGCCATTGAGGTAGAGGTTGACATGACGGTAGCGGATAGGATATGGCAGGCCTACGGTACGGGCGAGTTCACACATATAAGCCGTCCTCATCAGGGACTTGTCGCAGTACTCAGCCAGAAGCACCCATTCCTTGTTGGCGACAAAGCCGAGTACACCAAGTTTTTCATCCAGCTTTATCTTGTACGGCTTCTTCTCATATCCCCAAGTTGCGTTTCCCCTTCCCTTGGCACGGCCGGTCGCTGAATAGAATATATCTTCAGTCTCTTGAATGGTGACACTGACCTTTACATATTCGTCCTTGCTTTCTATGCCTTGCCCGTCCTTGACATCAATGCTGATGACCGGCACAAACGGCTCTGCTTCCTCCTCTGGCACAGGAGTTGGTTTGGGTCGGGATGGATATCCAGAAGGGATGCGGTTATTTACGAAGTCATACTCCCCTAGGGTACATGAAGTGATGAAAACAGCGGCTAAAAGAGTTGAAAAAATGCGATACAAAGCCATATAAACGTCAGAGTAACAGTACAGTTAACAAAGATATGAATTATTATGAACCATCTCGCATTTCGAATGGAGATAAATGCTATATTTGCGAACTTTTTGTCAAAGCACATGCTATGAAAAATAAGATCTTGACCCCGATTTTATTCATTATTCTACTGACGCTGTCATCATGCTCACTGGTAGATTTAGGGGAACTATTTCTTGGAAACGACACTGATGTAACCTTCCAGTTCGACACGGAGGGTCAACCTGCTGACACGACTATCGTGAACCAGCTTCAGGCCGTCATTTATCAGGAGAAGTCCGGAAAACTGTCGCTCGCGGAAACAGTGGGCACTTCATGGTCAGACGCAACGAGTAAAGGAGTAACTGTAACTCTGAACGACAACAAGACATATAAGATCCTGTTTTGGGCAGAGAATAAGGATAACACAGCATATAGCTTCAAAGAAGAAGGAGGAGTCGCTGTAGATTACACAGACTACCTCAATGACGAAACCGGAAGGATGGAAGACATGTATGTCCTCTATGGAACAGCCGTAATCACTCCTGAGTCGTACTCTGACAGTACAATGAACTATACAGTTCCACTCAAGAGTCCGATGTCAAGAATCAAGCTGACCTATCCATATCCTGTCGTAAGCTCAAAAGTCACCTTCCATAGTCTCCCTATCTGCTTTGACCCGTTCACAGACACGATCATGTCAAGCGACGAAGCGGACGACAGCGACGATGTCACCTTCACATTCAAGAATATATCTTCGAAAAGTCCGGAAGCATATTATTATATATCAGACAATTACTTCCTCACACCGGCAAACGGCAGCATAACCCTACCTTGTACGGTAGTCCTCACATTGGATGAAGTTGAAGAGGTTACATATGAGATCAAGGGAGAAAATGCAATCTCGCTCGAGAGAGGCAACGATTTCATTATGGGAATAAACACTGCCTCAAGCGAAAGCAAGTGGAGTGTGTGGAACGGAACTTATCCTACAACGTCTACCCTCAGCACCGACCCTTCTGATCCGAACTGTTATATAATCGACAACGCAGAGGACATAGCTTGGCTTTGCGACACGACTCACACAGCGACATTGGGATCGGGCCTGACCTTCAAGCTCATCACCGACATAGACATGGGTCATAAGCCTCAGCAGCAGCCACTCCAGCTTCCTGCGGGCAGCACATTCGATGGTAACGGTCACACAATTAAGGGTTTCAGACTGACCGCCGGAATTTTTGGTGAGAAAGCCAAGGACCTGACTGTCAAAGATCTTACCATCTACAATTCAAGAATAGAGGCCAAGAATACCAATGTCGGCATTTTAGCGAACATCCTCCACGGCACAAGCACTTTCAGCAATGTGAGCATAAGGAACTCAAATGTCTCCACAACCAAGGGAGCAGCTGGTGGAATGATCGGATATATTTCCCGCGAGGAGAAGAGCAGCCGTGAAGAAAAACTGGATGTTGTGTTTGAGAACTGCCATCTATATAACACAGATATAACAGGTACAACTAAAGAGGGTTACTTCGTCGGTCTTCTCAGAGGCTACGACAACGGAGAGAGACTGACTTTCAGATCAGATTGCACAGCTGAACCGACAAATGGAGGATTGAAGTCAACATATATCGAAGGAAACGAAGGTGTATGGATCTCCAGCATCGACTTCACTCACTACAACTCTTGGCTCGGAGGCGAGGAATGCTACCGTGCCATAGTAATGTTCGGCGAGAACCGCTATATTCCTAGGTGGGACGGAAAAACACAGGTGAAGCCTCTGCTCGCCAACCCTGAGTACGACAATACACCCGAATCCCAAGTGATCGAGGGAAGCAAGAGGATCATGATATATTCTGCCTTCGACCTTGCCGGAGCCAAATCCAAGATCAATGCCTCTCCGGTAGCGATATATTTCAGGGAAAATGTGGATATGTTTGGAGCCGGTTCAGACGGCATCACATACGTACCGGAAGAATTCGCCTACAGTGCAGCAGCAAGCAGTGATGACAACTACACTCCGATGTTCACTTACGTTGATCTGCTTGAGGGCCAGGGCCACACCATCTATAATATGAACATCACTTCAGGTGACGGCACCATTACAAGAGCTGCCTTTATCAGATCTACAAGAAAAGCAGTTGAGACCATACATAGAGACCTCAATTTCTACAACTGTAACGTCATCTCTAAAGTGAAAGCTCTGACAGATGAGGACAGCACAGTGGTGGAAGACCTTGCGAACGGAGCGATTGTCACTGCCAGTGTCTCAAAAACGAATGGAGCCACATACTTAATGGAAAACATCCACGTCTACAACAGCCGTGTGTTTGCATTGCAGGCTATAGGCATCCTCAGTTGCTACTTTAGAGGGAAAATGGACAACTGCTCAGTAAATAACTGTTACATAGAAAACTATAAGTGCGAAGACCATCTTGAGCCATTCATAGAGACGATTACAGTAAAGAACAACGAAGTTACTGTCAGGTCGGATTTCTACTCCTATGGCGAGATCGGAGGACTGTGCGGAATGGCCTTTGACAATGCAGAAATCATCAACTCCCATGTACGAGGAACCAAAATCCAGGCTTGGGGCCAGAATGACCAGGAAGCAAGCATTACAGGTGATGGTACATTAGGAAAACTGGCTGCCACCGCAGCAACAAATATGGGTTTCTATCTTGTCCCTGGCCGCCATGTCGGCACCTTGATTGGCGATATACGAACAAAGAGCGGCGGCACAATCATAATAGAAGGCTGTACAGCCGACGAAGAAACCGTATGCACTCCTATTCAATATATGCACAGCGAAAAGGCGCCATTCATCGGTCAGGCATACTATGTCCAGTTCATGGACACAATGGGAACAGTCACCGTCGACGGACATACTCTAACGCTCGCTGACTGCAACAGAAATACAATCAGGGATTAAACAAATATAAAGGGCAGCTC
>CANBDZ010000098.1 GCA_947367375.1 uncultured Bacteroidales bacterium | reverse complement strand
AAAGCATTCGAGTACCCCCGCTACCACACCGAAATATGCGTAAAAACAAGGCTTCCCTCAAAGCCGTGTTGACTTTTGAGGGAAGCCTCATGTGGATTTGCGATGATGTCATCGGTTCGAGTATTTACTTAGCCTGCTCTACAGCTGCATCCTTGCTCTGGATGTTCATACCCCAGCATGCAGCTTCACCGGTGGTTTTGAGGGTGATTGTAATTCCTGCTGTCATTAGGACGGCTCCGATGTTTTTTCTTCCATCATCAGTGAGATCTTCATCTAGTATGTTCAATAAGAGGCTTCCCAACTTCCCAGTTTCAGAAGCTCCTCCACCATCTTCGACTGAGAACTGGCCAGGTGCGAATTTTTTAGCCAAGTTAACAACCTGTTGCCAAGAGTCAAGATTTCCCTCGTAAAGTGCCTTTCTAAGATCGTCCATTACAAACGACACGTTAGCGTCTTTCAGGGCTTGCGCAAGAAGACTATTGGCTTTTGATTCACTAAGGTAGTAATGATTTGTACTTTCATTAAGCAAAATAAGATTATTCAGATCAGAGAAAACACCTGCTGGATTCAGAGAAAACGAAATAGGGAACTTAAACTTATTAGCGATTTCCTGAGCTGTTATAGTTTTAGTAATAATATTTAAGGCATCTACTGATATAGTGTTAATGCTTAGCTGCGATGCGATTTCGTTTAATATACCCGAAGATTCTTTTATAACTGGAGAGGCTGCATAAAACGATATTGGTAAAATTGACTCTTCTGCTGTTGCTCCTAAGAATTCTCCTAATGTTCCAGTAATTGTAACTATACCATTAGTAGGGACATTATATATAGTAGTTTTAGCTCCATTAACATTTGCTAATGTTGTTGTTGTATTCTCTGGCCAAGTGATATACTCTTTATCTCCCTTTTTGGTGCATGATGTCAATGTACCAATGAGCTCAGGAATAGTCACCTTCAGTGTTGTCATCTTACCTGATTCCAAAGGGATAGTCATATCCTTAGTTACAGATGTGCCGTTCACGTAGATGGTGAATTTATCATTAACTGGAGCAACAGCAAGATAGAACAAGCCTTCTGAATTGGCCTGAACCGCGTCTCCTCCATTTACCATATTCAAGACAGCCTTATTTGATGATGATGCATCAACGCTTACAAGGGTAGGAACATCGCCATTGAAGCCAAGAGTAAAGTTACCTACAATCTTGCTGGCAGCAGCTTCAAGACCAATCTGCTCAATAGTGATAGGAGTATCTGTACCATTGACGATCTTAACAGCTACTAAAGCGGAGAGGTGAGACATTGAGAATGTCGGAGTAGCATCTCCCGACACCTGCTTCTCAACTCCATACATCGGGCAATTTGCACCTGCAATATGAGTCATGCTATTCACAGTAGCCTGTGTCTGGATGTAATTGCTTGCAGCAGCACCGATAGTAACAGTCTCCTGAATCTGATCTACGCTCCCTGCTGCACTGGCTTTATATGGATAAATGCAATACCAGTCATTCACAGCTGCCAATGTTCCGGCTGTTCCATTAAATGTTTTGTCTCCGGCATAAGTGTATGGTCCCTGACAAACAAATGAGTCGCCTTTGGTGTAGATAGTCACTTTGTCACCATCTGCCCAATATGTACCGTTTCCATTTGCAATGGTCTTTGTGACAGGAATGTCAGCATAGATCACATAAGGGATTCTTTCCCCTTCTTTACCAGGGGTCTGTACAGTCTCATCAATGATGATGTCATTCTCCTTTTCAGGAGTTACAAGCTGCTCTGAGCAGTTTGTAAGGGTGAATGCCGCTGCGAGCACCAACCCCGGAATAAATCTGCGTTTCATAGCGATAATAAATTAAAAATTCCGTTTGTATTTATTTGTTAATATATTGTTGTCTCATTCTATTCTGCTGTACTGAACATCGAAGAGTCTACAGCGAGTTCATAAGTATATGTGTCACCTCGCTCCCATTCGGTGTCACTGATAGTAGCCACAAACTCCTTGGTCTGCTCCCCATACTGAAGCACAAGCTTTATTGTAAGCACAGTGGGTTCCGATAATGTTTCAGGAAACACAAGAAGGTTGTCAACTATTGCAAGGGATTCATCAGAATCGATCTGGCATTGTCCGTCAGTATATTCTCTCTCAAAATATGGCCTCTCGGCTGTCGTAACAGATGCCTCGCTCAAGAGGTCATCCAAATTGTCTGTCACCGGTGAAATCTGACTGCTATATGTCAACTGCAAGTCATCATGTATGGTGTCATGGATTCCATACAACGACAAGGCTTTGACATCAAATGCATCTTCACATTGATTAGTTAGTCTGACATTAAGCAAAGCAAACACATGGTAGAAATCCAAATTGACTGTAGAGGCCTGAGATTCAGAATTGTCCACATCAGCGAAGGCGAACATAATGTCAGTCTGTTCTGCTGCAAGATTAAACCTTGCAAGTTCAATGTTAAGTTCATTCTTGCTTAATGTGCCGGAGAGTGAATTTGGGAATACAGCTGCAAATGAATAATATCCACGGTGCCACCTTGCTTCCTGTTCTGGCAGCAGCGATTCGTTACCTTCTTTACATGAAACAAGAGTTCCATCCTCACCGAAGACCTCAGGATCGAATGTGTAGACTGCCGGATCATCAGGATCCTGATGCCAGGTTCCCCACACTCTAAACCCTGCTTCCTTTATTGTCTCGACATCATAGACAGGAATCTTTGTTATCTCCGGCCACTCGCCATCAACAGCAAAGACTATCGGTCTGCTCTCCTCTTGAACCACAGGCCTACCTTCACGCTCACACGAAATGAACGCGACACATGCCAGCAGAAGGACGGATGCTATGTTTACTATTCTCTTCATTGTCTTTTTCAAGCGTTTGCTCTTTGGAGCCCGGGAGGGCGGTCAGGCCCGCCCGGACTGTAATATAATGTCTTTACAGACTACATAGGGATAAGGGTGTAGATGCCGTTACCGTTAGGGTATGTGGTGTTGCCCTCGCTGTCTGTACTTGAGCTGAAGTGCTCTGTCCACTCATCAACATCCACCTCGAACTCGATCGAGAGAGTAGAAACCTTGAAGATGAAGGTGTAGGACTTGCCGGCTGCGAAGTTCCATCCATCGGCAAGTGCCACCTGTGCGGTCTGAACGTCAGCGTCGGTAAGCTGGTAAACGACCTCAAGGTATGCTCCGTCCTGCACTGAAGGCATGATCATCATGAAACGGTTCTTGTCGTAAGTAAGAGTGTCGACAACTGTCTCTGAACGACCCTCACCCTGCTCTCCATCTGGAACGATCTCTGTATTTGTGGTGATGCGACGGTTCTCGAAGATGTCAGTGGCAGTCTTGCTGCTCTTTGTAGAGAAGTAATAGTCCTCTGACTGGAAGAATGTGTACTCTTCCACGTATGCTGCATCTGGATTGTCCTCAGTTGTGATAGGATCAATGACACCTCTTCCCTTGAGATCGACCTTACCCTGTCTTGGGAATTTACCGTGGAGGGTGATCTCCTTGATGTCGATGTCAACGTCACCGTCCTGGTTTGCTACCACCTGGAAGGCTACTCTTGAAAGGAGGTGCTTGAAGTTGAGCTGCACTGCTGAGGCGTTAGCGTTCTCGTCAAGACCCTGGTTAGCTTCAAACGGAGTCACGAGAAGGTCCTTCTGATCCTTTACAGTGTTAGGAACTGTGTAAGTGAACTTGGTGTAAGACTGTCCTTCCGGGTGTCCTGACTTGTCGTTAGCCGGTACGTTTGAGTCAGCCTCCCACTCGATGAGGTTCTCAGAACCTACTGTTGTCTCTGCATTGAGTGCATAAGCGACAAAAGCAAGCTTGCGTGTGCTTGAGTAGTCAGGCCAGTAAACTACGCCAGGGTAATCCCAGTTCTTGTTCTCAGCATCCCATGTGAGAACCTTGTCCATGTAGGCGCTTGTAGTAGGGACTGAAGAAACGTCCAGAATTTTGCCGCTGCCGTTGATGAGCTGGCTGTCATCAGTCACCTCAATTGAGTCAGTGACATTTGTGTGGAGGAATGCATACACATGAACTCCACCAGACTCCGCTGTAGGGCGTCTGAGGTAAGATGTGTCAACTGACTCAGCCTTGGTCACAGGAACATTGCCAAGGTAGGTGTCGAACTTGATCTCCCTGCCGCGGCCCGGAGCCTTGATCACTTCGCTCTTGGTACAGCCGATTGCGACTGAAGCGAGAGCCACGATGAAAAATAGAGCTTTTTTCATGATAGTGTGGGTTTGTTGTTAATAATTATTGATTGTAGTTTTATGCGTTGGGAGTTGGAGTTACAGGAATGTCTGCTCCTGTCTCATCCCAGTCCTTAGAGATTGTAGCTGAGAAATCGATTGCAGATGTAGACACCTTGAAGAGGAACTCATAAGCATATCCAGCCTCAAAATACTCGATGCCGGTGTTCAGATCAGCAAGATTAATTGTCACAGTATCTTCAGCTGAATTGCCTACTTTGTAAGTGATTTGAACAGCCGGGGCAGCCTGAACTCCAGGCATGATCATCATATAGCAGCCACCCTCGTCAGGAGTTATCTGCTGAGCTGAAGCATAACAGTCTGTACCTGTTATCTCAAATACATTGTCATCACCCGGCAATAGCTCATACTCTGTCACTAGGGTTCCAGTTGTAATCGGAGTTATCTGAGGCTTCTTGCCCTGAAGTGCGATGTTGGTTTCATCTGGTTTAGCGGATGAAGGTTTTGCTGTTGATGCTGTAAGGTCTACATTACCAGTAGTATAAAAAGAACCTTTAAGCTTGACGCTGCTGATGACAATTTCATCGCTGGATTCGTCTGACGACTGCACCTTAAATCCTACACGGGATAACAGGTGATAGAAACGGAGAGGAACTTTTGTGTCTCCACCAGTAACGTTTTCTGTCACGAGAGTAAGCGGAGTCACCAAGAAATCCACCTGGTCTGCCACATTGTCGCTTACAGTAAAAGTAAGCTCTGTATCATCAGTTGAGATGCCCGCATTGAGACTGTAAGCCACTACAGCAAGATCCTTGTCAGCAGGCATATAAGCTTCCTCAAGATCACCGTCAGCATTATAATATCCCCACGAAGAATTGGCAAACTTCAATTTGCCATTAAGATAGTGTGAATCATAGTTCACTGCTGAAAATGGGATCTGTGCATCCTTTTCAGACTCGAAGGCATAGATACGTGCACCGCCGCCATTGCCCTCAGTATCTTTCAATGCTGTAATGTCACAGTTCTCGGCCTTGGTGACCGGAGTCTTGCCGATGTATGTGTCAAAAACGATTGGGTTGCCGTAGAATTCCGGCGAGTCGATCAGTCCGCTCTCTGTGCAGGCGGTCATTGCCACCATCAGAGCGATCGAAGAGAAGAAAAATCTTTTCATAATGTGTTTGTTTTAATTGTTTGTATTTATTTGTATTTATTGGAACCCAGGTGGGCGGTCAGGCCCGCCTGGATTATAGAATTAAGGTCTTACGATAATGTCATCGTCATCCTGTTCATCTCCATCAAGATCGTCATCCCCAGGTTCAACCGATCCAGGGAACTCAATCTTAGAGATTGACACAGTGAATATGAATTCATAGGCCTTGCCAGCCTCTAAAGTCCAGAAGTCACCGTTTTCCTTCTTGAACGGTATTATAGCGGTCTGATCTGATGTACCCGAAAGCTGATATACAACTTTGATATACGGAGCAACAGTATCAGTATTTTCATTGTTACCGTTAGTATCATCAACATCGATAGCCTCAGTAATTTCACCCGGAATAATCATCAAGAATCTGTTGCTGTCATCATCGCCTTCCACAAAGCCCCCATCTCCGTCAGAAGTGTATCTCGCATAGATTTTAACTCCCGAGACCACGTCATCATTAGATGTCGTTTTGAAATATCCGTCACTGCCGAATAAAGAGTAAGACGGTGTGATGTAATCCGAATACCCAGTTGTGCTGATTGACGGATGAGCGGTAAGCGTTGTAGTTGTTCCCTCTTCGTCAGTAACCTCTTCAGTTTTTACGAGGTCAACAACTCCTGTGTTGATGAAGTTGCCGTGAAGCTCTATTGTCTTGATGGTCACATCTGAACCGCTTCCTGTAGTCTTGAGCGTAAAGCCTATTCTTGACAGGAGATGCTGCATGTTGAGGGTGATTGTTCCACCGTTCCTTGTGTAAATACGCTTGTTGCTGGCGATCAGGTCCTGCTGGTCTGCCACAGCTTCCGGAACGGTGTAGGTGAACTTTGCATAAGAGCCGCCCACAGGGACAAGCTTGCCCTCTCCGGAAGCGGCAAGCGGAGTGTTGGCTCCGTATGCCACGAACTCCAGGTCACCTGTCGCAGGCCAGTATGAAAGAGGAAAGTATCCCCAAGGCCCCCAGGCTTCATCGGAGTATGTTCTGGTGACTTGCGGATTCATATAAGTTGAGGTATATGAAACGGATCCGTCAACGGAAACATGGAAGCCTGTCACCTGGATTTTGTCAATGTTGTCCCTGGTGATTTCTCCGGCCTTTGTCACAGGAATCCTACCGTTGTAGGTCTCGAATGCAATCGGGGTCTTCTGAGCCTGAGGCACAGCCACAAGGCCGCTCTTGGTACATCCGACCGCAACCGCAACAAGCGCCATTGCCGTGAATATCAATTTCTTCATAATGAGTCTTTTTAGATTTGACAATATCATTGATTGTCATTACTTTACCGGATATGTCTCAGGAGTTTCGTCATCCCAATCATCCACCTCAACGCCGAATCCCACCTCGACTGTAGAGAGGGTGAATACAAATTCATAAGCCTTTCCAGCGTGGAATTGGAAATTAGCAAGAGACAATACAGCTGGAGTCTGGTCTTTTCCGTCAATGCTGTAGCTAACCTTAACCTGAGCATTAGCTCCTGCACCTGTATCACCGGTAGGGATAATCATCAGGAAGCGCTCGTCATTGTCAGTTACATCAATCTCCTGTTTGCCAGGGGCAGAAGTTGTAAATGTTTCATCGGTGGCGAAGAAATCATATGTAGTGGCCGCTGGAGTACCGTCACAATCGTATGTAACACTTTCACCCACTGCTACTGCAGTCTCAAGGTCAAATGTAGCTTCTGTAATAAAGTCACCTGTGAGCTCGATGTCAGTTATTGCCACATCAGGTCTGTCTGCTTCTGCATCCACTTCGTTCTTGATGTCAATAGAGAATCCGATTCTTGAAAGAACATGATAAAGCTGCATGTCAACTGTCTTACCTCTTTCTCCCACCTTGACAGGGCTGATTATCAAATCCTTCTGAGCAGATCTCTCAGCAGGGACTTTGTAAATGAATTCAGTATAGTCTGCACCCATTTTGAAGATGTCGTCGCCAACAGTTACATCACCATAATCAGCACCTGCTGTCTCATTTACAACAGGGGTTCCGTTCACATTAAGACCGTAAGCGACGAAAACCAGTTGATCGTTTGGCCAGAACATATCACCCTTATATGCCCAAGTAGTTGTTTTATCTTCAGCCAGTGTACCTGTCACCATTTTTTTAAGGTATGGTTTGGTCGCATTTGTAATTGCTCCTTCACCATCAGCTGTAAAACCGATGACTCTGAATCCTGTTCTAAGCGTTGCGTCATCAGCTTCTGTCGCCTTGGTTACCGGAGCCTTACCGGTGTAAGGCTCAAAGGAAATAGGAGTCTCATAGGTCTGTGGTGACTCCAGAAGTCCGCTCTTGGTGCAGCTGACTGCCACTGCCGCAATTGCGATTGCTGTAAAGAAAAATCTTTTCATAATAGTGTGATTTATTGTTATTTCTATTTATATGCTTGTGTTATTTTAGTATTCATCTCCGCTTTCCCAGCTTCCGCTGCCTGTGTTGTCTTCCTCATTAACAGCCGGCTCGATTTCGATTGTTCTCACTGGACTGTAATAAGTCTCGCCGTCTTTTGTAGTTACATAAGCACAGCAACTGTAAACACCCTCAGACAGTCCGGTGATTGTATGGCTGAATGATGATGTACACTCATAATAATTGTTGCTGATTGTTGGGGTTCCGGCACCTGTCATCCAGCAGAATCCATAATTTGTTACAGAAGAAATTCCTTCAATGAAGCTACCTGTTACAACAGCTGTTTTAGCGGTCTGATTAACTATAAGACTTTCGATTGTAACTACTGGATATTCTGTAGGGTCAAGAAGTTCGTCTGATGGGGTGTCAGTTGGGGTGTCTGGTGCAGCTGTATAATCTTCATGAGTTGTAAAAGATTTTATTATGCGTCTAAAATCAGTGTTCATACTAGGAGTGCTTGTTACAGGATAATAGTACACAGTTTTATTCGGCTGGATTTTACCATTTAGTCCTGTTCCTGTGCCACCTGGTACATCATAGTATGACTCTCCAATAGTCAAAGGAGTTGAGCTATCCACAAAAGTAGCACCTGTTGCACTAGTGGTGGTTCCATCAGATTTATTGGTTAGAAACAATCTTAGACCTTTATATGTAGTGCCTTTGTATTGAGTCTGAGTAATGGTTACTTTAAAGCGAGCAATATTCTTTGTTTTATTATAGCTGACCAAGTTAACAACGATGCCGAATTCATTGGTCTCTTCTGCAGGCTCTTCCTCCGGATCTTCCTCCGGCTCAGGCTGAAGATCTGTATCCCCGGTCTCGTTCCACTCCTCCTCTGTCACATCGAATGTAAGAGCTGATGTAGAAAGCTTAAGAATGAACTCGTATGCCTTACCCTGTAAGAATTTAAAATCTGCCGGCAATGCAGCTGTAGCAGTCTTTTCAGTTTCAGAATCACCTATCGTATAGGTTATAGAGATGACATGGCCAGCTGCAGAGTGAGGCATAAACATCATATATTGAGAATCCATGCCGGTAATTGCTGTTGCTTCTGCTGCTCCTTCTGTCATTTCTACATCAGTGTTTACATAGAAATACTCTTTGTCTTCCACTGTTTGTGTCGGAGTCAATGCCGGAATTTCCTCTCCGGTGTAATCTTCGAAAGTCAGAGTACCTGCCACTGGAGCGTCACCTGTTATAGAGAGACTCTTCACAGTAAATGCTCTTGTTGAACCGGTCTGCACCTTGAAACCGACTCTTGAGAGAAGGTGAAAAAATTCGAGAGTCACATCGCCGCTTGAAACACCCTCAGATGTTGGTGTCTTTCCTGCCTGATAAGCAGTGGCAAGAAGGTCAACCTGATTGCTTACAGCATCCTGAACAGTAAATGTAAAACCTGTTGTGCCATTGAGTACCAATCCTTTGTTTACAGCGTTTGCACTATATGCTACAAAATCCAAAGTAGATCCTGTTGTAGCAGGCCAGTAAACAGTGTTTTCATAAGACCAGCTTGTTCCGTCAGATGAAGTAACAGACTCGTTTTCAAGGTAGACCTGTTTGTCTTTTCCTGTCTGATTAAGGAAGCTGTAGACACGGAATCCACCTTCATCCGCAAGTCCAGCTGCATCAGCAATGCTGGCTGCTTTTGAAACAGGTGTTCTGCCGGTGTAGGTGCTGAAAGAGACAGGAGTTCCGTCAAGCTCCGGTGTCTCGAGCAATGCGCTCTGGGTGC
>CANBDZ010000097.1 GCA_947367375.1 uncultured Bacteroidales bacterium | reverse complement strand
TTTGCCACATCAAGATGTACGACTATTGGAATGACATCAAGAAGGCTTTCGATCAATATCTTGAAACTTTATAATTTTCATACTAACCATTTTTTAATTAATTTATCATGAAAAAATTGCTTTATGCTATTTGCTTGATGGCGTCTTTCGCTTTCGTAGCATGTGAGGAAGAAGTTTTTGTTCCTCATCTCGATTTCCCTCCAACAGAGGTGACAATCCCAACAGCAGGTACTGAGGACCTTGCAGAGCCTGTTACTGTAACATTCACTGCAAACGCAGCTTGGACTGCAACTCTTACAGGTGAGGGCGTAGCTGACTGGCTTTCTATCTCTCCTAAGTCAGGTGAGGCTGGTGAGGCAAAGATCAAACTCGATGCTCTTGCAAACACAACAAACGAGAACCGCACAGCTACTATTGAGATCACTGTAGAGGGTCTTGAGCCAGCTCTTGTAAAGGTTACACAGCTTCAGAAGAACGCTATTGACGTAAACGCTGAGTCTACTTATTCAGTTCCTTTCCAGGGTGGTTCTGTTGAGATCGAGGTTGGACACAACGTAGATTACACTTACGAGGTTACAGGTGGCGAAGGTTGGATTGCCGAGACTAAGGCATACACAACTGACAAGCTCGTGTTCGGTGTTGCTGCTCAGGAAGTTAACGCTCCTGCAAGAACTGCAACTGTAACTGTTTACAGCGAACTTGGTGTTGTTGCTATGGTTACTATCGCACAGGATGCTTGGAGCCCAATCGTATGGACTGCTTCACTTGCTGAGATAGGTGCTACAGCAGGTCGTGTAGCTGTCGGTGCATTTGGCAACTATGTAGCATTCACTGCAAATGGTGAGGTATTCCTTGCTGATGCTGCTACAGGTGCTGGTGTTCAGAAGGTAGCTCTTCCAGAAGGATTTGTTGCTGGTGGTGTTCATGTTGATGACGCAGGCAACGTTCTCATTTCAACTCCAGACGTACCTTGTGATGGAAGCATGCTCCAGGTTTACAAGGTTGATGTTGCAACTATGGCTCCTACACTCCTTCTCGAGTACAACTCTGCTAACTACTGGTGCACAGAGATGGGTAATATCCGTGTTAAGGGTGATATCAACAGTAACGCTGTAGTAACAGCTTACATCTGCGTTGGTACTGGTCACTCAATCGTTTGGGAGATTAAGGACGGTGTTGTAGCTGATCCTACTTACCTCGATCTTCACGATGGTTCATGGGATGCTTCAACAGGTGTTGTAGCTCCAGCTGGTGCAACTGTTGCTGACGGCTTCTACGCTATCACTTACGGTTCTACTTACAACCTCAACTACTACGATGGTTCTGCTTGGTCAGAAGTTTACGTAACAGGCTCATCTTGGATGGAGAACTACAACTGTATCTCTACAGCTGAGGTTAACGGTAAGAAGTATCTTGCTATGACAGCAAGCTGCCACTTCGACTATGACTACACTGACATCATCATTCTCGATGTAACAACTCCTACTGCTGTTCAGGAAGTGTTCAAGATCCAGATGAACTTCCACACTGTAAACGCAGGTGGTCTTACATACTCAGACATCTTCATCAAGGGTGAGGACGGCAAGCTCGCTGCTTACGTAATCGATCCTTGGATGGATACACTCGAGAAGTATCTCTTCCCAATCGAGTAATCTTGTATATATAATAACTTCTGCAGCCGGTGGCCCCGGCCATCGGCTGCATTTCATATAAAACCTAACAGATCATTACAATGGATTTCAAGAAACTTGCTGCTCAATACAAGAGCGAACTTTTGGACAGTGTGCTTCCTTTCTGGCTTGAGAAGTCTCAGGACCTCGAGTATGGCGGATACTACACTTGTCTGGACCGTGACGGAAGTGTTTTCGACACAGATAAGTTCATCTGGCTTCAGGGAAGGGAAGTGTGGATGTTTGCTATGCTTTACAACAAGGTAGAGAAGAACCAGGAGTGGCTCGATTGCGCAATCCAGGGTGCTGAGTTCCTTAAGAAGTACGGCCATGACGGCAACTACGACTTCTATTTCTCGGTAACTCGCGAGGGTAAGCCTATCATTCAGCCATATAACATATTCTCAAATACATTTGCCTGTATGGCCTTCGCCCAGCTTGCTGAGGCGACTGGAAGTGAGGAGTACAAGGAGATTGCTCTGAAGACTTTCCAGAGGATTCTTGACCGCCGTAATGATCCTAAGGGACGTTGGGAGAAATCATATCCCGGAACACGTCCTATGAAGGGATTCGCTCTTCCGATGATCATCTGCAACATGGCTCTTGAAGTGGAGAACATCCTCCCTGACAAGACTATGCTTGATCAGACCATCGACGAGTGCCTCAGCGAGATTCTCAATGTGTTCTATCACCCTGAGTTCGGTGTGATGCTTGAGAATGTGTCGCCTGACGGAACCCCTATAGATTGCTTTGAGGGCCGTGAGATCAACCCAGGTCACGACCTTGAGGCTTTATGGTTTATGATGAACCTCGGTATCCGCCGCAATGACAAGGCTCTCATCGAGAAGTGCGTGGAGATCTCTCTCAGCGTGATTGACTTCGGATGGGACAAGGAGTACGGCGGAATCTTCTACTTCCAGGACATCAAGAAGGCTCCTATGCAGAAGCTTGAATGGGATCAGAAACTCTGGTGGGTTCACCTCGAGTCTGCGATCTGTATGCTCAAGGGCTACCAGCTCACAGGCAACGAGCAGTGCCTCGAGTGGTTCAAGAAGCTCCACGATTACATGTGGACACACTTCAAGGATCAGGAGTATCCAGAGTGGTACGGCTATCTCAACCGCCGCGGTGAGGTTCTCCTTACACTCAAGGGCGGAAAATGGAAGGGCTGCTTCCATGTTCCAAGAGGTCTCTACCAGATCTGGCAGATTCTCGAAACATTATAATCCATAAAAAAGGCGAATTGCAGATGAAGCAATTCGCCTTTTTTATAAAATAAAGAAATTTCTGCTGTTGTTTTTCGTTACACTACCCAAAAACAACATTATTTCGCTTGTACATTTTGGCTAAGTGAGGTACTTTTGCATAAGGTCAAAATTTAATTATGATGAGCAGGCAAAAGGAGAAGAGGGATAAGATGATGGTCGGCGAAAAGCTTGCTGACTTTTAATTGTTGTTGCTGTATTTCAGTATAGTTGTCATAAAACATACAAATAAATAAGCTATATGGGTTGTGCTTTTTATATGCTGACAGGAATATGTGTTTTCTGTATTGCAGGCATTATTTTTCTATCCACTCCTGCTGGTGAGAAATGGATGAAAAAAATGAATGAATGGTAAGGAAGTTCAGTTCTAGCTGCGCCAGAACAGTTTCTTTTTTGTGAAGAAGCAGGTTACTGCTACCATCAGGAGAGTGTAGACCAGGCCGCGTATGACGCCCCAGAACGGTGAACCGAGGCTTATTGTGTCTAACCATGCGCCGATGCCGAGCATGGCGAGGATAGGGCCGGTGAAGAAGGTTGTCACGCAGTAGGCGAGCATCGGGTTCTGGCCGCAGCCGCTCAGGCCACGTCCTTTGATCTGCCATTTGAGTTCAAGAGCAAGTACGAATGCACCTGTGAGTGCTGTCATACCTGTGGTAGTGATGAGGTAGGCCAGGTTGCAGTGGTCTTTTGTAATACCTCCGTCAATCGGGTCGAACAGGATGCCGACCAGCATGAAGGCGAATCCGAAGTAACCAAGCCAGGTCACGATGTTGCGTCTCTTGTAAGTGAGAGCGACAAAGGCAAGTCCGAGTACTGCTGAGATGATGAAGTCAGCAAGGACGTGTCTTGTGAACAATCCCCAAAGTTGCACAAGCATCGCAACCAGGGCAATACAGCCTGCTGTAAGGTGCCATTTGTCGATCTCTGTGCTCTCTCCTGATCTTGAATGATCCAGAAGCTTGTCACCGACTATCGAGCCTGCTACGGCGATGATCAGGTACTGAAGGAAGCCCCAGCTGAAGAACCAGCCGATGCTGCCAAGTGACGGAACCCAACCGAGAACCTCAGGAGTGTATGAACTCAGGGCCTTGATCGCAATGAGGAACAGCAGCACGAGCCAGCGGAGTCTGAGATTGTTTCTTGTAAACATCCATATAAGTCCTCCGAAGATGGCTACATTGGCAAGGATCATAATGATGATGTCGCTGCTCCATCTGCTGAGAGTGAGTCCCATATAATCTACAGCCAGCACTGCCATGACAATCATAAGGAACAGTCCTGCATTGTTCACCAGCTTACATTTCTTCTCATCCTTAAGCCTTACCAGTGACATGAACATCACACCCCAGAGAACGATCTGGAAGACGCCTTTGACAAAGGCCGGACGAGGACTTCCACCGATTGTATATGCGTTGCCAAGTACAAGGGCAAAGATTGTGAGGGTCAGCCATCTTCTGAACAGGCTACCTGTCACCTTCCATCTGCTGGCTCCGTTTTCGAGCCTCTTCCTCATAGCAAGAGGGAAGGCAGCTCCCATAGTGAAAAGGAAGAAAGGAAACACAAGGTCCACCCAGGTTATGCCAGGGACATCCGGATTGAACGCATATGTCGGAGGAGGAGTCTGGCCGTGGAACATCCACGCCGGAAGATCGGAGTAATAACCGATGTTCGCACACAGAATCATAGCGAATATGGTGATTCCTCTGAGTATGTCGATGGTGATGATACGTTTGCTTGCAGTTGCCATATACCTTTATTTTTCGATGATCTTCTTATATTCTCTTCCGAATCTGTCAGTCACGCGGACTTCTGCTGTCTTTGCGTCAGCTGAAAGCGGCGCTCTGAACATATTTTCGGTAGGGGCTGCATATACCCATGTCCTTTTCAGGCTTGAAGGGTCTTTGTAGAGTTCCTTCGCGAGCGGATCCTGTGCCTTGAAACGAGTCATGTCGCAGACCTTCACGCCGTCCTCGAAGTACTCGACCTTCCACGCAGGGTCGTAATCCCATATATTTGCGACCACTTCACCTGGGTAGTCCTCGGTGTCCGCATATACCTTCATCTGGTAGTCGAGCGGATGGCCGCAGCCCTTATATATCCATTCCATTTCATCGCCGTCGAAGTCGAAGACCTTGTAGCCGGCAGGCGCTCCGTCGATGCACACCTCTCCGCACCACCATGCTCCGCAGAAGCCTGCGACGTTGATTTCGAAGATGTTGTCGCTGATCTGCTCGAAGTCTGCTGTGTGACTGTGACCTGACAGGATGGTTGTCCTGTAAGGCTCGAACATCGAGTAGAATGCGGGCTTGTTGCAGAGGTTGTCTCCGATGATTCCGTACTGGAATGCGTCACGGTCCGACTTGTCGTTGGTTGTCTGGATGTGGAGGGACACGATCACTCTTGAGCCCGGCTCTACATAAGAAAGGTCCTTTTCCAGCCAGCTCAGCTGTCTCTCGTCGAGGTAGCCGATGTAGAAGTAGTCGCGGCCTACATAGAAGTTGTCGTTCATCACGATGTAGTGCACCTTTCCGACATTGAACGAGTACCAGGCCGGACCGTACATGTCCTCGTAATTTCTCATTGAGGTCTCGAACGAGCGGCCGTAGTTGGTCATGTCGTGGTTGCCGATGACATATCTGTAATCGATACCGGCCTTGCCCATAATCTCGTTGTATTCAGGATAGATGCTGTGGTCCCAACCCACTATGTCGCCAAGGCAGATTCCGAAGGTGTAGTCTCCGTCCATTTCCTTCACGAACTCTGCCATGTCATCCGCCTGCTTTGACAGGTCAGCGAGTTCGCTTCTTTCGCTGATCTGAGGGTCAGCAATGACAATGAGGTTGTGGTTGGTGTCGTCCTTCGCGTTCTTTGCGACTACGAAGTCATATTTCTTTACATCATCCTTGATCTCCTTGTAGAAGAGGGTCTCGCCGGCCAATGTCGATGAGACATAGCCCGAAGGCGTGCTGATGAAGACAAAGCGACTGTCGATGTCTGTGTCCATCTTGAAGCGGCCCTTGGCGTCAGTCACTGTGGTGTTGAGTCCGTCAGACACGACAACTCCTGCAACAGCCTTTCCCTCTGTGTCTTTGACAGATCCCTTGATGTCTTTTGCGTTGGCTCCGACAACGGCGCTGGCCATTATCAGAGAACTGATCAGTAATTTCTTCATAATAAGAATCTTATCTGTAAGGTTTCTCCTCCATTTCCCATCCTGTGAGGGTCGCGATGTAAGGAATCATGCAACTTGCGACCTTCTTGTGACCCTTGTAGTTAGGGTGCCAGCTTGCTCCGAGCTCGTCTTCAGAGTTGTGCGCATTCTTGGTCAGACACATGTAGGAAACGTTCTTAAGACCGCTCATCATGCAGGCATAACGGATGTGGTCGTAGCTGAACGGTGTCACGTTAGAAGCCATGCAGAGGATAGGAATATCCTCGCCGTAATTTGCCTTCACCTTCTTCAGAAGCTCGATGTAACGGGCTGCGAAAGCGTCTTCGTGAGGCTGTCTGCCAGTAGAGAAGTCGTTGGTGCAGAGATATATGACTACAACGTCAGGTCGGTATGGAGCCATCTCCGGAGTCCAAGTCACGTCGCGTGATTCGTCGAAGGCCTGGCTGTAGCGGTCTGGCATATGGTAACCAGGACGGAAGTCGTCGTAGTTGCGGGCGATTCCCTGACCCGAGTGGCTTACAAGGTTGAAGTCAGCTCCGAAATAGCGTGCTGTGATGGCTGCATATGTAAGGTTGCAGTTCTCTGTCTCCGCGAGGAACGGATCGTTCTTGTCCGGACTCTCTGTGCCGTAGCCGCAAGTGTACGAGTCGCCTATGAACTCGATGTGTCTGCCCTTGCGTCCTGCAGCCTGGAGGATCTCGCCTTCGCTGATGAACGAGTGAACTGTGAATTTCCCCTGCTCGCCTTCAGTTCTCTTCTGAAGGATGACTTCGTGCTCACCCTTGCCAAGTCCCTCAGCCAGAACGATGAGAGTGTCTTTTGCTCCAACAAGGAACTTTCCGTCAGCTGTCGGTGTCATCTCCTTGTCAGTCCAGAGGTTGAACCAGCAGTTCTTGGTGTCTGAACACTTCATTGCGAGGTAAGGACCGTTGAACTTCACGCGGAAATACACGCCGCTCCAGTCATATGAAACGTCAGTGCCCTCTACGACAGTGCGTCCGGTGTACTCGATGCGGCTGTCAGAAGCCGGTGTTTCGATGGTTGTTTTTGCCTTCTTCGCCGAAAGGTCTGCTGATGTGACGAGTCCGAGGACTGCCAGGATGATGGTTAATGTTTTTTTCATATATGGTTGTTTTTATTTACAGATATCTCGACTCCCGTTGGTCGCTCGATATGACAAATTCTATATCATTCAAAGATAACGAATATTACTAAAATATTTTAATTTTCGGCCGTTGAATATTGAATTTTATATATAACTTTGGATTGGAAGTGTTTTAAATGATAACCGTAATGAAGAAATTTAAGTTGCTGTTGGCTGCACTGTGCGTTGTGTCGTGTATGCAGACCGAACATATCGATGTTCTTGTTGTTGGAGGAGGTGCCAGCGGTATATCCGCAGGCGTGCAGACTGCCAGGATGGGCGTGCCCGTTATGGTGGTGGAAGAGACTCCGTGGGTGGGTGGAATGCTCACCTCGGCCGGAGTGAGCTGTATAGACGGAAACTACAAGCTCCAGGGAGGAATATTCGGCGAGTTTGCTGATTCTCTCGCTCAGAGATATGGCGGATTTGAAGCCCTCAAGACCGGTTGGGTCAGCAACATCAACTTCGAGCCGAGCGTAGGCCAGGAAGTGCTTACAAATATAGCCGCATCCTGCGGCAGCTTGCTCTCGCTCAGACGCGAGACCACAATGCTCGACGTCACCCGCGAGGAGGACCTTTGGAAAGTAAAGATCAAGGATAAGGAAGGAAAGAAATATATAGTCACAGCCGACGTGCTTATCGACGCCACCGAACTCGGTGACGTCGCCAAGGCCTGCGGAGTGGAGTACAGCATAGGAATGGACGCTGCGTCTCAGACAGGGGAGTCCATTGCCCCTGAGACAGCAAATGACATCATCCAGGACCTTACCTATGTGGCAGTTCTCAAGGACTATGGCCCTGATGCCGATATGACTATAGAGAAACCGGAAGGCTATGACCCTCAGGTGTTTGCTAATTCGTGCGACAACCCTCTGACCGTCACTCCTCTTGAAACCGGCCAGACTCTCTGGTCTCCGCAGATGATGATTTCTTACGGAAAACTTCCGGGCGGAAAGTATATGATCAACTGGCCTATATACGGAAATGATTATTATGCGAACACTATAGAGATGACCCCTCGCGAGAGGGAAGAGTCCTATGCGAAGGCGAAGAACTTCACCCTCTGCTTCCTCTACTTCATCCAGACAGAACTGGGAATGAAGAATCTCGGCATCGCCGATGATGAGTTCCCTACAGAAGACGGACTTCCGTTCTTCCCTTATCACAGAGAGTCAAGAAGAATAGCCGGCAAGGCCTTCCTGACCCTTGATGCGGCAGCTTCTCCATATGAGTACGAACTTCCATATTACAGAACAGCCATCGCTGTCGGCGACTATCCTGTGGATCACCACCACTTCCGCCACCCGTCATGGCAGACGCTTCCGGATCTGGAATTCTACCCGATCCCGTCATTCAGCGTGCCTATGGGAGTCATGCTTCCGAAGGATGTGGAGAATCTCATAGTGACAGAGAAATCAGTGTCTGTTTCCAATCTTATAAACGGTGCTACACGTCTCCAGCCTGTGGTCATGCAGCTCGGCCAGGCGGCAGGCGCCCTGGCTGCAATCGCCCGCAACGAGGGTAAGCCGGTGTCATCTGTCAAGGTGCGTAAAGTGCAGCAGGCTATCCTCAAGTCAGGTGGTTACCTTATGCCGTTCCTCGATCTTCCAAAGGAGCACAGGCATTTCAAGGTGCTTCAGAGAATCGGTGTGACAGGCATCCTGAGAGGAGAGGGAAGACAGGAAGGATGGGCCAACCAGACCTGGTTCCGTGCAGAAGATCCGCTCAGAGCAGAGGATATATATGCGTCAGACTTCAGCCCTGTACCTTTGAACTTCGGTAAGGGCGAGTTGAAAATCGGTGATATGCTTGGGCTGCTCGAACAGTTGAGAGGCTACCTCCACGCCGGAGGAATGACCGATGAGCAGTGGTGGGAATCACTCGGACTGAAGGACTATAATCCTTCTAGAGTGATGACAAGGCTTGAGGCTGCGGTAGTCATTGACGCAACCTTCGATCCGTTCTGGATGTTTGATGTGAATTATTCGGGAAAACTCAGATAGTTATTCTGCGACACCCGCATTGATCCAGGCCTCGGCCAGTCTTGCGGAATCCTTAGACGCGACCTCCTTGCTGATCTCATAGCGGTTCACAAGGAGGTCCGCCATTTCCTCTATGGTGAATTCCTTGCCCACGAGCTCGTTCCAGAGATATGCGGCAGTGGCATTGAGCGAAATGAGCTTGTCAAACCTGACATTCTCGATTCCCTCAGCCGTAATTATGTTTTCGCCGCACATTTCGCGCAGGACAAATCCGTTCTTTATCCTCATTTTGCTTGATTTTTGTGCAAATGTATCAAAAATGTCCGTTCACTCAAAACTGTTTATTATATTTCCTCTATAAATCAAGATCACATACTATCTCTGCACTGTCGGTGGCATAATGGCTTCTCATAAGTGCGTGA
>CANBDZ010000096.1 GCA_947367375.1 uncultured Bacteroidales bacterium | reverse complement strand
CCTCTGGCTTCACTCAGGAAATGGTTCCTCTTTGCTGTTCCTGTGTTGCTGTCAGCTGATCCCATCACGATGATTTCTGCATTCGGATTCATGTTCACTTTCTCGATTATATGCCTTGCGTAGAAGTCAAGATGCTGAAGTTCAAGATCTTCAAGTGTAGCCCTGCCAATCATGAAGTATACAGTCAAAGGCTGCATCTGCTCGTATGAAATCTCATAGACGGTTTCTTGTGCCTCCATTACCTTGACAGTCTTCTTCAGCTCGCTGTTCTTCTTCATGAGATTCATGTTTTCGGCTTCAAGTGATGCGTTTGCTACCTCAAGTGCCGCAATCGCTGTTTCAAGTATCACGGTCTTTTCGGCATTTACAGCTTCAATTGCTCCGACGATGGTAGAAGTACGTACGAAATTCGGCCATCCAAGGTCATATGCCACACCTGCTGTTACCGATGGGAGTACAACTGCTCCTGATGAATTATGGATGCTGCCGTTTACGACTGTAGCCCTCATGTCGATCATGATGTCAAGCCTGTCGGTAAGTCGCAGGTTGTGGAGAAGACCGGCGCCCATTGCAAATTCGTTGTCGGTAAACTCCGATCCGTCAGTGCCGTATGAACGGAAGAAGCCTGTGTGGACATAAGGGATCAGATTCCAGAACCTTGTTTCCTTGTATCCGCTTATGGCATTGGATGCATTCCACAGGAAATCTCCGTGAAGGTACATGTATCCAAGCCTTTCGCTGTCTGCATCCTTGGATGATATGATTGCAGAGATGTTTCTTTCCGAAGAACCCTGTGCTGTTGCGCGTACAGGAATGCTGTTGCGTCCGAGGGCCGCAAGCATCTTTCCTGTCGCTCCGCTCTGGTTGAGCACGTCATCACCTACAAGACAGACGATAGAGAAGCCCTTCTCCACCTTGAGCGGGTTGAGCTTGCCGAGAGAGATCTCGTAGGCAAAGCATCTGTCAGCCGCTTCGCGTGCCTTCTCGGCATCCTGCTCAGAAACTGCGATACACATAGTGTGTACAGATGAAGCCTGAGTGATGAGGATGATGTTGATGTCGTTCTGGCTCAAGGTCTCGAAAAGACGGCTTGAGAAGCCTGGGATGCCGACCATGCCGCTTCCCTCGAGTGAGAGGAGGGCGATGTTGTCGGAGTTCGAGATACCGATCACCGGATCCTTCCTGCGCGGAGGGTTCTTCTCGATGAGGGTACCATGTGCCTCAGGATCGAAGGTGTTCTTTACATATATAGGAATGCCTTCGGCCACCACCGGCTGGATTGTCGGTGGATATATCACCTTAGCTCCGAAGTGCGAGAGCTCGAGTGCCGCTTTATATGATATATTGCTGATTGTGCGTGCGGTAGGTACGACCTTCGGATTTGACGTCATCATTCCCGGTACGTCTGTCCATATCTCGAGGATACGGGCCTTGCAGCCTACGGCATATAACGACGCAGTGTAGTCAGAACCGCCACGGCCGAGAGTTGTGGTACGTCCCTGCTTGTCAGATGCGATGAAGCCCGGAAGAACGAAGAGCTGGGTGATGGGGTTGTTCTCTACCATCGCATTCACTCGTGAATATGTCTTCTGGATGTCCACTACGTTCTTGTCTCCCTTGGCATAGGTGCGGATGATCTGTCGTGAGTCAATCCACTTTGTGGAAATGCCTATCGATGCGAGTTTTGTCGCAAGAATCTTGGTCGACCAGAGTTCGCCGAATCCCTGGATGGCGTCAAGGCTGGCAGGGGAGAGCTCTCCGAGGAGGAAAACTCCCTGCGCGATGCTTCTGAGCGAGTCAAAGAGCGAGTCGCACACCTCGATGGAGTCCTCCTGCTTCTCGCGAGGAAGGAATTCTCTGATCACGGTGTGGTGTCTCTCCTGGAGCTCGTCGATGAGGGCCTTGTAAGCCTCGTCGCGCTGAGATGCAAGGGTTCCGATCTGTATCAATGTGTCTGTGCATCCGCTGATGGCAGATGCTACAAGAATAGTTCTGTCACGGTCTACTGCATTGGCTACGATGTCCACTACCTTAGACATGTTCTGGGCGTTCGCTACTGATGAGCCGCCGAATTTCAATACCTGCATATAGTGTTATGGTAATAATGGTTCAATGATTGCTGTAAGCTGGTCGTTTTCAAGGAGGAAGCCGTCATGGCCGAACTTCGATGTGATCTTGTGGTAGGTCGCTCCCGGGATGCATGAAGCGATGAACCTCTGCTCCTCCACAGGGAACAGTCTGTCGCTGTCGATACCGACCACAGTACATTCTGTCCTGATAGTTCCCAAAGCTTTCTCTACTCCTCCGCGTCCTCTGCCGACGTTGTTGCTGTCCACTGATCCGCAAAGATAGTAGTAGGAATATGCGTCAAAACGGTCTGAGAGCTTCTTTCCCTGGTACCTCTGGTAAGATCCGGCCCTGTCTGCAAACATGCAGTCCTCATCCTTCTCCCACTGGGTTGCGTTGTAGCCTTCGTAACTTCTGTATGAGATAAGGGCAATGCTTCGTGCACATCGCAGACCGTTCTCTCCTCCTTTGAGGCTTGCGCACTCACGGAATGTAGGGTCAGTCTCAAGGGCCATTCTCATAGACTCGTTATATGCTGTCAGCCAAGGGGTCACTCTTACGCCACATGCGATGTAGACAGCTCTTTTGATCACCTCTGGCTCCATGATAGACCACTCTACAGACTGGAATCCTCCGATGGATCCGCCCACCATGAAGTCTATCTTGTCGATGCCCAGATGCTTGCGTACAAGAGAGTTGGCACGCACGATGTCGCGCACTGTGATCTTAGGAAAATCGAAGTAGTACGGTTTTCCTGTCTTCGGGTCTGTGCTTGAAGGGCCTGAAGAGCCGTAGGCTGAGCCAAGCATATTGGCACAGACCACAAAGTACTTCTCTGTGTCGAAGAGTTTTCCAGGTCCTACGAGTTCAGGCCACCAGTCCTCTGCGTCCGAGTTTGCGGTGAGCGCGTGGCAGATCCAGATCACCTTTCTCTCGTCTGCCTCCTGCCAAGGACGCTCAGAGCAGTGATAGACCACTTTCAGCCCTTCGACGCTTCCACCTGCCTCGAACTCAAAAATATCGTTGTGTATATATTCCTTCCTTATCATAATCAATCGGTTATCCGATTCTGAAAATCGTGAAAAAAACGTGCAAAGATAGTATTTTTATCGGGGAATCGGGCTGCAAAGATGATATATTGGAACAATATATGCAACCTTTCTGAATATTTCGGAAAAATATTCTATATTTGCTTAAAATGAGATAAAATACAGAATATTATTCTGCAAAACTCTTTCTTTTTGGATTGTAAATATGGAAATTCTGGATCGTACCGACATCTTGATTCTGCGTGAACTGCAGAAGGACGCGAAGCTGACGACAAAGGAGCTCGCGGCGAAGGTGAATCTTTCGCCCTCACCCGTGTTCGAGAGGCAGAAACGTCTTGAAAGAGAAGGATATATAAAGAAATATATCGCCGTAGTGGACCCTATCAAGGCCGGAAACGGCCTTATGGTCCTGTGCAACGTGCGCCTGAAGCATCACAGCAAGGAATTCAGCAAGCAGTTTGTTTCAGTGATAGCGGATATAGAGGAGGTCGTGGAGTGTTTCAACACTTCGGGCGATTATGACTATCAGCTGAAGATATATGCCCGAAACATGCAGGATTATCAGAATTTTGTCCTGGGAACCCTCGGTGATCTGGAATGTATCGGTTCGCTCCACAGTATATTCGTGATCGGAGAGGTAAAAAACACATTGTCAGTGCCGTTGAAGGCATAGTGCTTTCATTTTTTATATCTTTGCACCCCTTTTATAAACAGATATGATAGCGACTCTTGTAATATTATTGATTTCGGCCATATTGTTTGTCAGCGGCAAGGTCCGTTCTGACCTTGTGGCGATATGTGCCCTTCTGGCCCTTCTTCTGTGCCAGGTCCTGAACCCGACCGAGGCTTTGTCGGGCTTCTCAAACACGACTGTGATAATGATGGTTGGCCTTTTCATCGTCGGAGGCGGTATATTCCAGACCGGTCTTGCGAAGATGATAGGCAGTAAGGTGATGACACTTGCGGGAAACAGTGAACTCCGTCTGTTCCTGCTCGTCATGATAGTCACTTCGGCGATCGGAATGTTTGTCAGCAACACGGGTACTGTGGCCCTGATGCTTCCTATCGTTGTGAGTATGGCAGCAGCTGCCGGCACCTCTTCACGCCGTCTTCTTATGCCTCTGGCTTTCGCCAGCAGCATGGGAGGTATGATGACCCTTATCGGTACGCCGCCCAACCTTATCGTCAGCGACACCCTCGCCTCAGCAGGCTTCGAGCCGCTCGGCTTCTTCTCATTCCTTCCTGTAGGTCTTGTGACTCTGGTAGTGGGTATTCTCTACCTCCTTCCTGCCACAAAGATGCTGACATCAAAGGAGAAGGTGAAGGACGGAAAGAATTCTGGCAAGTCCCTTAAGGAACTTGTAAAGGAGTACGGTGTGTCGGATAACCTTTTCCGTGTACATATCAAGAGTCACGATTCAAAGGCTATCGGTCAGACTGTAGTGGATCTTAACATCTACAGAGAGTATGGAATCAATGTCCTCGAACTCAGACGCAGTACCGGTCAGAACAGGTTTGTACGCACTGTGAATCAGCAACTTGCGTCGCCGGATCTTATGTTGAAGCAGAATGATGTCCTTTATCTTTCAGGTGATCCTGAGATGATTGCAAAGTTTGCTGAGGACTACACTCTCCGCCTTCTGGACAATCATACAGACGAGATCGACGGCAGCTCTTCAAATGCATCCCTCGACTTCTTTGACATAGGTGTTGCTGAGATCCTCATAATGCCTTCTTCGTCGATGATCAACCGTACCATCGTTGACGCAGGCTTCCGCAGCAAGTTCAGCGTCAATGTGCTTGGTATCAGAAGAAAGAAAGAGTACATCCTGAATGATCTCGGAGAGGTGAAGATGCACGACGGAGATGTGCTTTTGGTGCAGGGTGCATGGAAGGATATCGCCCGTATGAAGAACGAGTCTACAAACTGGGTCGTTCTGGGTGAGCCTCTTCAGGAGGCTGCAAAGGTGACCTTGGACTACAAGGCTCCAATAGCGGCAGCCATTATGATCGCAATGATCGTGATGATGGTTGTGGACAGCATTCCTGTGGCTCCTGTGACTTCAGTGCTTCTTGCGGCTGTCCTGATGGTGATTACAGGTTGTGTCCGCAGTGTTGAGGCAGCCTATAAGACTATCAACTGGCAGACTATCGTGCTGTTTGCAGCTATGCTTCCGATGTCTATAGCTCTCGAGAAGACAGGTGTGTCAGAGATGATTTCAGGCGCTATCGTTACCGGTCTCGGAGCGAGTGGTCCGCGTCTTCTCCTTGCAGGTATCTATGCGGCGACATCTGTGATGACCATATTCATCAGCAACACAGTTACAGCCGTTCTTATGGCTCCTATCGCACTCCAGTGTGCTATGCAGATAGGCGTCAGTCCGGTGCCGTTTATGTTTGCGGTGACAGTCGCAGCAAGTATGTGCTTTGCGTCACCGTTCTCGACACCGCCTAACGCCCTCGTGATGTCAGCCGGACAGTATACCTTTATGGATTATGTGAAGGTCGGCCTTCCGCTCCAGATCCTTATGGGAGTCGTGATGGTCTTTGTACTTCCGCTCTTCTTCCCGTTCTAAGATCAGAGTTCTACGAACTTTATTTTTTCTGCGTTGCGTGGTTTTGCTGCAGGTGCTTCATCTGCGTAACCGAAGCCGATGCAGAGGCAGAGTTCGTATCCCTCGCTGAAGCCGAGCTTTTCAAGGTACGGCTTGCAGACGTCGTTGTCTTTGAGGAATCTTACAGGGCTGCCGAGGCAGATAGAGCCTACTCCGAGAGACCAGGCTGAAAGCATCATGTTTTCAGCGAGGAGGCCGCAGTCGTATGCTGAGAAGTCATATGAAGGATCGCGTGCTATGAACACCATAACCGGTGCGTCTCTGAAACATCCCTTAACGGCTTTCGGATTCATGTCAGGATGGCCCTGAGCCATAGCTTCCTTAATCTCATCCATGAGTGCCGGATTATCCACCACACGGACTTCCCAGGACTGTCTGTTCTGGCCGTTAGGTGCATTGATTCCACATTCGAGGATTACGTTCATTGTGTCTCGTCCTACAGGGATGTCCTTGTACTGTCTGATGCTGCGGCGAGCCATTATGTTCTCGATGACTGCGTCTGAATTGTTCTCGTCATTCTGTGCCGGAGTCTGGCAGCAGGCTGAAGCCACCATAAGGAGGATGGCTGCTGAAAGGATGTTGAAAGTTTTCATATCTTGTTGGTTTTTAGTTTGTTCTGTGTTTGGTCAATTGCCCTTGGCGGGCTTTTTTTGGGGGGCTTTGTTACCAGAACCAGCCGGTGCCGAAGCCTGTTACAAGCGTGTTGAGCCAAGGCAGGTTCTGATCCAGTGAGGCGGACTCCAGTTCTGTGAAGAACTTCACCTTGAAGTTGTCCGCGATGATGATGCTGAGGCCGGCGCCAGCGCCGAGGCATATGCCCGAGCCGATGGACCTTTCAGGTCCGACGGCGGTCTCCATATTTCCGGATGTCAATCCGGCATATTCGCTTGCATATCCGATCATTGCCTTGAGCTGGAATTCCATGACCTTTGCGAAGTTGAAGTTGTAGAATCCTCCGCCCATTACGGAGTACAGGGTGGTGACTTCGGATGAAGAGTAGGTGAGGGAACTTGCAGAGGCTCTGCAGGTCAGACCTTTGCCGGGAGCCAGGGGTATGTCAGCCTACACTCCGGCCATTCCGCCTCTCATCGGCAGTTCGCCTGATTCCGTATATGCGTCAGCTCCGAGTATGAATCTCTGACCGAAGACCAGTTCTGCTGTGTAATGCTTTTTCGATGTGTCGTAGAAAGACTCCGTCCTGTAGTAACCGCTGCTTAGCTGACGGTCCCCGAAGATTCTGTCAGTCAGATAGTAACCAAGGTGTACTGAGCCTATTCCTACGCCCGCACCTGCGATCACGTCAGTGAGCCAGTGGCGGTTGTTGAGGATGCGTGACAGGCCGGTAACGGCCGCGGCGGTATATCCGCCTATGCTCAGCCACGGGTCTTTCCACCCATATTCCTTATGCAGCATTGTTGCCGTCAGGAAGGCGGTTGCGGTGTGCCCGGACGGGAAAGAGTTGCGGCGACTTCCGTCAGGTCGCATGCGTGCTATGGAATATTTCATTCCATTCACCGTTCCTGCCATTATCGCTGCCGAAAAGGCGTCGCTTGCCAACATACGGCCCCATTCGCTTCTGCCCTCATATCCGCTGATCTTCAGACCAAGCATCACTCCGGCCGGAGCGTACTGGAGGTAGTCGTCATAGCTGTAATCGAACGCCGGCGTCCAGTTGTTGCGTAAAGCGGCAATGTCCGAGTCAAGGCTGTGCCGCTCCGGCATCTGCGCGTTGGTGCGGGCGCAAAATGCCAGACACAGGGTCAGGGATAATATGATATGACGGAAGGTCATATGGGGTTATTCGTTTTTGGACTCGTTTTTTATTCTTGTCGGGATGGGGAACTTTCGTTTGATTTCTTCTTCAAGTTCCTTTTGGCGGGCAAGCAACTTCTCCCTTTCTTTCTTGGCATTCAGGCGGCTGATCTTTCTCTGGCTTTCCCACTGCTGCCTCCTTTCTCCAGCCTGGCGAATCTCTTCAGCCAATGCCTCCAGCCTCGCCTCAGCAGCCTCCCGGCCCTTAAGTTCGCACTCCCACACGGTGATGACTGTCCATCCCAAAGCCTCCAGATGTGCTTCAGTCACCTCGTCACGATGCCTGTTCCTAGCAATCTTGGCCTCCCAAAATTCAGGATTCGTCTGAGGCTTTGTTGCATATCTGCACCCCTTGTGCCCGTGCCAGAAACATCCGTTCACCATTATCGCGACACCCCATTTCGGCAAAGTGATGTCAGGCCTGCCCGGCAGCCTCCTGTCCTGAAGCCTGAATCTGAAACCTCTCGCATGCAGCCCCCGCCTCACCAAAACCTCCGGCCTGGTGTCCTTCCCGCGAATGCGGGACATACAATGATGTCGCTGAATGGGGGTGAGCTTGTCTGCCATAGGGCAAATATAACTTTTTTAGAGTATAGCACAAACAAAAACCCCTCTGGGAATTTCTTCCAAGAGGGGTTCATGTGCTCCGGACGGGAATCGGTTGCGGAAGATTTTTGTAAAATATGCCTTTATTGTTCGTCTGGCTTTTCAAAAGGCAACTCTTCGGGAGATTGAATGTAGTCTATGGCTTTCTCAGATGAAACGACGCTTCTTCCGAGACGTTTCTCCACATCTTCACGAGCGGCCTTTGCGACATCTGCACCCTCCTTGGCAATCCTTGCGTTTTCTGTCAATCCCTGAGGATTACGTTCCTTGCTGATTTCAGTAGCAGTTTCCTCTGCCAGGGCATTAAGAAGCAGTTCCATATTCGTCATATTATCACGAAGGTTTTCTTTTGTCAATCCCTTATGCTTCTTGTATTCCCTAGTGGTCAGTCCACTCCAGGTCTTTGACATCAAGTCAGTCAGCATTGCAAAATCAATCTCCTTTGTGATACCGCCTCGCTTCCATTCATCTGTCAGACCTTTACGGATCTCTATAGTTTTAATGCGACGCGTAATCCAAGCTTCAGAATAGCCAAGACGTCTGTAATCAGCCATTGCCTGATCTATACTTCGTTCTGGATCAATCATCTGGTTGATTCGCTCAGCAGCCACCGATGCCATCCATTGCTTGAACGGCTCCGCTTTCTTTGATGGGATAGACTGGATAATACGGAATATTCCTTCCAGTGTAGCGCAGTTCTCTTTTTGAGGTCCTCCTGCCGTCTGAACCGTAAGGGGGTGGACAATTTGTCCCCACCCTTTGGATAGCTCCTCATCCCTTCTTCTCATTTTGGATATATAGTCCTTGGCATTTGTCGTTTCTGTCAATATTGTGACAACATCCTTGACAGAAAAGTACCATTCCTCCTCTTCTTCCACCCAAACAGTTCTGATCTTCTGGTTATCAAATAATCTTATTTTTTCAATATCCGACATAACAAATGCGTTTTAGACTTTCTACAAAAATATGCGATTCTTCTTCAATTGGCAAATATTTATATCTAGCAACCTTTTTAAGACAGCTTGCATGGGCATATAACTAAAAAGGCAATCGGATAGGTTTCTATCGTCTTGCCTTTAAAGTATTTATTCTGCATCTCCACCGAGATCTTCGCCAGAGTCATCCCAATCACCTGGTCTGATAACCATGCCAACTACATCTTGAGTCACCTCAATCTTGTTTCGCAGGGTTATTGTTGTACCCTTGTAGGTTACAGACTCTGATACGATAACATGGCCTGTTCTCTCTTTAGTAGTGCCCTTTGCAGCATTGATCTTCACTGTAGCAGAACCGGTGGTTGGAGCATTCGATATTGTCAGCCAATCCACATCTGTTGTTACAGAGTATGAACTTGAACCGGCTGCTGTGATTCTTATGTCAAAGGTTCCGGCATCACCAGAAATATCAACCATGGATGGTGCCACAGAGAAGTTAGGAGCATTGCGATATGCCTTTCCTAATGCAAAGGTTTTTCCGAATACTGATGAAGTAACTACAGTGCCGTCTGATTTTGTCAGGTTGACTATCAACTGCTTTCCATTGATATCGAAAGGTGGCAGCATCGCAGTCA
>CANBDZ010000095.1 GCA_947367375.1 uncultured Bacteroidales bacterium | reverse complement strand
AATGAAGGAAGAGGCGGCAGGCCAGGCTGTTTCCGGAGACGCTCTGCCTGACGGCAGTCATCACCGAGCTGATCGGGGATCCCTTGAAGCCCGTCTCAAAAACGCCCTTATAAAAGGCAAGTCAGAAGGCCTCGAGGCAGACCTCAAAGAGGCCCTCGAGAAGTACGGAACTGCTCTCAAAGTCATCGAAGGTCCTCTTATGCAGGGTATGGAGGCAGTCGGAGCCCTCTTCGGAGAAGGCAAGATGTTCCTCCCTCAGGTAGTGAAGTCAGCCAAGATAATGAAGGATGCAGTTAGCATTCTCGAGCCATATATGGACGACAAGGAATCTTCTTCTGACAGACCTGTAGTGGTGATCGCTACTGTCAAGGGAGATGTGCACGACATCGGAAAGAATATCACCGGTATTGTGCTCACCTGCAACGGTTTCGATGTCCGCGACCTCGGCGTGATGGTCGACAAGGAGACCATCCTCGACGAGGCTGAGAAGGTCGGTGCGGATATCATCGCAGTCAGCGGCCTGATCACACCGTCCCTCTACCAGATGGAAGAGATATGCAGGGAGATGACAGCACGAGGAATGTCCATTCCTCTGATGGTCGGCGGAGCCACAACATCCGCTCTTCACACTGCAGTGAAGCTCGCGCCTTTATATGGACACGTATTCCACGGCCCTGACGCTTCTGCGGCTGCGGTAATGGCAAAGAAATATATGATGGACAAGACAGCATTTGAGAAGGAACAGCACGAAGAACAGGCCAAGATACAAGGCCTTTACCAGTCAAAGCAGGCTAAGGAAACAAAGGTCGAATGGAAGATAAAGACGGAAGGTTTTGCTGCTGAGACCTATTCGGAAAGCCTCCCTGAGAGCATCAGCTACATGGAAATCCCGGTTGCAGAAATTCTTCCTTACTTCGACTGGAAGATGCTGCACGCGATCTGGGGAGTTCGTTACGGCAGTCCTGTACCGGAAGTCGCTGAGCTCATGCAGCTCAGAAGAGATGCGGAAGCGGAGCTTGACCTGGCGGCATTCAAGATCAGACTGGCTGTACAGTTCTACAACGCATCATCAGATAAAGACGACATAGTCATCAAGACTTCTGAAGGTGAAAGAAGACTCCCTATGATGAGACAGGAAAGCGGAGATATGCTGTCACTCAGCGACTTCGTGATTCCTTCCGGCAGCGGAAAGACATCTCCGTTCGGAGTGTTTGGCATCAGCGTGAAGGCGAATGACGCACACGAAGAAGGCTGCTGCTGTCCTGCTTGCAGCAACAAGTACGAGGATCTTGTAGGTCGCACAGTACGTCTGACCGTTGCGGAAGCCGCATCATGCTGGCTTGACGCCCGTCTGAAAGAACAGATGAAAGAAGGTGCAAAACTCATCAAGCCGGCAGCAGGCTATGCAAGCTGCCCTGACCACAGTCTCAAGCGCGACATATTCGAGCTGCTTCCGGAAGGAGCCAAGCTGGAGATCAAACTCACAGAGAGCTATGCAATGCAGCCGGAGTCCTGCATCAGCGGCATGATATTCATGCATCCTGACGCAAAGTATCCTGACATCAGACGCATATCACAGAAACAGTACGATGACTACTCAGCCCGAAGAGGAATGGACGAGCAGACAGCACGCCGCTTCCTCAGCCACTTGCTCAAATAGTTGTTGCAACCCTTGTCATGCCAAGAGCATCAAATTGTCATGCCGAGAGGATTAAATTGTCATGCCGAGCTTGTCGAGGCATCTGTATAAAACGAAACAATATGAAAGTATCCGAAATCCTGACCCAAAGCACGAAGGCCTTCCCTTCGATCGAAATAGTTCCGCCGCTCAGAGGTATCACAAAGAACGAGCTTCTTGAAAGCATCGCTCCATTCATGGAGTTCAAGCCTAAATATATCAACGTCACCAGCCACAGGGACGAATTCGAGTTCAGGGAAGAAGCAGACGGAAGCTTCAGCAGGCATATGGTACGCAACCGCATCAGCGAGACCACCGTATGTGCTGCGATCATGTCTGAATATGACGTAGAAGTCGTTCCCCACCTCATCTGCGGCGGCAACACCGTAGAGGAAATACAGAGCAGGCTTGACAATATGGCCTTCCTTGGAATAAACAACATCGTTGCCCTCAGAGGCGACAGCATGACAGGAGAGAAGCGTTTCTCCCCTACTCCAGGCGGCTACAGATACGCAAGCGAACTGGTGGAAGGCATCCGCAGCTACCAGGGCAGCAGCTCCTACAGAAGAAGCAGGGGTCTTGAAACTGACGAAAGGTACTTCTGTATCGGCGTCGGCGCCTACCCCGAAAAGCACTTCGAGGCACCGAACATCGAAACCGACATCGCCAACCTCAAGAAGAAAGTCGACGCCGGCGCCGACTACATCATCACACAGATGTTCTTCGACAACCAGGTCTACTACGATTTCGTGGACAAATGCCGTGCAGCCGGCATCACAGTTCCGATCATCCCAGGCCTCAAGCCGATCTCAACCTACCGCCAGATAAGCGTCCTCCCGGAGGCCTTCTCCCTCGACATTCCGCTCGAACTGACAGAAGCCCTCAACAAGGCAAAAGACAACAAAGAAGCCATCTACCAGATCGGCACAGAATGGTGCACAGCCCAGTGCAAAGACCTCATCGCCCACGGTGCCCCGGCAGTCCACTTCTACACGATGGGAAGATCAAAGAACATAACAGAAATATTAAGGGAGTGCTTTTAAAAAGCACCCCCTTTACTTTTATTCCGCGTGGGTTTCCTGATGGGTTCCCATATATTCTCTGTCAATCTCTATATATTGTTCAGAGAAATTATGTTCGTGCTGTCCGCAGGCCAGACACTCGTAGTTGTTCTGATAGACCTTTACATTGTAGAGTACTTTGTAATCATCGTACAGGTCTGTAGTGTAGTTCTGAGTGTGATGCTGGACATTTTCCGCAGTAGTGGTCCTGCTTCCGTCTGAGTAGACTCTTGTAACATCAGTCCAAGTTGTCCACTTTTTCTGGAATTTGTTCAGATTTTTGACATATTCAGTCTCACGCATCCATTTCTGATATTCACGGCTGTAAACCGAATCAACAAATTCCATAGACTCGATGTTGCGACATTTCAGACATCTGCCGCAAGGTGCAGATGGATACAAAGGTGCACAAGCGAAACTGTGAATGAAAAGCATCGCGAAAGGCAGAGGTATAAGGAAAAGCCACATTATTCCCCAAGCCAGCAGAAGAGAAGCCCAGATATAGGTAAATACGATAGAAATCACACTTGCGATTATGCTGAGAGCCTTGTTGCTGAGCGGATAGAATAATTTCGGATAGTACATCAGGACCGCTATCAGCAGCACCGGAATCGCAGGAGTTGCATAGAACCAAAGCAGGACAAAAACAAGATAGATCGCGAAGATCACATAAGCCAGGATCTTTCCAATGCCACCTTTGTCACCTTTGGCTGAAGGCAGGGTCTCATACAACGAAGCTTCTATAAGACTGTTTGCTACCGGGTTGTCCATAATAGGACCAATCAACGGCCAGATCTTGACAAAGAATTTAGCCCTCTTCACTTCATCTTCCTTAATGTATGACTGAGCAATGCCATCCTTGTCGTATATGACTGTCGGCTCAAATCTCATTCCGGTGTCCGGATCCAACACCCACATCGGATAGAAGGCATAAGTCTGTCCTTCACGGTTGACGACGTAACGGGCTGGGATTACCCTCTTGTCATTCTTTTCCAGATCCGAACCTATGAACTTCTTCTCGAACTTTGCCTTTGATATATAGGCAGTCGCTGTCTGTGATGTAAGGTACTTGAAATTCCATTTCCTCGGCCACTGAGGGAATACGTCGTCATAATATATCTCCTCAGTTGTGCCGTCCTTGGCTTCAACTACCAGGTCATGTTCCTTAAGTTCCTTGATGGTAACTTCCTTCAGGCCCTTCTTGCCATCCAGCTGGGCCTCAAACTTGATATCGAAATCAAAGCAGGAAATATAACCACGTGTTCCGTCCTCAAGTTCCGCCCACACTTTTTCCGGGTTCATTGTCTGTCCGGGCCTGATGCCGAGGATCTTTATAGTAACCCCTTGCTTAAGCTTTATTTCGACTTCTTCATTATCAACCCAGGCAGTAAGTGTAGCCGGTTTGTCCAATTCTACTGTTTCCGGATTCCTTGGAAGTGTGTTGTCTTTGATGACTTGGTTGACTACCAAAATACCCAAAAGAACACCCAATGCAACAAGGCATATCGCAAAATGCCTCGATGCAGCTTTTGAATAGAATTTAATTCCCATAGTTATACGGTTTTAAGTAAATGTGATTTTCCAAAGATACATAAAAAATTAACGTTGACATCCCGTCAATGTAATAAAATATTGATTTTTATGGATTTAATATCATCTTTCCAGCACAGCCACTTATACATACGACAGACAAGAAGTGGAAGTCCCGTACGGAGCTAAATATATCCGTACCACCTGGTGGGCACCGACATCCGGCACCAACAGTGCCACAGGTGCATGGACCTCTGTCGCTTACATGACGCCATTCAATTGCGTCGGATACATCAAATATTAATATTCATTCACATTACCAAGCAGTTCTAGTGAAGATAGTACGCTTGAAGTTCACTAGAACTATATTGCCTAGATAACCCGAAAGGAATTCACTCACGGGGGTATTTTCAACCGACCCCTATGAGTGATAACCCAGCTCACAAGTGTCTACAGGGCACATTGGCACTCACGGGGGTGCCAACAAATCACCCCTGTGTGATTTTGATGAGTGAGTATTGATTTTAGCTGACATGCCTAATATTTCCCAATACTACAATTATTAAGGAAAGATTTGATATTTGATTAAAAATTGATTGTTTTCTCGGCTTATTATTATTATTTTTGCAAGATTGAGAATATAAAATATAATCACATATAACTTTATTACACTATGCAGAACAAATTGCAGGAATTGACAGACAAACTCTACAATGAGGGACTGTCAAAAGGCAAGCAGGAAGGCGAAGAAATTCTTGCTAAAGCAAAGGCACAGGCTGAGGAGATCGTTGCCAAGGCCCAGGCAGAGGCAGCGCAGATTCTTGCTGCAGCACAGAAACAGGCTGAGGAGGTCAAGACTAAGACTGCTTCAGACGTGAAGATGGCGGCTAGCCAGAGCATCGCAGCTACAAGAAAGGACATCGAGACACTCATCGTGGGCAAGATGACTGACGAGGCTGTGAAGAAGGCTCTCTCTACACCTGACTTCATCAAGGAGATCATCAAGGCTGTAGCTGAGAAGTTCACTACTGACGGACCGGTTGAGCTCGCGCTCATCCTCCCGGAGAGCCTCAAGAAGGACCTTGAGCCATTCGTGACTAAGGAGCTCGCAACAATCCTCAACGCTGGCGTAGAGGCTTCTTTCTCAAAGAAGGTTTCAGGCGGCTTCAAGATCGGTCCTAAGGAGGGCAGCTACTTCATCAGCTTCACTGAGGAGACATTCAACCAGCTCATCTCTGAGTACTTAAGACCAACTACCAAGAAACTCCTCTTCGGATAATGAACAACTACGTATACATAATAGCAGGTCTTCCCGACTTCACTCCGGACTGGAGACAGGGAGAGAAGAGCCTTGACGAGTACCTGGATCAGGTCAGAGAGCTTTTGTCCGAGAAGGACAACAAGGTCCTCGACTTCATCGTGAAGGGATTCGACAAGGATCAGATCAACCTTGAGCTCTACAAGGAGGCGTTGGCACACAGGCTCGGATTCATCAGGGAGTTCTTCCAGTTCGACCTCAACGTGCGCAACCAGAAGGTAAGGTACCTGAACCAGGCCCTGGGAAGAGATCCTGAAAAGGACGTCCTCTCTCTCAGAGACCCTGAGGCAGAAGAGACCGGCCTTGAACCGGAGGAACCGGAATTCAAGGAGTCTGCAAAATTGCAGAGCATCCTTGAAGGCCACGACATCCTCGCCAGAGAAAGAGGCATCGATGACCTCTACTGGGACAAGATCGACGAACTGACGCTCTTTGACTACCTTAACTTCGACAAGATCCTCGGAGTGATGGTGAAGATGATGATCATCCGCAGATGGCTCATCCTCGACGAGGAGACAGGACGCGCAATGTTCAAGAAGCTTGTTGACGAGATTCGCGGCACATTCAAAGGAGTAGATTACACAGAATAAAACAAATACCAATTATCTATATGAAAACAACTGGAAAAGTTACGGGTATCGTTTCAAACCTTGTGACTGTAGAGGCCAACGGACCGGTGTCGCAGAATGAGATCTGCTTCATCACCGTAGGTGACACAAAGCTTATGGCCGAGGTCATCAAGGTGAACGGTAAGAACGCTGCAGTACAGGTGTTCGAAAGCACCCGTGGACTCAAGAACGGTGACGTAGTGGAGTTCGAGGACAGAATGCTCGAGGCAACCCTCGGTCCAGGCCTCCTCTCAAGCAGCTACGACGGTCTTCAGAACGACCTCACCACAATGACAGGCGTATTCCTTAAGAAAGGTGAGTACACCGACCCTCTCAACCACGAGAAACTCTGGGATTTCACACCGATTGCAAAGCCAGGCGACAAGGTAGTCGCAGCTGACTGGCTCGGTGAAGTGAAGGAAGGATGGCTTCCTCACAAGATCATGGTTCCGTTCGCATTCAAGGGCGAGTACACTGTGAAGTCAGTGGTTGAAGCAGGACAGTACAACATCGACAAGGTGGTTGCAGTCCTCACAAACGCAGAAGGCGAAGACGTAAATGTAACAATGTGGCAGAAGTGGCCTGTAAAGGTGGCTGTCAAGGGTTACAAGGACAAGCCAAGACCATCAAAGATCATGGAGACAGGTGTTCGTGCAATCGACACTCTTAACCCTATCGCAGAAGGCGGTACAGGCTTCATCCCAGGACCATTCGGTTGCGGCAAGACCGTGCTTCAGCACGCGATCGCAAAGCAGGGAGATGCTGACGTTATCGTGATGGCAGCCTGCGGTGAGCGTGCAAACGAGGTTGTGGAAATCTTCGCAGAGTTCCCAGAACTCATCGACCCACACACAGGACGTCACCTTATGGAGCGTACAACCATCATCTGTAACACTTCAAACATGCCAGTAGCAGCTCGTGAGGCATCGGTTTACACAGCGATGACAATCTGCGAGTACTACCGCGCAATGGGTATGAAGGTCCTTCTCCTCGCAGACTCGACTTCACGTTGGGCTCAGGCTCTCCGAGAGATGTCTAACCGTATGGAGGAGCTCCCAGGAGCAGACGCATTCCCTGTGGACCTTTCAGCCATCATCTCAAACTTCTACGCACGTGCCGGAATGGTCATCCTCAACAACGGTCAGACAGGAGCGGTTACATTCATCGGAACCGTATCTCCAGCCGGTGGTAACCTCAAGGAGCCTGTGACAGAGTCTACTAAGAAGGCAGCCCGCTGCTTCTACGCTCTCGAGCAGAACCGTGCAGACCAGAAGCGCTACCCTGCTGTCAACCCTATCGACTCATATTCAAAATACCTCGAGTATCCGGAGATCCGCGAGTACCTCAACGAAACCATCATGCCAGGTTGGGTAGAGATGGTGGAGCGCGCAAAGAACATCGTGCGCAAGGGTAAAGAGGCTAATGACCAGATCAACATACTCGGTGACGACGGTGTGCCTATGAGCTACCACGAGGTGTTCTGGAAGTCAGAGCTTCTCGACTTCGTCATCCTCCAGCAGGACGCATTCGACGACATCGACGCCCTCTGTCCGCTTGAAAGACAGAAATATATGCTCGACCTCGTGATGGGCATCTGCGAACGTGACTTCACATTCGAGGATTTCGAGGAGTGCCGCAACTTCTTCAAGGAGCTCATCAACGCACTCAGACAGATGAACTACTCTGAGTTCAAGAGCGAAAGATTCTACGAATATCAGGAAAAACTCAATAATCTTCTAAGCAATGGCAAATAAGGCATTTCAGAAAACATATACACAGCTGGAGGCCATCACAAAGGCGACAGTATCGCTTAAGGCGACAGGTGTATCAAACGACGAGCTCGCTCTCGTAGACGGCCGCCTTGCTCAGGTGGTTAAGACCAAGGGAGAACTCGTGACACTCCAGATCTTCTCTGGTACCGAGGGCATCCCTACCAACGCAGAGGTTGTATTCCTCGGCGGTGCCCCTACCCTCAACGTAAGCGACGAGCTTGCAGGTCGCTTCTTCAACGCATATGGCGAGCCTATCGACGGCGGTCCGGCAGTTGAAGGACAGACAGTCGAGATCGGTGGTCCGTCAGTTAACCCATATAAGAGAAAACAGCCTTCGCAGATCATCCCTACCGGTATCGCAGGTATCGACCTCAACAACACCCTCGTGTCAGGACAGAAGATTCCTTTCTTCGCAGACCCTGACCAGCCATATAATAATGTAATGGCGCAGGTAGCACTCCGTGCAGATGTTGACAAGATCATCCTCGGCGGTATGGGTCTTACAAACGACGACTACCTCTACTTCAAGCATGAGTTTGAGGCTGCAGGTGCTCTCGACAAGATCATCTCATTCGTAAACACAACAGAGCAGCCGCCTGTAGAGCGACTCCTCATCCCTGATATGGCGCTTTCTGCAGCAGAGTACTTCGCTGTGGAGAAGAACGAGAAGGTGCTCGTGCTCCTCACCGACATGACCCTCTACGCCGATGCGCTCTCAATCGTGTCGAACCGTATGGACCAGATTCCTTCAAAGGACTCTATGCCCGGTTCGCTCTATTCAGACCTTGCAAAAATCTATGAGAAGGCCGTTCAGTTCCCGGCCGGTGGTTCAATCACCATCATTGCGGTGACAACCCTCTCAGGTGGTGACATCACACACGCTGTGCCCGATAATACCGGTTACATCACCGAGGGTCAGCTGTTCCTTCGTCGCGACAGCGACATCGGTAAAGTTGTCGTTGACCCATTCCGTTCACTCTCACGTCTGAAGCAGCTTGTTGCCGGCAAGAAGACACGTAAGGACCATCCACAGGTGATGAATGCAGCCGTGCGTCTCTATGCCGATGCCGCAAACGCAAAGACAAAGATGGAGAACGGTTTCGACCTCACCGACTACGATGAGCGTACACTCGACTTCGCTAAGGACTACTCAAACCAGCTCTTGGCTATCGACGTGAACCTCAACACCACCGAGATGCTCGACGTAACCTGGGGCTTGTTTGGCAAGTACTTCCAACCCGAGGAGGTTAACATCAAGCGTGAGTTGGTAGAGCAGTATTGGCCGAAAGAAAATTGATTTTTCAATTCTGAATTATGAGTTCTGAATTCTTTCCTTCACGGATAGCCTATATATAAAGGATACGCGTTGTGCTTGCATTCATAATTCATAATTCAAAATTCATAATTTAATAATCGTGGCTATAAAATTTCAATATAACAAGACATCGCTTCAACAACTGGAGAAACAGTTGAAGATACGCGTGCGCACTCTCCCTACCATCAAAAGTAAGGAGTCTGCCTTGCGTCTCGAGGTGAAACGCTCGAAAGAAAAAGTCGAGGAGTTTGACGAGAAACTCGAGAATATCTTGCAACAATCCGGCGATATCTTACGCTTATGGGGCGAGTTCAAACCTGACCTCATCAGCGTGGATGACGTGAAATTCAGCGTCAAGAAAATCGCAGGTGTCAACACTCCAGTGTATGAAGGAGCGACATATAAGGTAAAAGAATTCAGCGTTTTCAATATGCCAGCATGGATCTTGGATGGTATCGAATATATGAAATCATTG
>CANBDZ010000094.1 GCA_947367375.1 uncultured Bacteroidales bacterium | reverse complement strand
TGCTACGACTGCCCTTAGCACTGAAACCACATATTACGTTCAGGCATATACAACCAATTCAGCGGGTAAGACAGGCTATAGTCCTGTAATCCAGTTCACAACTCCTAAATCAGACGATCCTATCATCGATTGGGAAGAAGGAACAGGTGGTGGAGAAATCAACGACCCATCATACCCTAAAAACTAAGAATATAAGTAAATAACAAAATAACTAAATCAACTATTATGAAAAGATTTTTCTTCTCAGCAATGATGCTCGCTGCAGTCGTAGTCGGCTGTACAAAGAGCAGTGTTTTGGAGACTGCTCCGTCTTTCGAAACGCCAATTGAATTTGAGCCTTACACAGGAAAGGCTCCTTTAACAAAAGCAACAATTACAGATTTAGGTGGTCTTAAGACTTCTGGCTTTCATGTTACAGGTTTTGTACATGATGCATTAGCAGAACCTTACCTTGACAAAGATGTAACCTGGAAAACCACAGATGATGAAGGCGCCACTCTTACGAATCCTTTTTGGTCATATACTGGTATCGCTTATTGGCCAGCAGAAGGAACTATGGACTTTGTCGCTTATGGAAGAAATGCATCTAAAAAAGCGACAGTTAATAGCGTTTCAAACACAGACCTCATTTCACTAACAGAAGGTTCATATACAGAATTTACATATTATGTTCCTGACAATGTAGCAGAGCAGGAGGACTTGCTTGTTGCAAAAGCATTTATCAATAAGGCAAAAGCTGATAAAGTTACATTCGATTTCAAGCACGTGCTCTCTAAAGTAGGATTCAGTGTTGTCGCTAACAATGACAATAATGTTAATATTACCATTAAGAACATCACACTTCATGGTACGTTCAAGAACTCTGGTAAAGTTAATCTTTTGACGGATACTCCTAGTATATCTTCTGCTAGTACAACAAGTACAGTTAGCTCATACTCACTCTTTGACCACAGCTACAGCAAAGGAACAAACGGAAGCGATACATATGCAGGTTTTGTATGTAAGAGTGCAAAAACCGCACAGCCTGTTTTCGTAAACACAGAGTTTACGGCTGGTGATATGCAAACCGACCCAACTGCAGATACAAATGCAAGCGATGCTAATAGGTATTTAATGATAATGCCTGGCACTGTAGCTGATCTTACAACTGGTACTAAAACTACGCCTCATATTGAAGTCGTTTATGAACTTACAGAAGGTAAGGAAGAAAGCGCTACAATTTGGCTTACAACTGATGGAACAGCGACAGGCACCAACTGGGAGTTCGTTGGCGGAAAAGCATATGAGTTTGTTCTTAAGATCTCTACATCAGCTGTAGGATTTACTGTAAACGTGAACGACTGGTCGGATTATTTTGCACCAGCAGTAGACGAAGATGGAAATCCTGAGAAAGATGACGATGGAAATGTAATCTATCCTAATGGCGACGGAGTGAACAATCTCGTTCCAACAGAATAATTAATGTCTCACAATTGTAAATAACATATATTATGAAAAAATATTTATTCTTAATTGTAATGGCCGTAGCTGTTGCAGCAGGTTGTACTAAAAGCGGTCTTATTGAAACTCCGCAGTCACAGTCTGGTCCGATCTCATTTGAACCTTATCTTGGTAAAGCTCCAATAACAAAAGCTGCAAACTCAGATTTGAAGTTCTTGAAAACTGCTAGAACATCAGACCTCTACAGTGGTGGTTTTCAGGTGTACGCTTTCCTTCACGGGGCTAACGATGCAGAGCCAACCACATTTACATCTCCATATATGAATGAGGAAGTATGGTGGGAAGCTGATAAATGGGAGTATGATAAGGTTACATACTGGCCAGAAGGATCAAAGCTTGCATTCGCAGCATTTGGTCTGAATGCTTCAGAAGGAGGCTGCTTGCTTTCAAACAGCGGCTCGTTAGTAGAATACACTTTCAATGTTAAAGAAAAAGTTTCTGAGCAGGTGGATCTCATTGTTGCACCTTACCAGACAGGTCTGAGCACAGGCAATGTATCCCTTAACTTCAAACACCTTCTTTCGAGAGTTGGATTTAAGATCATGTCTAGCGATGCAACTGCAGGAGTTGATATCGCTATCAGAAGCATTAAGCTTTGTGGCAAATTTAAAACTACTGCCACAATTGACATTACGCATGTAGGAGAGGATGGTTTGCCACATCTTGAAAATAAGGATGGCTTAGAAGAGGAGTATGTATTATTTGAGGGTAATGACTGTTTCAAGATTGCCAGCACATCTTGTTCAACAACAGCTCAGCCGATCTATCCTAATGTAATTTTGTCAGGCGCTACATATACCGATAAATATGTACAAGATACTGATGAAGAGCAGGAAGATTTTGAGGCAAGAGTGGAAAGCGCAATTAACAAGCGTTACATGATGATCATGCCTGGCACAATGCCAGCTTCTAAATCTGAAGCTTACATTGAAGTACAATATCAGTTGACATCAGATGAACCGCGTACAGCAAAAGTTGAGATTCCAAGCTTAGAGTTCAAGCAGGGCTACGCTTACGAGTTTATCCTTAAAGTTTCTACTTCAGCTATTGTATTTGATGCTGAAATGACAGAAAATTGGGGTAATCCTGTAGGTCCAACAGAGCAGCTCCCACTCTCTCCTGAAGCATAGTCGAATTATTTTTAACATCACGCAAATATGAAAAGATTATTTATTCTTTCAATTGCTCTTGCAGCAGTCGCAATCGGCTGTACTAAGAGCGAAGTTATCAAGGCTCCAGGCCGTGGTAGAGAAGTAAAGTTTGACACATATGTCGGCAAAACTCCTGTAACCAAGGCAGAGTCTGCTGATTTGGATTACTTGAAACAGTCTCTTACAGACGATGAAGGTGGATTCCAGGTTTACGGTTTCCTTCACAACTATGTTGAGCCTACTGTTCAAGCTCCAGTTGAAGGCGAAGAAATTTACAACGGAACCGATATGGATGTCGATGTTTCTGGAATCGCAACAAATTCAGCGTATATGGACAAGCAGGTAAACTGGGTCGCAGGTGAAGGAGATGTAGCTGGCTATTGGGATTACCCAGGTGTTGTTTATTGGCCTGATTACTCTACCAGCCGTAAACTAGCATTTGCGGCTTGGGCACTTAACGTAAAAAATCTCATTGAGTGGGAGCAGGATCCGAATGTTGCAGGTAATGACAAAGCTGGTCATCCAGCAGGTCAGTCATATACAAAATTCACTTACACTGTACCTTCTGCTGTAAAGGATCAGAAAGACCTGATGGTAACTCCATTCGTTCCTAACCAGGGCCTTGATGCTAGCGCTAATGCTTCTCCTGTACAGCTCAACTTCAAGCACCTTCTTTCAAGAGTAGGTTTCCAGGTGGTTGCTAACCAGGATGGTGATGTTGTTATTGACATCAAAGACATTACCCTTTATGGTAAATTTCCAAAGACAGGAAAGGTTGACCTTAAAGGGAAAGGTGTAATTGATCCTGTTACTGAAGCGGAGGGTGGAGCTTGCGAAGAATCTTATACATTCTTCCAGTCTGAAGACCACTACTTCTCAACAACAAGTAGTAAGACAGCAACTAACATTTTTGAGAACCGCCTCATCACCACCAACACTAACCTCAATCCTAATGATGGCGAAGGCGGAAATAATACAGAAGTCCTTGTCGACACCCTTACAAACGACAGCAACCGCTACATGATGATTATGCCTTCAACTCAGGCAAGAAATGCTGACGCTGATGGTAATTTCAGCGCGAATGTACTTCCAGGTGCATACATCGATGTAGTTTATCAGCTTACTGATGCTGACGAGCATACTGCAAGAGTCTCACTTGATGGTTGGGAGTTCAAGCCAGGTGTATCATACACATTTATCTTCAAGGTTTCAACCTCATCGATTGAATTCGAGGTTAGCGTTGAGGAATGGACAGAGCACTTCGCAGCAAGTGATGAAACCGATGCTGATGGCAAGCCAATCTATCCAAACGGCAACGGTATCTACACTCTCATTCCATTTATGTAGAATGTCGTAACTATATGAATATTGTCCGGGCGGGCTTGATCGCCCTCCCGGATACTAAAACAAAGGCTGTGTGCGTATTCGAGTATGCCGACTACTAGAATACCACAGTCTCATACCCCCTAAGAATGAAGAATAACTTACATACACTGAATTGTGTGTCATCAATTCTTGCAGCTCTGGCAATAATCTGTCTCAGCTCCTGCGAGCGTGCAGACACTCCGTCTTCCGGAGAGCAGCAGGGAAGCGGACGAGTCATCAGCTTCACAGCAGCTGAGGATCCCGTGTGGCCAGACATGACCAAGAGTTCGGTCAACAGTGTCGGTGACCTTCTCGGTAACGGATTCAAAGTGTGGGGCAGCTGGACCAAGTGCCCTGACGACGACACCTATTGGATGGGAGATTATTCAAGTGGAGTGAACGGAGCTGTCTTCGGTGCTACAGGAACGACGGTCACTGCAACGGACAAGAACAATGACGGAGCCTTCAACCAGAGCCATGACGCATGGGAGTACAATCCTGAAAGAGACTGGTATAAAGGCTACTACACCTTTGCCGCTGCAATCCCTGCCTCTGAACTCACTCAGTATGGCATCAGAGGTACACACACCTCCGGAGTCACATTCTCAGAGAGCTCTTTACCGGTCTACACAAACAAGCTAACCCTGAACTTTCCAAGCAATGTCTTTGACCTGAGCTCCACACAGATTGACCTGATGTATGCATTTGCGACTCAAGACAACTCAGCAGAGAATGCAAACCAGGTTTCTTTGACCTTTGAGCACATCTGCACCAGACTGAACATCTCGATTGCAGCATACGATCCTGCAGGTGAAGACAGAGTATTTGACGTTCAAAGTGTGACGGTGTACGGTCTGCTGAATTCAATCGGAGCTCCGCTTGAGTTCACCGGCACCACAAGCAATGTAAGCACAAGGATAGCAGCATCGAATGACAGATCCACACAGGATGATCCGTTCCACGTTGCCGACACAGGATGGGAGATCGCCTCAAGCAGTCAGACAGATCCCGAAGGAGTAGTCCTGATAGAAGACCTTCTTGTATTTCCAGGAACACTGTCAACAGAGAATCCTCTGAAACTCAGAGTCGATTACCTGAACGTAAACGGAGACACCAAATCGATCTTCACAAAAGTGACCTCAGGAATCTGGCTGGCAGGAAAGACCTACTCGTACACATTCCAGATAGACCTTAACTCGTTAGAGTAATACGAGAGAAAGACAAAACGAAAACGAAAACAATAAAATATAAACAAATAAATTTTAAAGTTATGAAACGCATTTTTACATTTGGGCTGATGCTAACAGCGGTATTCGCCCTTACGAATTGCACTGAGGAGATTGTCGATTCGACTATCCTGACAGACGAGGTTACTCAGGAGAATACTACTCCAGAGGATAAGGGTATCCCATTCCAGGTCTACGCATCACCCGGTGTAGACACGAAAACAAGTGCTTATATAGATGACGTTGACGGCAAACTAAAAACTAAATGGAAAGCCGGAGATGAGATCACCGTATTTTATGCTTTACTAAAAGACGGCGTAGAAGAAAAAGACCTTGTATTAGAACAAGCTATTGGCACCTTTAAGATGTCAGATAATGATGAAGACATCAAGAATGGTAGATTTAGCGGCTTCCTTCCATCGAATTTTCAAACGTCAGGAGTATATAATTGGTATTTCGTATATGGTGCGACTAGTACTGACGTAAATAATAATACTGCGACAGTTAGTATAGGATCTGCTTCAATTGAGAAAGAAGCTGGTGCAGTCGATCATATTTCTGGCACTACTTGTCCTATGTATGGAACAGCTAATAGAATTTCAGGTACTATAGAACCTAAAATTGTTATGAGACATTTAGCCAACCTCATAGAAGTCAAGGTTGAGAATGCTACTAACTACAATTCTGTAAGTGATGCTGTACCCGGAGATGTTGTCATTTACGATGTCGGTATCAGCTACTCGACTGCAGGAAACTGGGCTAAAACTGAGGCTTTGATGGGTAGTTTCACTTTAAATCTTCTGAATGGATCGCTTACCAAGACTACTACTGTGACGAATTCTATGACGTGGACCTTAAAGAATAAAATCACACTTGGTTCTAAGTATGATAATAACACTTCTTATCCTACATCGTCTACGTTTTATTTTGTAACTGCACCAATGGATCTACAGACAGCTAAAGTTATAGATTATTATTACCTTACTACAGACAAGACTAAGACTCTTACTGTTGCCGAATATGAGCAAAAATCTGATACAGAGAAAAAGAAGTACACTCCTGTGATTAAGCGTCAAGATGTCTTCAGTTTCTCGGTGAATGGTTCTGTCCGTCCAATGCCTGAGACTCAATATCCAGGTAATGACGGGGATGAGTTTGCTAGCGGGTATATGCAAAAATTCGTACTTCCTATAAAAGAAATTCAATATCCTCTTGAGTCTGATGCTTTTGAGATATATTCATATGGTCGTAAGCCGGGATGGTATGAAAATGTTGGTACCGAACAGGAGCCAAAGAAGGAATGGAGAGAAGATACGGAAAAAGAGGAGTGTCAAGTTTTGTCATTTGGTGGTTATTCTACTCCTACTATAACAATTAATGGTACGGTGCGTAATGATATTTATGTAGTAGGAGGGGAGAAGACAGAAGGAACAATAACTCTTCAAGGATATGCGAAAGAATTGATCAATGCTCTGCCTGTTGGATTTTATGCTTCCCGAGGAGATGCGGCGACAGCAATGACTGTGGATCATATTAATCTATGGATACCAACATACGACTCTGAAGGCGAGGCTGGTAAAAGGGTTTATAACTACAATCGAATGACAGGTCGTACTTCTCTGAGAAATTATACTTTACAGGACGTTCCATATAGACTTGTTATATGGGATTCGTATACCGACGTACCGATGTCGCTAGCAGAAGTCTTACTTGGAAGTCTAGAGCAGGGAATAACCCGCGAGTTAATGGTTGGTGATGTAGTTGGTATTAATGAAAATACCATAACTTTTAACGGCATGGTGCAAAATGGCTACTTTGCAAAGGAGGACAAAAATGCAGTTGTCCTATATGAAGCCCCCGTATATAAAGAAGTAAGCATCCAAACGGTTGAGGGATTTATTAACAGATTTAGCTCAGGCGGAAAAACTGCCACCCTTGCAGGATTGAAGGCCATACTAAATGCCACACTTTTAGCTAATGGTACACTTGAATTTAAAGCAGCTGACGGCTATTCGGCAACAGAAAATCAATCAATGGCGACCGAAACAGCAGAAGCAATAATTAATAAACTAATATCCGTCATAGGAGATAGGAATCTAAACATTCTCGTAGCAGAGGTCAAATTTTCTAAGATTATTTCACCAGGAATGTTTAAGAATGCTACTGACCTTATGCATAAACTAAGAGACATGAAGTTTGAAATAGTCATAAAGACCTGGCCATACTCTAGTTCAAGCACTCTTCAACCAATAGTTTTTTGGGGCTTAGACGCGTGGGGACCGAATGATGAAACTAGACCACCGCTACCAACAGATGGTAACTAACGTTTACAACTAATGAGCAGTCTCAGGTCATTATTTGACCTGAGACTGCTCGTACATGCTGAGTCTATTACGTGTGACTCTCCCTTTTTATGACTTTATTCTGAATCTCCGCGTGCAGGAACCTTAACATCAGCACCTTTAGCATCAAGGCCCCAGAATACCAATCGTGGTCCATCTGTGGTTGTTGATAATTTAGCTGCAATTTTAGCATCTCTCAGAACATGGATTAACTGTATTTTATTCTTTATAAATCCTTGTTCTCCGACTAAGTCGATTGCGACCGTTGTGCCTAAGTCCATAGTCATGCTGTAGGATGACAGTTTACTATATATTGCGTCTACGGTTTCTACTAATTCAGGGTAATCAGTGCTTAACTTCTTTGTTGGCCAAGTAATATCCTTTTGTACTGACGAAACTGCTTTACCCTGCATATTCCAAATTTCTTCAGCAACAGTTTCTGTTGGCAAAGCTGAAATAGGCGCAGTGAGGATCTGCACAAATCCCTCATATGAGGCAGTAGCACCAAAGGTCTGAAGGAAGGTGTTTAGGTTTTTAGAATTAATCTGCTTATATGAATATTCTTGGTTCATGACCACTACGTTATGGTTAACGCCGTCACTTTTATCATCATCAAAGCGTCCTTGTTTTGGCATGCCTGAAAAGGTTGTTTTCGAAACAATTCCCTCTGCAATAGAACTCAGCATTTGCGGATCAATTGATAAATTTATGTCCCAAACAGAAGAAGTGGAACCGATATTAAGCACCATGGGAATAGTTCCTCTGCTCAATATTTTAGAATAATCAGTTGTAACATCATATCTAGTTCGTCCGATACCTCCGAGACCTCCCAGATTCGACTGATTGTCAGATTTTACAGCTGTTGTAGAATATTTGGGAAACAACACATCAATCTGGCTAACATTTACAACAGAAGGTTCATTATTCCATGCTGAGGTGTAAAATCCTATCGGAATTGCAGAAATAAGATCTGGCGCAAAACCTGTAATAGTTATACTTCCCAAATTATCAGCATTCTTAGTTTCGAGTAAAAATGCATTAACATCCTGTCCATTGACATTAACGGTTATAGGGGTAGCATTAGTCGTAATAACATCTTCAACGAGGTGAGTATCGTCATCTGTTTCACGGCCCTGTGATGTCACATTAAAGGCATCGGATTCATGCGGATATGACAACGACTTGATTGGAAGTGTAAATCTGTAAAGACTTCCACTTTTCATATCATAAACTTTTGATGCCGGTACATTCCTCTCTGCTCCGTTCACCTTGAAGGTAAATGTGTCCTGACGCTTTGTAACAGCTTGATATAGCTTCTTCTGTTTATCAGATAACTTATTATACTCATCGGCCGTTTTAACCGTTGATGGGTTTGAGATAAGTTCATAAAACCTTGAATCAGATGTTTTATTTGTTTGAATCTCAAGTGGCGCTGCAACAAAATAGTATTTTGCGGATTGACCAAATTCTAGATTAGTCTCATCTGTCAAATTAAGTTTAAGAGAATAGCTATTATTGCCAACCTGTTTTTCGAGTGTACCAGTCAATATGTTTAATTGGAAGTCTCCTACTAAAGCTTGTTGCTGACCATTATCTTCGCTTATCCAAGTACCTGTTGTACTTACGCTCATTCCTAAATCATAAATCACAATATCACCTGCAGAAATTGCCAAGTACTCATTGTCAGAAGTTCGGTTCTCAATTGTTACCTCATAAAGTGAAGCCAGATGTTTCATCTGCACGATTGGAGTTATAGTACCTGAAATGTTCGTTGCCCTACCCCACATTGGGCAATTACTTGCTGCTCCAATATGTTCAACATCAGTGTCAGTATTATTACCAGTCGTAGTAGACTGCTTTTGCTCTACTGATCCGATTGTAATAGTGGCTGTAGTCTTATCTTTTGCAAAAGTGGCTCCACTTGCATCGTAGACAAAATACCAGTTATACGTTTTTGAATCTTCTATTCCTTCATTTGGAAGAAAGCCTTCAAAGATTCCGTTTTCTGTATCGGTTACTGTAAACAATCCAGCGTCTTTTAGCTCTCCGACAGCTCCGTTTTGAACTTCTGCGAACAAAACGTTAATTTTATCATTCTCTTTCCATTTGGTTTTCAGTTTACCTCCTACAAAGTCTCCTGCAGTCTTGGTGTCAACACCTAATGTAGCTTGAATTTGAAAAGGTACACCTGTCACCTGCTCCTCTACAACCTGGTCAGTCGGAACAGTGGTGTCGACGAGCTCCTCTGTGCAATTCGTCAGGGCGAGTGCGGATGCCAGCATCAGCCCAAATGTAAAAATGCGTTTCATAACTTTAAAATTTATTTGTTTATATTTTATTGTTTTCGTTTTGTCTTTCTCTCGTATTACTCTAACGAGTTAAGGTCTATCTGGAATGT
>CANBDZ010000093.1 GCA_947367375.1 uncultured Bacteroidales bacterium | reverse complement strand
CTTACGGAACCGAAGATGATGATTACGCCAAATGTCGTTGCCAGGATTCCGTCAAATCCTTTATCCAAGGTTCTATAGACAAAAAACACAATCAAAAAAGCCATCATCGGCACAAAAGAAGCTGTGCGGCAATATTTCAATGCTTTCATGGTTATTCCTTCTTCTTATAATTCATATTGTAAATGCTGACAACAAGCCAAGCTATAGCAGTAACGATGTTGATTTATTATTCTCTGGGCATATTGCTCAACCAGATCTTGCGAGTCAGATAACCACTCACAAAGCAAAGAAGACAAGCTAAAGAAACTAATATGACCTTGATAAATATATCTGACGCATCAGCTATAGCTGTACATCCTATTGCAACACCAATAGCCAGAAGCAGGTTGCATCCGATGTTTTTCCATACAGTCTTTGTGTCCATCCAATCTGGATAGCCGAACCACAGTACAGGATGTGTCGGATTCTTGAAGAATAGAGCAAGGGAATAGCAGATTGAGGCACACGCTATCAGTACGCAATACTGCCATCCATAAAGAAAACCGAATGGAACTCCTATGAGAAGAGTAAGTCCAATTATCGATAGAATGTGTTTGGTTGTGTATGGTTTCATGGCTATAGGAATTGATTAGTTAATATTCATCCACGCAAGTTGCGATTATCTTCTTTCACAAAGTTACAATATAAAAGTTTTGCAGAGTATGAAAACCCATAAAATTTTCATCTCGTAATACGCTGATTATCAACAATTATTAAAAAATCCTCATTTGCACTCTTTTCCAAAAGTTTTGCAAAGCAGCTTTAGTGAGGGCTTTTGAATAAAATCGCGCAGGAGAAGGATGGTTTGATAATAAATTTGTATGTTTGTAGTTACTGCCTTGGGGAAATGGAATTATGTAGCAGTGCAACATGGAGAGCAATATGAGAAAACTGATATTGTATATACTGGCTGTCGCCGTGACGGCTATGACGATATTTTCCTGCAAGGATGTCAGGAACAGTGAGGTGTATAGGTTGCTGACGGATGTGGACAGCTACATCGAGAGCAGGCCTGACAGCGCGTTGGCTGTGCTGGAGGGTGTCGATAAGGCGGAGCTTACGACTAATGAGCTGGAGGCGAAGTATGCGCTTCTGATGTCCATGGCTCTTGATAAGAACTACATTGACAGGACTGATTTCGAGGTGCTGCAGCCGGCTATTGATTATTATGAGAATCATGGCAGTGCGACTGATAAGCTGAGGACTTTTTATTATCAGGGAAGGATTTATCAGAATGGTGGGGATGATGAGATGGCTATGGAGTGTTTTGTGAGGGCTGTGGAAGAAGGAGATGAGGCTGAGGATTGTTTAACTTTAGCAAGAATATATTTTGCCCAGGGAAATATCTACTCTAATCTATATAATTGGGATAAGTATATTAAATGCAATATATACGCTGCCGATAATTTCAAAAAAGCTGGATTAACAAACAGTTATGCAAATAGTCTGTTGAGAGTTATCAATGGATACACCTTGCAGAAGGAATATGATAAGGCATTTACTGTTGTTGAGGATTTCAAGTCTGTTATCAACAATATCAGTGTGAACAGGTTGGGCGATTTCTATGTTAACTATCTGCTGCTATTGGTTGAGAGCAAAGAAAGCAAATCAGTTGTCACAGAAAAACTTAATGAATATTTCGAGAACATTCCTACTGACTATATTGAATGGTTAAGTGTATCTTTGATTTACTCATATCTTGAAAATTATGATAAAGCATTGGAGGCACTTAATGGTTTTACGATACCCGAAAAGACAAATAATAAGATAAGATACTACGCAATTCTATCTGAAGCTTACAAGCATAAAAACAAGCCAACTGAGGCATTAGAAGCATTCGAGAAATATGTTACACTAACTGATAGCGTGGAGTTCCGCATTTTTGAACAGGACACCCAATTCATCGAGGAACGTCACCAGTTGGAACTGAAGGCCCTTCAGGAGAAGGAGGCAAAGACCAGAACAGCACTTATCTGCATCATTGCCCTTCTCGTCGCTCTGATAGCAATCTACCTCATCCGCAAACAACTCCAGATCCGCACCGCCGAGAAGAAGCAGCTGGAGATCGAGAAGAAGAGGTATGAACAACTCTATGCCGATGCTATTGCTGAACGTGATGCTTTGACAAAGATGATCGAGGACTCAAGCGTGAAGGATGAGACAAAGGCAGTCATCAGAGAGAGACTTGAAGTACTGAACAAAGTGATCATTTCTCACATCACAGACACAAGTTCTGCGAACAAGAAGGCATTCCAGGAACTGGAGGCTCTTGTGACCGACAGGGATTCATTCATCGAATCTACAAGACTGACCATCGAGGGCAATAATCCGGAGTTTATCGCTGCTCTCAAGAAGCAAGGTCTAACTGATGAGGAAATAAACATCTGTTGTCTGTATGTGATCGGTCTGAAAGGAAAGGATATCAAGGCTTACACCAGCCAGCCGAGACATTACAATCAGAGTGCAGACATCAGGCATAAGTTAGGACTGACGGAGAATGACACGAACCTGTCGATTTTCCTCCGGGAGATGCATCAAAAATAGGTTTGCAAAACTTTTGATCAGGATTGCAAAAGAATTATTTTCAACCCACATTGATAATCAACGACTTACGAAGTGAAATTCGTAGGTCGTTTTTTGTTGTGCAAAACTTTTGGCGGGTAACTTTGTGGCAGGAAAACTCCCTGAATTGCCGTAATAAAACGAATATTGTAAACAAATTTAACTGTAGGATCATTATGAAACGAGTCCTGTTTTTGACATTCTTTATCTGCATCTCATCGTTTGTATGTGAGGCCCAAGATTTTACAAATGTCTCTTATGAAGAGATCGAATCTTCGAAAGAATATGTTAATGGAAATATATTCCAGAAGGATCTGCTTCTCTATAGCAAGACCTTCGAACTATCACACCCCTATTATGCCGACAAAAAACACGTTAGGGAGCTTAAGAAGGAAACAAAGAAACTCTACAAGGACTTCGCGGAGATAGATGATATCAAGACATTCCGCTGCGGACTGCAGGCACTGACTTCACATCTGAACGACGGACATTCGCAGGTCGCTTCCGGATTATCCACCGATATGATATACCCTCTGTACCTGATGTTCGACACAAAGGATTCGGGATATCTGTTGGCTGTCGAAGATGATTACAAGGAGGCTCTTGGCAAGAGGCTTACTATGGTAAATGGCAATCCTATAAGTGATCTGATGGCAAGAGGTCAGAAACTCATCAGTGGAGATAATGAGATCTTCAAAAACAGTCAGTTGAGCCAGCAGCTTCAATTGAAGGACTTCTGGGAGATGTGCGGATACGATGGTGACGAGATTGTTCTGACATTCGAGGACAATACCTCTGTGACGATTCCAGCTTGCACCGGGCATGGTCTGGTCATTGAGCAATTGGATATGGTATTTGATTCACCTACTGCACTAAAAGAAGTTCCTTTCTGTTATGCGGTCTCAGATTCATTGAGTATCTGCTATCTCCAGTTCAATATGTGTTATGATAGTCTGAACTATCCTCAGTTGGGACAGAGGTTTGATGATTTTGTAGAGGGAATGATGGCTGAGATCGAGGATAAATCCATTCAGACATTGGTAGTGGACGTCAGAAACAATGGCGGCGGAAACAGCGGACTTTGCGATCTGCTTCTATCATACCTAACTGATTATGACAAGATGAAGAATATGGGCTGTAAGGTACGAATGTCAGAACTACTTCTCAAGCATCAGCCAAATCTTTCCGGCGTGGAACTGAATGATGGTACAAAGCCGGACTTTGGTGATGTGTTTGATTACTGGAAAATCAAGAGAGAGAATCCGGAAGAAGCAGCTTCTGCTCATAGGATAAATCACGACCATGATAAGATTTTCAAGGGTAATGTAATATTCATCAGTGGCAGAAGTACTTTCAGTTCTGCAGGACTACTGCTGACACTCGCTCGCGATAATAATATCGGAACCATCATCGGTGAAACTTCCGGCCACAGGCCTTCTCATTACGGAGATGTTCTGCGCTTCAATCTGACGAATACTGATACCAAAGCAACTGTCAGCTGCAGACATTTCACTCGTCCGAATGAGAATCTGAATAATGAGATAGAACTGGTTCCGGATATAGTTTTGAATCTTTCAGATTATACGATGGAGAAGGATCCGGCTTGGGAATGGATTATAAAAAATCATACATTATGAAAACTAAAACACGCAAAATTCTGCTTTGGACAATCTTTGCAATCTCCGCACTCCTTCTTGTGCTTGTAACGGTTTTTCCTGGTGATAGTGGGAATGACATTTCGATATGGCATATGGTTATGATGATTGTTTTCGGACTTTGGGGAGTTATATATGCAAGTTATAGGTTGAAAAAACAAAAGGAGAAATAACTTATGAAAACGCTTAAAATTTGTCGGACACTTTGCATTATATCTGTAATTATCTGTCTTCTTATCAGATGGATGCCGATATCATACAACACTATACCAAAGGTCTGCATTGCCGCTTTTCTGGCGGTAGCATTATTTGTAAACGGGAAGTATAGTTCTAACAGCAAGTGGCATCCTTCAATATTGTCTAAATTCTGGGGTGCAAAGGGCTTCTTGATCGGCCAGATTGTACTAACAATCATATTCCTTATCACTGCTGTCTCATTGATAATTCTTGATGCTTCAGTGGGTGCGACAAGTCCACTTGAATACCTTATTTGGCTATTCCTCGTGTTATATCAGGTATTCAATGCCATTATCTTGTATCGAATCTGGAAGTATAAAGAAGGGAAAGCAATTTCTCATCCATAACTGATTACTAATGGTTGAATTGTCATTCATAAATCCGCTGTTGAATATAGCAGTAATCCTTCCCCTGATGCTGTTGTTCATGAAGGAGAGGACACGGGAGAATTACTGCCGTATCTTCAGTATTGTCCTATGTTACTTCATATGCAATCTTGCCTTGACAGTACAGTTTCATGTTGATTTCCTGAACATCATAGGCGGTAAATGGAACTGGGATGGTAAGATATACGGAATCATATGGGGTATAGCAGCATATTTCATATTCCGAAATCAGTTCAGCGAGAATAACTTCTTTACTTTCAAGCAGAATAGAGATGGCTTAAAACCTGCAATATGGGCTGCAGTCCTGATAATCGGCATACCGACTTTCTTGGGCACTTTGAATACAAAGGAATTCAATCTTGAAACCTTGCTGTTTCAGATAACTATGCCTGGCTTCGACGAAGAGATAATGTTCAGAGGGGTGCTTCTCGGACTTATGTGCAGTTGCCTTCGTAACGATGGACCGATATGGAGGAATCCTGCCAATCTGATTACCTCCATCTTGTTTGGTCTTGTACACGCTCTGAATGTCGATGGAGGGTCTGTATCATTCAGTATCTCATCTTTGATATGGACTGGAATGATCGGTTATGGCTTGGGATATATGACTCTTAAAACCAGAAGTATCCTGCTTGCAATAGTGGCACACAACTTATGCAACTTTATGCAGAATGTCGTTGCGATGATATAAAAAAACAAACAGACTAGATTATGAGAAGAATTCATATATTTTTGTTTGCAACACTGACTATCATCGGATGCAGCAGCCCGAATGAGATATACGTTCGTGACGCTATCCAACAGATGGACAGGAAAGGGCTTTATGCTAAGGGAGAGGAATGGGAAGCGATGAAAAAAGAGGCGCTTTCACAGGAACCTGAAACCTTGGAAGAGGCTCAGGAGACAATAAACAAGGCAGCAAAGGTCGCAGGAGGCAAACATTCCTATCTTATGCCGGCAAATAAGGCTCAGGCAATTCTTGATGCCAGAAATTTATATCAAGACTGTTCTCTAGCTAACCTCTACGAAACGAAGGATGAATGGATGTATCCGGAACTTATAAAGGCTCATCAAGAGAACGACAAAGCTGTGATGGAAGCATACGGATTCAACTGGAAGAATATGACTGAGGCTGATATTGTAGCCGCCCTCTTCAAATTGTATCAGGAGTTGACACAGAAGTAATGAAATCAGTATGAGAAGTGATTTAGATGTCTGGAGAAATGGACAGTTCCAGTTCAAGCAAATAGTGTCTGACTTGTTGACAGAGGTGATTTCTGGTGCGATTGATCGTGCGGAAGAATATATCCATAAGACCGAATTAGTGACCTTCAATTACGGAGAACTGCAGATGCATTCGGTACTCATACCTTCAATTGTAGAGCAGGTAGACAGCTTTATACTTGAGTACCCGATTGTAAGAAAACGAGGCCGTCAGAATCACTTTGGCAGATCGGATTATTATTGCAGATGTAATGTCGGACAACGAAATGAGTATCAGCTGTTTGTTGAGCTGAAGAGTGGAGTTCAAGGACTTCCTTGTAAAGATATCAGGAAACAAAATAAACTGATGTGGGAAACTGCATGCAAGCAGATTGACGGTATCAAAGCTGAGATCATACGACATAAAGCCTTTTATGATAAGCCTGTAATCAGAGTCGCTATAGAGTCTTTATCGTTATATGCTGACGAATCAAAGGAGATAACAGATGACGATGTCTTAAAGGCATGTGTCTATGCACGTGAAATGTCTAATGTTTATGGTCCCAACTTGGTAGTATTATGGCGTTGTAATGATGAGATTCGTGATAAGGCTAATGACGAATGGCATGAACATAGAAAATTATATGGAATGTTGTTCATATGCCATATAATGGAGCCGATTAACCAACGATGACTTTTAGCAGCAGCGAAAGCATTATGATGAAGGCAACTGTTATCATAATGCTGCTGACTGATGACTTTAAGGATTTGTCGCTTTCTGCAGCTTGATGCTTGGTTCTTTTGAGATCATCAATGAGACTAGTGGACTTCATATAGGTATCCAACAATCTTTTGAATGGATTGCTACCGGTTGATGTTGCGGTAATTGTCAGACCTTCAATTGTATATGAGTCTATAACATCATCCTCGAGAGCCTTGTGGAATGTGTTGTCAAAGATTCCAATATATCCAGCTTCCGCATCTTCCAAAACATATTTGAATGTTACGGACTGAATATTGGGTTTCTCATACTGGTTATAGTATGTGAGAGGAACCATACAGAAGGAACCGCCAATATGTATTAGAGAACTGAAACTTTGATAGAATTCAAAAGTCAACTTCTTGCCCTCGACTTTTAGATTTTGATACTTACTGTTTGAATAGCTCCATCCTTTTCTGATGGCCAGCTCAAGGCCTCGAGAAATTTCTTCCTGGATCAACTTGGCTTGCTTAGTCGCATATTCTTCCTCGAAGCATACCACAGAAATCTCAAGAGCTTTCATAGGATATGCAAAGCGGTTCATTAAGCTAGGAAGAGAAGTGGGCTTCAATGGTTCAGTTGACATAGTCCAATTGTTTTGGGACAAAGATATCGCCTGCTTGTGCCAAGGTGTAGCGCAAGCAGGCGAAATGTTACCAATTGCCAATATACCTGACTGGATTCTGAATTCCTTTGAAATAATCAGAAAGATCCATTCCAAGATAAGGGCTATCCAAGATTTCTTCGCCCTCGAACTGAATACGAGTCTTACGGTTTCCTGGCTCAGTGTAATACCATCTATGTGGCTTGAAAACACCGACCACCTTGCAATGAGCAACACCGAAAACGTAGTCAGCAAGCTCAGCCTTCTCGATCTTTACATTTGCCCAGTAGTGTCGTGTGCAATCATATACGGAGTCCCTATCACCCTTGCCTGACAGAAGTTTGTCGTAAGTATTAGAGATGTTGAAGCCAATTATCAAAGTGTTGTCAAAAGTGTTCATAATCAGGTTATAACTTAACTATATCATCTTTAGGTCTGGCACAATTACAATAGCGGTGAGTTAATCTTGCATTGTCCGGAATAGTTTTACCACCTTTCCAGTACTGCTCGATATGATCAACTGCACTATCGTCGATATCAGCAATATACTGTCCACAAATTGCACAGGTAGGATCATTATCATATAGCTTCTGTTTCAAACTACGAGAGAAACAGCGTTCATCAGCTTTATCATCTGCAATAATGCCATTGATAATGTCGTTCCATAATGTAAAACGTTTTGTCACCGTAGGCTTATCTGAGGTACCCCATGTGATGGCGGATATCATAGCATCATTGGTACTTATAACATTTATATAAGCTTCACGAACAGCATCTAAATGTCTCATAAGCACTGTTGGCTCAACTCTTGACATCGAATCCATTACAATGTCATACAGCGAAATATTGAGCTGCTTTTCCCAATGGCCATCTTGATGACCTGATTCTCCTACCACAAAACGGCGGAATGCCTTATCTCCTAAAAGACTTCTAGTATTTGCACATGCTCTCTTGAAATTTTCACGTATTTGCTTTGCATCCACATCATCAATGTTTCGATGTTTCCTCATTGTGTCATTGAGAAACTTCTTGATAGGCGGATTATAATTGAGATATGTAGCATTTCTAAATGCTATAAAACGCAATACCATCTCAACATCCTTCATACGAGAATGAGGCTGCTGAATACCTGTAATAAAACGGAAATCCTCGTTATCTGTCAGCTCCTTTAGAAGTTCATTGAATTTACCTCTGTAAATACAGTTTCTTAGCTCTTGGTCATTCAATGCAACTGATCCTGTATTAAGTCGCTGGAAAATTTCATACTGCAGGTCAGGATCTGACTCATTTGTAAATGAAATCACACGAAGAGAATAATCTCTTATCTTCTCCTGTTTTTCGTCATCCAAATCCTTATACGTCTTTCCTTTTAACTCACCAAACACATTCAGTCCAGTCAGCTTAAAGACCTTACCATCTGGAAATTTACCCTCGATAAAGCAAAACAACGAGGTCAATCGCTGCTGTCCATCGATTACATTTTCAATTCCATCTTCATTTTGGGCGAGATAAATTATTGGAATTGGAATGTCCAGAAGAACTGATTCAATCAACAAACTTGCCTTCTTAGCATCCCACACATATTGTCTTTGGTAACTAGGCTGAATATTTAATTTTCCACGCTGATACTTTGCATGCAAGACTTCAATGGTAGGATCAGATGACTTTGTTCTAATGATACGCTTACCTGTAGAGAGGTCAATATCTCCAGAATCATCAACGATGATGTCGCTTTCAATGTATTCGTCCATATTATATACCTGTATTTGGGCTATTTTTTTGTAAACATACTAATTTTTAAGGAAATCGTCAAATACAACAACTACTGAGCAGCATTACTCAGCAGATACTCCAGTATTCCCTCAACGTGAGTATCAATGAATTGGATTTATTGAAGCTGGAGTCGTTTCTTCTGATGCAGTTCAAATTGCTCCAGAAGCATCTTTATACCATTTTGGAGTGATTACATCTAATGTTCATATGTCATGGATGCGTACTGTATGCGGAAGACTTGAAATGCGATATAGATACTCTAAGGAGGTTGTATATAACACGTTCCCTTGGCCAACTCCTAACGATGCTCAGAAAGCAAAAATCGAGAATACAGCGCAAGCTATTCTTGACGCTAGGAATCTCTATCCGGATTGCTCTTTTGCTGATCTCTATGAAACGAAGGATGAATGGATGTATCCGGAACTTATAAAGGCTCATCAGGAGAACGACAAAGCTGTGATGGAAGCATACGGATTCAACTGGAAGAATATGACCGAGGCTGACATTGTTGCTGAGTTGTTCAAGCTATATGAGAAGATGACTAAAAGTTCTTAAGATAACGTATAGAAATAAGTCCGACCCTGTACGAAGGTTTCAGTTTCACTTTAGCGAGTTATGTAGTACAAGCGAGGCTAATTTTATTTATATCCAGATGGCCGCAAAGATTCGTTCTTTGTCAACTAAATGCAGTGCCAAATTACCGAACGAATCTGCACAGCAATCAAGAATATGATCGGAAACATCACAGGAATGGTCTGTGACGGAGCCAAGGTAGGCTGTGCAATGAAGGTAGCCTCCGGCGTCTCAAGCGCCCTGCAGTCAGCCGTTCTGGCCCGCGAAGGCATCTGCATCTCAGA
>CANBDZ010000092.1 GCA_947367375.1 uncultured Bacteroidales bacterium | reverse complement strand
GGCCTCCCACGCATGTAGGAAGCCGTTTTCTACCTAAAAATTTGTTCTGTTTTTACAAAAAATCAAACTAATTTCTAGGTAGCGTCAGTCGCTTTCGATTAGAAATAGCTTACTGTCTTCTGCTCAACCGCAGAAAGGATGCTGTTAGCTACGCGGCTCACTCCGAAACGGAAGAGATTTTTGTTGAGCCACTCCTTTCCGAGGATGGTTGAAACGATAGAGTAGTAGCAAAGCGCATCCTGTGCTGTAGAGATGCCGCCGGCAGGCTTGAATCCGATGATCTTGCCGGTTGCCTCGCGGAACTTTGCGATACACTCACACATGATGTATGCAGAAACCGGTGTTGCATTTACATCCACCTTTCCAGTTGAAGTCTTGATGAAGTCCGCGCCTGCCTCCATTGCAAGGAATGAAGCGTTTGCGATCGCCTCAGGTGTTCTGAGAAGACCTGTCTCAAGGATAACCTTGAGGTGTACCTCTCTACCCTGTCTGTGAGCGACCTCGTCGATGCACTTACGTACCTGACGGATCTCCTCAGCAGCCTTTTCATAGTCTCCTGCAAGGAATGCGTTGAGAGCGAGAACGATGTCCACCTCGTCAGCACCCTGCTCTACAGCCATCTCACACTCCTTGAGTTTTACCTCGAGGAAGCTCTGTGATGAAGGGAAGCAAGCAGACACAACTGTGATGTTGAAGTCACACTTTCTTGCCTGGTCTACAGTAGCTGCAAAGTTCGAGTACACGCAGATAGAAGCCGGAAGAGGCCACTCAGGATATGCCTGCTGGAAGGCATTCACCTTGTCAACAAGTTTAGTTACAGAAGCAGGAGTGTCGTCTGTCTTCAATGTAGTAAGGTCCATCATTGAGAAACAGTCCTTATAGACCTGCTCAGAGGCTACATTTTCAAGATTTGCAGCAATGATTTCCAATGCTCTGCCAATCTCCTCACCGTTAGGAGTGTAGCCATATTTATTCAAATAATCCACCATATATAAATTTATTATTGTTATTTCATTAAAATCTCAACTTCGAGTCAACGATGATAGTCACCGGTCCGTCATTCACGAGCGACACCTTCATATCCGCGCCGAAAATACCCTTTCCAACTTTCTTGCCCATAGCCTCTTCGAGCTTTGAAAGGAACTTTTCATATAAAGGGACAGCCACATCCGGCTTCGCCGCCTTTATATATGAAGGGCGGTTGCCCTTGTGGGTCGATGCATATAAGGTAAACTGACTAACTGCCAATATATCCCCATCCACATCCTTTACCGACAGGTTCATAACGCCTTCGGCGTCATCGAATATGCGCATCGCCGCAATCTTCTTCACCGTCCAGTCGAGGTCCTCCTCCGTGTCTTCATCGATGAAGGCTGCAAGGGCCAGGAGTCCTTTCCCGATGGAACTTTCGTACTGTTCAGCCTCCACCCTTACGGATGCCTGCGTCACTCTTTGTAAAACTACCCTCATTATCCTCTTATCTGTATGCTGTAACCCTCATCAAGCAATGGCTTTACAAAGGCTGTCATTTCTTCTACCGTGTACTTTGCAAGACTCTTGTCCGGGGTTTCCCTGTCTATGGTATAGACCATGATCTCACGCGGAGAAAGCTGTCTCACTATGTTCATCCAGGCCTCCAGGGCCTCAGGCGCCGCTGTGTCAAAGTCAGGCGACTTCAGAAACATGGTCTGAAGGATGAACCTTCCCTTGAACTGCATAAGACTCTCCACGACTTCATCAAGTCTGTAGTGTCCCACCGGCTTGTTTATCTTCTGCACCAGTTCATCCGATGAGGCATCGATCTTCAGGATCGGATTGTCCACCTTCATAAGAGCCTGTGCCACTTCAGGTCTTCCGACCAAGGTCGCATTTGAAAGGACAGAAACCTTTGCAGCCGGATAGTACCTGTCACGCAGACTCAGGATGAGGTCTATCACTGCAGGGAAATCCGGATGCATTGTCGGCTCTCCGTTTCCGGAAAACGTGATGGAATCCACCGGAGTGCCTTCAGCAGCACATGTCGCAATCTTCTGCTCAAGCGCTGCAGCCACCTCCTCATATGTCGGGAACCTGCGGTCCTGCGCTCCATCCTTATTCCATCCGCACTCGCAGTAAATACAGTCGAAATTGCAGAGCTTGCCCTTTGAAGGCAGCAGGTTCACTCCAAGGGAGGAACCGAGTCTGCGGCTGTATATCGGGCCGAATGCTATGTCGTCAAAATGCAGCATTAAATTATTCTTCTTGAACGGCTCTGCGCAGTTACAAAGCCTGTTTCATCCAAGTTGTCAACCAACACAATGCCAGGCTTCTTGCCTGGAGTCAAAGTACCGAGGACATCGTCCTTCTTGAGGAATTTCGCTCCGTTGAGCGATGCCCAGGTAAGGATCTCCTGCATAGGGACATATGGGAACGCAGTGTGGAGACAATTCATCTCCTTGACCATGTCAAGGTCGTCGTTGCTCGAAAGCGAGTCAGTTCCCAAGGCAATGGCCAGACCGTTTTCCCTCATAAGGTCAATCGGTGGCAAAGCGTTGTGTATAAATATATTTGAAAGCGGACATATAGCGAAGTAGACGTTCTTCATCACTTCCTTAGCCGCATCTATGTCACCCTGTGCAAGGCAGACGTTATGTACAAGCAGGATCTGCTGCTCATATGGCGCCGGCTTTGCCGCCGCAAGTCTGTCAATAAAGTACTTCAAAGATGACTCTCCTGTTACCGGAGGAGTGCTCATTCCTGATCTCTTTCTGTTCTCATACATAGCTCCCGAACCGCTGATGAGAAGATCCTCCTCTTCCTGGCTCTCCTGAGAATGGTATGAAAGGAAGCCTCCGTCAAGGCCGGCTGAAGCCGAAGCTGAAAGGAGCTGCGGGCTCATGGTGTAGCACGAGTGCGGAGTCGGAGCGGCGTCAAGGCCGGCCTCATCTGCAACAGCCTTCAGAGCAGTCACATCAGCCATTACTCCCTCACACATCTCAGGCTCACTTCCGAACACCTCAAGGAAGGTCCTTGTGTACATCTTATGGGACTTCTTCACATCGAACGAAGCATCATCATTGCTGATGTCAGCCATTGCAGAAACTCCATCTGCCCACATCTTGTCCATCCACTCCTGTACAAGCTGCTGCTTCACCTCACGTCCAGCCCAGTCACGAAGCTCGTTGATCTGGTCGATGAAGCCAGCCATTCCTGTGCCCTTGCGGAACTTCTTGTGAAGGTGTGAAAGCTCCACATGGCAGTGAGCATTCACAAAGCCCGGTACAAGCGCTCCAGGAAGGACTTCCTCCCCTTCCTCACACTGGCCTACAGCCAGAATAGTTCCGTCGGTCTCGTCGTACTCTACAAAGCCGTTCCTTATAGGCTCTGCATCCAATGTGTATATATACGAAGCTGTTATTCTCTTCTTTCCCATAACTATATTAATTGAACAGGATTTCGTCTTCCGCTATCTTGATCGCCTGATTTGTCGTACGAGTCTTCTTGGCTGCCTTCGCTGCCTTTGCAAGCGAGTCCACCTTTGCAAGTGAATCTCTCACTGCGATCGAATCCTTCACTGCAAGCGAGTCGGCAAGCGTCAGACTGTCTGCAAGCTCAAGGCTGTCAAGCTGGAGCAGCATCCTGACTCCGTCATACAAGGTGTCGGTAGTCGGCACATCCTGGAATCTGTAATGCTGGATGACTGAGTCTATCTCGATTACAAGGCTGTCGTAGTAGTGAACGTAAGGCTCGCCAAAGAGATATGGGAAGAATTCTTCAGCCTTGAAGTCAGACTCGATGGTCATCTCTTCAATTCTCTTCCTGAGTGCCTCAAGCTTGTTTCTCTGCTCGAGCTCCCAACGGAGATCTTTAAGCCTCTCTTCTATTATATCTCCGGATTCCCTGAGAATTCTCGCGAATCTTTCCGGGTCGTCCATATATTCGTCGACAGTCTTCAGGTAGTCCATATGGTCGTAGCCATATTTCTGAAGAATAGGCTCGTAGACCAGCGAGGTGTCGGCTATTCTCCTGACGTCTGTCCTCGCGTTGATCCACTGGTCTGTCATCAGCATCTCTGCATAAATCCTGGCCATCTTGCTGCGCGGGATGATCTCTGCCTTGTCCCTTGAACAAGAGGCAGCGATCACAACCACAGCAAGAAACGCCACGATATGTTGCAGTAAAACTCTCATCTTTATCTCAATGTAGCTCCAAATTCGTTCTGGAATGTAGAAAGAAGCTTGCTCATCACCTTCTCTACATCATTGTCTGTCAATGTCTTGTCAAGGTCCTGGAGTACAAAGCTCAAAGCGTACTGCTTCTTGCCCTCAGCGATCTTATCACCTCTGTAGACGTCGAAGAGGCCAACCTGCTTGAGGAGCTTCTTTCCTACACGGAATGCACTCTTGCGGAGGTCTGCATAGCTTACAGACTCATCAAGGAGGATAGCAAGGTCTCTTCTGACCTCAGGGAACTTAGGAAGCTCCTTGTACTTGATCTTGTTTCTCTTCACAAGCTCGAAGAGTGCAGGCCAGCTGATCTCAGCCGCGAATACAGGCTGCTTGATGCCGAACTGCTTAAGTCTTGCAGGAGAGATTGTACCCATTACTGCAAGCGGCTGGTGCGAACCTGGGAGGTTATATGCAAGTCCCTCGCTGAAGAGGTCAGAAGGGGCAGCCTCAGTCTCAAGTGAATAGATGTCACAGCCGAAACGCTTCAGGAGAAGCTCGAGGTAGCCCTTGAGCTGGAAGTAGTTGCCCTTACCTGGGTCTGCTCTCCAAGACTTGTCAGGCTGGCCGCTCATGAAGAGGGCGAAGCAAGTGTGTTCCTCGTATGACTCGAGGGTCTTGCCGTCTGTCTCCGGCTTGAATGAATATACTGAACCGTACTCGAATGTCTTGATGTTTGTGATCTGACGATTGATGTTGTAAGCAACCACCTCAAGACCGTTCAAGAGAAGGGTCTGTCTCATCACATTGAGGTCAGAGCTGAGTGGGTTCATGATTCTCACGCACTTCTCCTCAGGGAAAGTCTTGAGCTTAGCGTAGTAGTCAGACTTAGTGAGTGAGTTGTTCATTGTCTCCACGAATCCGTTTGCTGCAAGGAAGTCTGAAACTGACTTTCTTACCTGCTCCGGCTCTGGCTTCTGAGGAGCATTTACAGACATTCTCATTGCCTGTGGCAACTCGATGTTGTTATATCCATATATACGGAGAATCTCCTCTACGACGTCGCACTCGCGGTAAACGTCGATCATATATGAAGGGACAGCCACCTTTGCGCCTGTCTCGGTCTTCTCGATGAACTCATATGCGAGGCCTTCGAGGATAGCCTCGATCACTTCGTGACCGAGCTTCTTACCTACGAAATTCTCGATACGTACGTAGTCAAGGTCAACAACCTTCTTCTCGATCTTTTCAGGATAGAACTGCTGCATTCTGCCAACGATCTGACCACCTGCAAGTTCCTGGATAAGGAGAGCGGCACGCTTTGCAGCATACTCTACTACGAGTGGGTCAGCGCCACGCTCATAACGGAACGAAGCGTCTGTCTTGAGGCCATGTCTCTTAGAGCTCTTTCTGATTGAAACCGGGTTGAAGTATGCGCTCTCGAGGAATACGTCCACTGTAGACTCTGTAACACCAGACTCCTCACCGCCGAACACACCTGCGAGACACATTGGCTTCTCTGCATTTGCAATCATAAGGTCAGCTGCAGAAAGTGTTCTCTCAACACCGTCAAGTGTAACGAACTTCTCGCCTTCCCCTGCTCTGCGGACTACTACCTTACCGCCGCTGATCTTCGATGCATCGAAAGCATGGAGAGGCTGTCCGATCTCGTGGAGGACGAAGTTAGTGATGTCCACGATGTTGTTGATAGGTCTGAGACCGATTGCAAGGAGCTTCTTCTGGAGCCACTCTGGAGAAGCGGCAACCTTCACGCCCTTGATTGTTGTTCCTGTGTATCTTGGAGCGCCGTCAGCTGCGGTTACCTCCATAGGGATGGCACCTTCCTGGTCGTTGTCTGCCCATGCAGAAACGTCAGGCATATTGAACTTGCAAGGCACACCGTTGTGCTTGAGGTAAGCGTAGAGGTCTCTTGCCACACCGATGTGTGAAGCTGCGTCTACACGGTTTGCAGTAAGTCCGATCTCGATGATAGCGTCAGTTGCGAGGCCGAGGTACTCCTTTGCAGGTGTTCCAGGCACTGCCTCAGGATCGAGAACCATGATACCGTCGTGTGACTCACCGATGCCGAGCTCATCCTCAGCGCAGATCATACCGAACGACTCAACGCCTCTGATCTTAGACTTCTTGATCTTGAAATCCTCACCGAGGACTGTTCCTACAGTTGCGAGGAGGACCTTCTGTCCTGCAGCTACGTTAGGAGCGCCGCACACTACCTGAAGAAGCTCAGGAGCGCCTGTGTTAAGCTTGGTGATGTGGAGGTGATCTGAATCAGGGTGCTCTACGCACTCGATTACCTCTGCCACGATTACGCCGGCAAGACCGCCGGGAATCTCTTCTACCTGTTCAAGTGAATCGACCTCAAGTCCGATTGAAGTCAATGCTTCTGCAATCGCCTCTGGAGAGAGGTCGCACTCAAGATAGTCTTTGAGCCAGTTGTACGATATTGTCATATGTTTATATTTTTAAAATTTCATTTGGATTATTCGAGGTCCTCTTTAGTAAAGAGAGACTTCACAAATTCGCGTTTGTTGAAGACCTTCAGGTCGTCGATGCCTTCGCCGATGCCCACGAACTTGATAGGAACACGGAACTGATCTACGATACCCACTACAACGCCGCCTTTTGCAGTACCGTCGAGCTTAGTGATCGCCAGTGCCGAGATGTCGGTCGCACGTGAGAACTCCTTAGCCTGCTGGAAAGCGTTCTGGCCAGTAGATCCGTCGAGCACAAGCAGTACCTCGTGCGGTCCATCAGGAACGACCTTTCTGATGACGTTTCTGATCTTTGTAAGCTCGTTCATAAGGTCAACGCGGTTATGGAGACGTCCGGCAGTGTCGATGAGCACGACATCAGCATTCTTGGCTACTGCTGACTTCACAGTGTCAAAAGCTACAGATGCAGGGTCTGAACCCATGTCCTGCTTTACGATGTCCACTCCGGCACGCTCAGCCCAGATTGTAAGCTGGTCCACAGCGGCTGCACGGAATGTGTCCGCCGCACCCACCACGACCTTCTTGCCCTGAGCCTGAAGGCTGCTGGCAAGCTTGCCGATGGTAGTGGTCTTGCCCACTCCGTTCACACCCACAACCATGATGACATACGGCTTCTTCGAGAAGTCGAACGGAACCACCTGATCATCGGCAGTCTCGTCATCCTTCACATTGAGAAGCATAGCGATCTCATCACGGAGAATCTCGATAAGTTCATCGAGAGACACATATTTATCGCGGCTGACTCTCTCCTCAAGATTCTCAATGATCTTGAGAGTAGTGTCAACTCCCATGTCCGTTGCAAGGAGAGCTTCCTCTATAGCATCCAGCAGATCATCATCCACTTTTGCCTTTCCGACAATAGCTCTCGAGAGCTTCTGGAAGAAGCCCATATTGGTCTTTTTTACTCCTTTATCAAAAATACCCATAAAGTTTCACTTTAACTCGCAAATATAATACTTTTTATGCGCATAAAAAAGGGTGGCATAGCTGAATATATCAACTATGCCACCCTTTAAAGTGCTATCTTGAAAGAATTATTTCTTTGCGAAGAACTCCTTAGTCTCTGTCTCCTCGAGGAGCTGCTCTGTGAATACATAAGCACCAGTCTTTGGAGACTTGTCCATACGGATACACTTAACCATCTTCTTGAGTGTACCGGCCTTGAAGGTTGCGACTGCTTTCTTTGCCATTTCTTAATCCTCCTTAATTATTTAATCTCACGATGAAGAGTTACCTTCTTCAGGAAAGGATTGTACTTACGACGCTCCAGACGCTGAGTTGTGTTCTTCTTGTTCTTAGTTGTGATGTATCTTGAGATACCTGGTACACCGCTCTCTCTCTGCTCAGTGCACTCAAGGATGACCTGCACCCTGTTACCTTTAGCTTTCTTTGCCATAATCCGAAAAATTAAACAAGGTTAATAAATCCTTTCTTCTGAGCGTCCTTGATAGTAGCGTCGAGACCATTCTTCTCGATTGTTCTCATACCCTTGCAAGACACCTTAAGTGTGATGAATCTCTGCTCCTCCTCTGACCAGAACTTCTTGGTCTTAAGGTTGAGAGCGAAGACGCGCTTTGTGCGTCTCTTAGAATGGGAAACGTTGTTTCCTACCATTCTCTTTCTACCTGTAACTTGACAAACCTTTGCCATTGTATATAACTTTTTTAATTAATTCATTATTAGCGGGCTGCAAATATCGGATAAAAAAATCGCAATTGCAAAATTTCTATACAAATTTGAAAAACCTGCGCCATCTTATGTTATTCGGGAAAGTCTTGTTCCCGTCGATTGAGAGCCAGATCAATGCGGGTTTTCCGACTATATGATCTTCAGGTACGAATCCCCAATATCTTGAGTCGAGGGAATTGTGCCTGTTGTCTCCCATCATGAAATAATAATCCTGAGAAAATGTGTAACTGCGAGCTTCTTCTCCGTTGATAAGGATCATTCCGTCTTTGACCTCGAGAGTGTTTCCTTCATATGAAGTGATGATCCTTTCATAGAGAGGAAGGTTCTCTTCTGTCAGTTCTACGGTTGCTCCTTTCTTAGGCATCCAAAGAGGTCCGAAATTGTCTCTTGTCCACTTGTAGTCAGATGAGAACGGGAAGATGGTCTTTTCCGAGTCCGGATAATCGGCCGGCCAGACATCTATGTTCTGCTTCACTGAAACCACATTCTGGAAAGTCTTGATCTTGTCAAGCATTTCCGCTGTGAGAGGCATTGCAGGATAGCCTGGGAGCTTCTGGTCATACCAAAGTTCCGAAGCATTGATTCCGAGCTTATCGAGGTAGACAGGGTTGATTCTCTGGCCGTTTGTGATGACCTCGTAGGAGTTCTGGACTCCCGGCCACACTTCCTGTGCCTGTGAATTTATGTAAACCTGACCGTCTCTTATCTCGAGAGTGTCTCCTGCCACTGCAACACATCTTTTGACATAATGGTCCTTCTTGTCTGAAGGTCTCACCTTTACATCGCCGTACAGCTTGCGAGCGTAGTCGCGTCCATAGACTCTTGTAATGGCGTAATAGTCAGCAGCCGGTTCGCGGACGAACACTGTGTCACCGTGTGGAAATCCGAACACCACATAGTCACCTTCTTCTACCTGTCCGAAGCCCTTGAGCCTCTTGTAATCTGACTGGATAAGTGTCGAATACGACTCCTTAGATCCGATTACGTTATGTGTGAAAGGTATGGTCAGAGGTGTCTGTGGCATCTTTGGACCATATGCAAGCTTGCTTACGAACAGGTGGTCACCTGTGTAGAGCGAGCTTTCCATAGAAGATGAAGGAATCTTGAAAGCCTGGAAGAAGAACGTATTGATGAACGTTACTACTACGACAGCAAAGATTATTGCATCTATCCAGTCCAGCAGCGCGTTTCTCTTTTCACCTTCCTCGTACTCCTTTTTCCAGAACAGCCATTTCACCTTGCGGGTGATGTGGTGATCGAAAATAGGAATGAGTCCGAAGAGCCACCAATAGTTTCCGAGCCAGATTACCCACAATATGTAGAGGACTGCCCAGAAGCCGAACCTTGCCCATTTATTGTGGTATAATTCCTTCAAGCTCATCAGTCAAACTATTTTACAGAATTGATGATAGCCTCAAATGCCTGAGGATTATTCATAGCAAGGTCTGCAAGAACTTTACGGTTCAGACCGACATTCTGCTTTGCGAGACGACCCATAAGCTGAGAATAAGTCATACCGTACTGACGTGCAGCAGCGTTGATTCTCTGGATCCAAAGTGCGCGGAATGAGCGCTTCTTGTTCTTACGATCACGATAAGCATAAGAGAGACCCTTCTCATAGGTGTTCTTTGCTACCGTCCAAACATTCTTTCTTGAAAGAAAATTACCGCGGGTTCTTTTAAGAATCTTCTTGCGGCGTGCCCTTGAGGCAACTGAATTTACCGATCTTGGCATAAATTTAACTGGTTTATGGAG
>CANBDZ010000091.1 GCA_947367375.1 uncultured Bacteroidales bacterium | reverse complement strand
AGGTGACAAAATCGGCGTGTTCCATGCGGAAAGCGGTATGCAGAGCTACATTAGTGATGGCGCTTTCCAGCTCACAGAGGAGAATGTGGAAGCAGGGCTCTTTACAGGAGCTTTGTCAGAGCCGCTTATCAGCGAATTCACAGACTGGTATTTCATATATCCTTACAACGAGTACATGACCTCTCCGGCACCGAAGTTCAGTGGCCAGATGACGGTCGGATCGATGCCGAAACGTCCGCAATTGCAGAAGGGTAAAGATAACATGTCTCACATTGCGGGTGAAAACTATCCGTTGTACACCGTGGTAAAGAATGTCCCTTCTGATGAGATCCCATCCGGAACAATGAAGCAACTTACCAGCCTCATCGCTGTTAACGTTGTGAATGAAACCTCTCATCCTCTCGCCATTTCTTCTGTAGGAGTAAAGGCTTCCGAGCCTTTGGTAGGCAGGTTCTACATTGATATTACAGGCGAAAAGGCCGTATGTACTCCATTGGATGAGACTTCTGTATCTTCTTCAGCTATGCTTGATGTGCAGGACGCTCTTATAGAGGAACAAGGCTCTGCAAAGTTCTATCTCGCTGTCAAGCCTTTTACAGCTGAAGCGGGCTCGCAGCTTACTGTGTATGTGAATGGTTCCGAGAAGACTGTAAAGCTTTCTGAAAATGTCAGCTTTGAGGAAGGGAAAATCAAGACTCTCAATGTCCCTGTAATGCCTATTGAACATCCGTTGACCACAATGAAGGAATTGAGTTCGATGTTTGATCTTGATTCTACATGCCGTGTGGACAGCGGATTTGTAAATGGTGCTCCTGTAGATGGTTTCCTTGTGTTGGGAGATGAGTCGACTCCGGGGTCAGTTACTCTGACAGGTACGGTCGCTGACTTTATCAATATGACTGAGTTCGGCTTCTTCTCTTCATCATGGGCCGGTTGCAGAAGTGCCTTGACTATTAAATCTATAAGAGTAGAGACTACCTTTATGGGATATGTGGCGGACTACACGGTCACTCTTGACCAGTTTGCTGAGTATGTCGGGCTGCCTTCTTCTTTATTTGTGCTGCGCCCTTATCCGTCAGGCAGCTTTGATGATGCGACACGTTGCCATAACCTTGTCATCTTTGATGAAGAAAGGCATTATTATGGCGTTACTGAAAATGAAGTGGACTTCCTTCTGGCTTTCTATGGAGTGTCTGTTGACGGCCTGCGAAAGTTCATAAAAGGAGAAGACAATTCATATATAGAAAAGTTGAAAGACGTCGTGCCAGAGCATCTCAAGGCATATTTTTCCGAAGATATGGCGGATATCATTATCCCGAGCTTCAAGGAATCAAAGATCTCTGTGGAACTTTCAACTATGTCTGAGGACGCTTCAGGCAATAAAATAGATCCCCGTGTAGCGATCTGGGGAATGAATGTCTACTACATCGGGGATTAATTCCTTATATTTCTATGATAACAGCTTCTTATCTGAGGCTGAAGGTCGAAACTTCTCCTGATTTTGCTGCAGGAACCTGTTCGAATGCACCTTTTACATACTTGATGTCGTATGTCTGGCCAATGGTTTCAGATGAGATCATGTACTGGTTGTTGAGCTTGTAGTTCTTCCATGTCAATCGGATGGTTGCGCTTTCCTCTTTGATGATCGAGGTTATAGGGAAGCTCACATAAGCGTTTGCAAGATACATGTCGTTGTTGCTGCTGTCGCTTTTCAGTACTTCGCCGTTTGCATTGTGCAGAAGGGTGAACTTATAGATTCCTTCAGTCTGGTCAGTGTCATCAAACATGAGGTTGATGATGTGAGGCTGAGCATTTTCAATCTTGACCGGAAGAGTAAGGCTCATGTTGATGTAGCCGCCTGATATCCAAAGGTCAGAAAGAATCAATGCGTCGTTTGTAAGGATGCTCTCATCAGTGTTCTCACTTGAATTGACAGGTGACTTTGCAAGAACTTTCTGGAAGTTGTTAAGTCTTACGGCGTAGTCTCCTCCCTCTTCCTGATAAAGTACGTCGCAAAGAACAATTGCTCTTTCCAAAGTGTCAAGTCTGCCTGAGCATGTCTGCTCTACCACATTGAAGGTATTTCCCTGGTCGCTGACGAACTTTCCGTCAACGATGTTTCCCATAGTGAAGTTGTTGTAGCGAAGTGTGTTGTCCTTGTCACAAGATGCTGCAGCCAGTGCCACAATACCAGCGACAATAAAGATGATAAATTTTCTCATGTCTATTATTAAAGTATATCTCTGTTAATTCAGGGCACATAGATGCGCTTTGTTCTCGTTTCGTTGCACCAAGTGTCAAAAATTTACACTGTATACTTCTTTTTTGTCGGTCTTCCGATAAGCTGCACGTCGAATCCCTCCACTTTGTAGCCTCTCACGCGCTTGCGGCTGAGGTGTGATTCGATCATTTCGATGAGCTCATCGTCGATCACATCCTTGAAGGCGTGGTTGTGCTGGTCATAGAAGTGGATGTGCTTGAATGTGTTAACATCGAAGTACATCTTGTTGTTGGCGCTCATGCGGTGGTGGTATACTCCCAGCATCGCCATATGTGTAAGAATGTTATATACTGAAGCTACAGTCACCTTTGCCTCGCCGTCTTCCTTGATCTTCTCGGTCACCATGTCTGCACAGGCGTGACCAAGCTCCATCATTGCCTTATGGACAGCAAGTCTCTGAGGTGTAGCTTTCAACGAGTGTTTCTTGAGGAGCTCTCTGAACTCCTCCATAGTAGGACATCTGTGTGTATTCATAGTTTCAATTTTCTGTCTGCAAATATATTGCTTTCTTCCCAATTCGCCAAATAAATTTGAAAGATTCTAATTTGGTGCCGGCTGGCGGATGCCTCGACAAGCTCGACATGACAACACGCGATTGCGTTTTGTCACATCGAGCGACCGAAGGGAGTCGAGATGTCTTTTTTGTACTAAATTTGCAGTCACAAAGACGATGACGATGAAGAAGATTTTTAACGGATATGAAAACTGGGCGCTCGTGACCGGAGCGGCCTCGGGTATGGGCCGTGTCTATGTGAGCAGACTCGCGATGATGGGATATAACATCGTTGCGGTGGACATCAATGCGGAGAAGCTCGAGGAGACTGTGGCGGCGGTGCGGGCGGAAGTGGAGGCTTCGCCGGACCTTCCGCAGCCGCAGCGGGAGCAGTTCAAGGTGCTGCCCGTAGTGCAGGATCTCTCGCAGCAGGATGCAGCTGATAATATATATAAGGTAACCGAGGGCCTTCCGGTGGAAGTCCTCGTGAACAATGCCGGTATAATGTACTGTCAGGGTATAGCCGAGACCAGTGAAAAGATGCTCCACAGGATTATGATGGTGCACACATACACGCCCCTGATGCTGTGCCGCAAATATGTGGGCCAGATGAAGGAGCGCGGATGTGGATATATATTGAATATATCTTCGATCTCCGCCTGGATGATATGGCCTGGCATAGGAATGTACGGCATTACCAAACGTTTCGTCAAAGACTATTCAAGGGAACTCAGGATAGAGTGCCGCAGGACAGGAGTGAGCGTTACGAATGCCTACTTCGGAGCTGTGGACACCCCGCTTGTTCCCCTCAAGGATAAGTACCGCAAGCTTGCCCGTGCCTTGACAGTGATGATAACCCCGGAAAAAGCAGCTTCAAGAGCCTTGAGAGCCACATTCAAACGCAGAAGGGGAGTGGTTCCGGGCCTTCTGAACAAGGTCTTCATTCCGATATGCGCGATTATGCCTGACTGTCTTTTGAGTTTCGCCTACAGAAAGGCGAAGCCATATCTTATGAAAGTCTGAAAAAATAGTTATATTTGCGGGTTGGAATAACAAATTGCAAATCAAGTTGTAATAAACATATAATATGGAAAGAATCAAGTGCCTTATCGTCGGAGGCGGCCCGGCGGGTTATACAGCGGCTATATATGCTTCAAGAGCTGACATTTCACCTGTAGTTTACGAAGGAGTTCAGCCAGGTGGACAGCTTACAACAACTACTGACATCGAGAACTACCCAGGTTTCGAGAACGGTATCTCAGGTCAGCAGCTTGTGGACACAATGAGAGCTCAGGCAGTACGCCTCGGAGCAGAGATCCGCACAGGAGCCATCACTAAGGCAGACTTGTCTGAAAGACCGTTCAAGCTTGTTATCGATGGAGAGAAGGAGGTTGAGGCTGAGACTCTCATCATCGCGACAGGTGCGACTGCAAAGTACCTCGGACTTGACTCAGAGCTTAAATATAGAGGCCTTGGAGTGTCAGCATGCGCAACTTGCGACGGCTTCTTCTACAGAAAGAAGACTGTGGCAGTTGTGGGTGGTGGTGACACAGCTTGCGAGGAGGCTACTTACCTTGCAGGTCTTTGCAAGAAGGTATATATGATCGTCCGCAGAGACGTCCTCAGAGCTTCACAGGCAATGCAGGACCGCGTTATGGCGACTGAAAACATCGAGGTTCTCTGGAACTGCAACACTCAGGAAGTGCTTGGTGATGCTTACGGCGTGACTGGAGCAAGACTTCTCAGAAAGGATGGCGAGGTTTTTGATATAGCTGTCGACGGATTTTTCCTTGCCATCGGCCATCATCCGAACTCAGACGTGTTCCGTGAGTGGATCGAGGTGGACAAGGAAGGCTACATCGTGACTGACGGAAAGACTTCAAAGACAAATGTTCCGGGAGTCTTCGCTGCAGGTGATGTGCAGGATCCACTTTACAGACAGGCGATTACAGCGGCTGCTTCAGGCTGCCGTGCAGCGCTTGATGCTGAGAAATTCCTCAAAATGCTTTAACAGTCAAAAGATGAAACTGAAAAATCTTATCCCGGCCCTTATCGCTCTGGTGCTGTTCTCATCGTGCAAGACACAGTATGAGACTGTCCTCAGCAGTAATGATGCCGATGCAAAGTATGATTTGGCCTTCCAGCTTTTCAATGAAGGCAAGTACTCTAAGGCAGGAACTATGTTCGAGTCTCTGTCTATGCTTACAAACGGTACCCAAAGAGATGACACTGTGAGGTTCTACTGGGGTTTGAGCAACTATAAGTTCAGAGACTATTATACAGCTGAGACAAACTTCGAGAACTTCCTGGAGAACTATCCGAGAAGTCCGTTCGCTTCCGAGGCAAGATATCTCAGACTGGACTGTCTCTATCGTGAGACACTCAGGTATGAGCTCGACCAGCAGCCTACCTACAAGGCTATGACTGAGATTTCGGAGTATATGCTTGAGTACCCGTCGACTCCTCACATGCAGACTTGTAAGGATATGCTCCTTGATCTTGGCGAGAGACTTGACCGCAAGGCTTATGAGGGCGCAAAGCTTTACTATAAGATGGAGGACTACCTCGCATCCCGCGTGGCATTCAGAAATGTGCTTAAGGAAGATGCTGAGAACATCTACAGAGAGGACATCCTTTATTATATAGCTATGTCTTCGTACAATTACGCTTCCAACAGTGTGCAGGCAAAGCAGAAGGAAAGATATCTTATCTTCATCGATGACTACTACAACTTCATCGGCGAGATTCCAGAGTCAAAGTACCGCAAGGAGCTTGACAGCGTCTACAGAAAGGCTCAGAGAGCCCTCGGAAGAGATGTGGCTATTGAGGATGAGGAGATGACCGACAGAGACTTTGCAAAGGAAAGAAAGGCCCTTCTCAAAGAAGAAAGAAAAAACAGCAAAAAATAATTGAAACTCTCTTGAATTACGGGGGTATAATAATATGGAGGGATTCCACATCGCTCCCGTAAAAAGAAGTTTAACAGATGAAATTTTATACAGATGGCAACTAAGAAAACACCTACAAACACTCTTACAAGAGACCTCAGCGACCTCGCTGCTCCTACAGGCAACATCTACGAGTCAGTAGTGGTACTCGCTAAGAGAGCAAACCAGATCGCTATTGCAGAGAAGAAGGAACTTACAAGAAAGCTCGATGAGTTCAAGAACGAGAGAGACACAATGGAGGAAGTGTTCGAGAACCGTGAGCAGATCGAGATCTCAAAATATTATGAAAGACAGCCTAAGCCAAGCCTCGTAGCAATCGAGGAGTTCCAGGAAGGCGAGATCTTCTACAGAATGGCAAAGCAGGACGAGTAATATAATTACTTATGCTCAGCCGGCTTCAGGTAAAGAATTATGTATTGATAGACTCTTTGGAAATCGATTTTCCAGAGGGTCTGATCATTATTACGGGTCAGACAGGCGCAGGTAAGTCCATCTTGCTTGGCGCCTTGTCGCTTTTGATGGGAGCCAAGGCTGATGCCGCAATGGTCTCTGAGGGCGCGGATAACTGCGTGGTGGAGGCCGAATTCGAAACCTCAGACCTTTCTTTGAAAGAGGTGCTTGAGGAAAATGAAGTGGAGTGGGAAGAGGGCCACCTCGTAGTGAGGAGGGTGGTCAACCGTTCCGGAAGGTCGCGTTCGTTCATCAACGATTCGCCGGTTCCGGTAAATGTCCTTCAGGAGATTTCATCCCGTCTGGTAGACATCCATTCCCAGCACCAGACTCTCCTGCTGTCAGACAAGAGTTTTCAGCTCAATATACTTGACCACTATGCAGGCAACTCCCAGCTTCGTGAGGAGTGTGCAGCCTTGTATCGTGAGCTTGGCACTCTGAATTCGGAACTTTCTGCACTGGATGCAAAGATTGCCCGTCTTGCAGGTGAGAAGGACTACAATGAGGCTCAGTACCGTCAGCTTGAGGCGGCTGGGCTCAGGGAGGGAGAGCTCGAAGAGCTCGAGATCGAGCAGAGGCAGCTGGCCAATGCGGAGGAGATCAAGACAAGCCTGTGCAGTGTTGAAGAACTTTTTACAGCCTCTTCGTCATTAGGCGAGACGATGTCTGTAGATGCAGTCCTCAAAGAGGCGGACAAGGCACTTTCAAAGGTGTCCAAATATATTCCTGAAGTGTCTGATCTGGCAGACAGGATCGATTCGTGCAGACGTGAGCTTGATGACATCTTGTCTGAAGTGTCGACAATAAATTCCCGTACAGAACTTTCGCAGTCAAGACTTGAAGAGGTAGAGGACCGTATGTCGCTTCTGTACAGTCTTTTCCAGAAACATTCCTGCAGGACTGAGGCTGAACTCATCGCATTGAGAGAAAGTCTTTCGGAAGCTCTTTTTGACTCGACTCAGCTTGAGGAAAAGCGTGAAGGTCTTCTTTCAAGAATCAATGAAGTGCAGAAGGCCCTTCAGTCTGTTGCTGACGAGCTTCATAAAAGAAGATCAGCTGCAGTGGAGGCATTCGCTGAGACAATTACTTCTTCAATACGTGATCTTGAACTTCCGTATGCCGTTTTCGAGGTTGAGCTGCTTTCAGCTCCTATGGGAGCCACAGGACGCGATCAGATCCAGTTCAGATTCTCTGCAACAGGAAGAAATGCAGTGGACGTGGCCAAGTGCGCATCCGGTGGTGAGATGTCCCGCATCATGCTTTCACTCAAGGCTATGATGGCAAGGTATACCAACATGCCGACAATGATCTTCGATGAGATCGACACAGGTGTGTCAGGCAGCGTCGCTGACAAGATGGGCTCGATGATATGCTCAATGGGAGCATATATGCAGGTGTTCGCGATAACCCACCTACCTCAGGTCGCAGCAAAGGGTTCTGCACATTATCTCGTGTCAAAGACAATAGATCCTTCGACATCGAAGGCAGTGTCTACAATAGAAAAACTCTCCGCAGAGCAGAGAGTTCTCGAAGTAGCGCGTATGCTCAGCGGCTCTGAGCTTACAGATGCAGCAATCGCAAATGCGAAATCGCTTTTATCTTAATTATCTCGAAATTATCTGATAACCTTCTCCGTAGACAAGACGGTGTACACCTGTGTTGATGTAGCCTCCTGTCTCAGTCTTTCTGAATCGGAAGATGCTCTGAAGCATCTTGCTGTCTGAAGACTCAAGCATCCGTGTCCAGTTTTCACCATATTTAGAACAGAGTCCGATAAAGTACTTGGCAAGGTCATAACCCTGGAAAGAGAACTGTGTTGGCTCTGAATTGTACAGGGCCCTGTACTTGAGAAGGAACTCCTTCACCTTGGCGTCATCGTAGTCGATGTAGTAACCGAGACTTACGTGAAGGTTGCTGTTGTGGAAATTGTCCACTTCGATGGTTTCGAAGTTTCTGATTCTTCCAGGTGCGTAGAGTACCACTTTGTACTTCTTGTGGATCATCACGTTGAGGTTTCTCACAACGTCATTTACAAACGCTTCGCTTTCAGATGCAATGAAGACTCTGTTTGAAGCAGTCTCATCCTCAGTCATGAGGTAAGCGAGTGATTCAGGTATGTCTCTTCCCTCAAGGATGCTGTATGACAAAGCTTTGTACTCGATCTTTGATGAATCGACTGCTGCCATCATAGCCTGTACGGCTTCAGAAGCTCTTGCTCCTTTCTCAGTGACAACAATTGCTCTGTCTCCTATCTGCATATCTCCCTTCATCCAGTTCATGAGATCTGCATAGATCACGTTGTATGGAGTCGGAGCCTGAATCATATTGCTGTGCTCGTACACGAGCTTTTCAGCTCTCTGGTCAAGTGGTGACACGACCATTCTGTCTTCCGGAGCGATGTTAAAGAGTCTTGTGAGGTCTCCTGTCGAAACTGGACCTATCACGACATTCTCGTTCTTCAGATTGTCGATGTCTGTCTTGATCTTGCCGTCAGCTATGTCGTAGGTGTCAAGTGATGTGCTTACTCCGTTCTGTGACATCTCGTAGATGGCAAGCAGAACTCCGCTGTAGAAGTCCATATTGTTGCTTGAGACTCCTTTTGCAGATGAAGCGTTGAGCGGAAGCATAAGGCTGAGGTCGACTGTCTTCTTTGATGTCGTTTCAGGAAGCAGCAAGCTGTCAGCAAGTGCTGTGCTGTCTGTGGCATCCTGAAGTGTCTCCTCTTCTTCACCTTCTTCAATCTCATTGCCTGAACTCTGGGCTGAGTCTTCCTCTGTAGGAATGATGAGTTTCTGTCTCTTTGTGAGTTTTCTGCCGGTGAGTCCGTTGACCTCCATAAGGGCTTCGACTGTAACGCCGTACTTGTCAGCAATGGTGTCAAGGTCCTCAAACCACTTGACTGTGTGGGTCTTTCTCTTTATGACTATGTCCTCATCTTCCGGTTCGTCTGTTGCAACAGTATTTTCCTCTACCTCTGCCACAGGTTCAGTCACAGGTTCTGCTGCTACCTCAGCGGCCGGCTCGGCCTTTGCCTCGACGGTTTTTGAGGCTATCGGTATGATAAGGATGGAGTTGACTTTCAGGCCGCTCTCCTTCACCGCAGGGTTATATTTATATATGTCTTCAACAGACACTTCGTATGCCTTGCTGATCGAGTAGAGTGTCTGCCTCTCCTTTACGATGTGCGAGTAGCACACTTCTCCATTGTGTCTGACCTTGTCCTGTGATATGGTTACAGGGGTGTTCTGGTACTCCTGCCCGTTTGCGACCGCAGCGCTTCCCATTGTCAGGGCGAGCGCTGTCATCACCTTTATGATAACCGTTCTCTTCATATCTTTTTCCTATAGCGTACCGGCAAATTCCAATAGTCTGTCGGTGAATGATTTCCATGATAGTCTTTCCTTCTCTTCGCGGATGTTCTTTACACAGTTCTCCTTGATGGAAGGATCGCTGAAATACTTTATTATTTCAGAATATATTGCTTCGGGAGTTCCTTCAGGTGCCACAAGTCCCGTGCCTCTGTCACCTATTGTCTCTTTAAGTCCGCCGACATCTGTCACGATCATCGGCACTTCAAAGTGATATGAAACCGAACTGATGCCGCTCTGGGTGGCGCTCCTGTACGGGAGCACAGCCACGTCTGCAGCTGAAAAGTAATCCGTTACCTCAGAATCCTTTATATATTTAAGATTCATCGATATGTTCTTTCCTTCCGGCAGTCGGTCAATTATTTCCTGATACTTGTCGAACGATCCGTAAGGCTCTCCTGCTATGATCAGCTGGTAGTCGTCAGAAAGCTTTCCAAACGCTTCCAGGAGTATGTCGAGGCCTTTGTAGGTGCGGATAAGTCCGAAGAACAGGATGTTCTTCTTTCCGGGCTCCAGCCCCAGCTTCCTCTCTGCCTCATCTCTTTCGAGCTTCTGCCCGAAGTGCGAATACAGAGGATGCTGGATCACTGTGTATCGTGCATCCGGGCTTATCCTGAGCAGATCTTTGGATACGGCATCGCATAGTGTGACGCATCCGGTGCTTCCTTTAAGGAAATATCTTGTCAGAGGGGTGTCGAAGAAGTGCTCCTCATGAGGGACTACATTGTCAAGGAT
>CANBDZ010000090.1 GCA_947367375.1 uncultured Bacteroidales bacterium | reverse complement strand
GTAGGATAGAGTAGAAGTAGTCGAGAACGCTCATACGGCCTTTGGTTTTGTCAAGGAAGCCGTATTGTTCATTGATAAGAGCTATTTCACGTTCAGCTCTGATAGCTTCTGCCTGCTTTTGTTTCATAGCGTTGGCTTTGCGGTCAGAGGCGGTGCGTGGGCTTTTCATGAGATAGATGCCAAGGTATTCTCTACGGGTCATCTGCATTGTGCGTGGATTCCTGATGGCAGGGTAGAAGTCCAGGTACAATGCGATTTTGCCACTTGGGTATTCTCTTTTACGTAGTGTTACTTTTACTGCTTTCATGGCTACTTCATTTTGTCTAATCTATACTTCAATACTTTGGCTACCTCTTCTCTTATGAAGTACACAAAGTTACCTTTTTTTATTTTCTCAAGTCCATTATCTCGCAAAATAGTGAATAGGTGAGTGCGGGATAATTTATAGGTATCCATTATTTCCTTTATGGTTATGTGCTTTACAGGATCAAGTGAGTCTCCTCTTTCTGAGTCCCAGTGAAGTTTAGATACATAGGTGAGGCCGTCTTTCCTTTTGCGTGGAATTTTGTGGCTCGTGCAGTATTCGCATATGGATTCTAGCTTCATACCGGTTGTTTCCATCAGTTCCTTGAAGGTGTACCATTCTTTAATGCCAGGATGTTGATTCGCAAAGAAGAGTTTCTCCATATCTTGCTTGTCATAGAAGGCTTTCCCATGGATCATTTTTACTTTGGGATTATACTTCTTTATGTTGGCATAGAATGTTACGTACTTGACGTCAAATTCTTCCAGTACCTGTTCACGGGTCATCCAGTTGGTGAGGATGTCTTCTTTAATGGCAATGGTGGTGTTCACGAGTGATGCATTGGAGTGTCCTACCTTTTCGAGATCTGCACGTGAGATCCTGATTGTGCGGTCTGTGAAGCGGTGGAGATGAATGCTGTGCATCTCGATGATCTTGTAGAGTGTGTTCCTTGAGATCTGCAGTAGTTTAGCACCATCTGAGATTGTAAGGAAGTTCTTGTCAAGCAGAGCGAGGCGTTGAGTCTCTCTGACTTCAATACTGGTCTTTTTGAGCCTCTCATCACGATTCTGGTGCTTGAGGAGAAGCTTGGCGCATCGGTCAGAACAACAAGCTGTCCTAGACTGATAGGCTAGAAATTCTCTGCCGCATTGCTGACAGATTTTTCTGTAAGTTTTTCGTTCGGGCTGCATAATGAGTTACTTAAGCAGCATTTACACTTTTACATGTTCATCTTTGTTCAAGGTTGTTCAATGTTGTTCAAAGTGTTCGGAACCTTGGTAGGATGTTCAGTATATGCAAAAATTTGTACCACAGATGTTACAAATGCGGTACAAATAATGGCAAATAAGTGTAGAAATGCATTAAAATATCATAAATGGTTAAACTTCGTTCCGAAGCCTAAAGCATTGGTAGTTATGATATTCTAATACTTTACGATATATGCTGATATCGGGCTATTTTCCGATGCAGTAATTAGTTGACTAACCTAACTTATTGTTATATAGGGTTTTATCAAAATTTGCATTTCAATTTTGTCCCCCGTCTGTCCACGAAAATAAAAATTTATTTTTCGGGGGACATTTTTGCATATAATGCCGGTCTTCGCTCACGGGCTTCTTCCATCATTTGTTTTCTCTGCTCTGGAGTAGGGTGAAATACCTGATATCCCCATCCATACGCGTTCTCAAAAGCACGCCTTCCAGCCGGTGTCATGAGTCCACGATCTTCGAGATCGATGCATCTATCCATATTCAGCTTGGTCCAATGACTTTTCTTGCGCCGAGGGGAGAGTCTCTGAGCAAGTCTGCCATCAGGAAGCTTCTTGAGTGTGCTGTCAATCCATCCGAAGCATAGGGCTTCTTCCACGACATCAATATATGGAAGTATGCCCGGAGGGGGAGTCTTGCTCCTGCTCATGACAACCCAGCACTCCTTCTCCTTGGAGTGATTCTCCTGCAGCCATGCCCTAAGCTGCGAACGTTCTGAATATTCTAGCAGTGTGGTGATTTCCATTGTTATTCCCGAGTATTTTATGATTGTACCCCTGCGGGTATAAATCTTTATGTTTTGATGCTGATTGTACCCGCAAGGGTGTAGAGATTTAATTGAAAACTATGAAAAAATCAAAATCGGAGTGACTTTTTCATAGTTTTCGATAATATTTGACTGAAACCCTATCCATGTTTTCTCCCTACCTTTTTGGCGAAACAGATGATTTTCTCTCTACTTTTTGACTTTTCTCCCTACTTTTTGCCAAGATTTACTATTGTTTCAAGTAACCTCCATTGTTTTGACAGCAAACTATCAAATCGTCAACAGCATCTTCAATTGACTGAAGGTGTTCAATCTCATAGAACTCAACCAGGAAGTCCAGACCCTTATATTGATCCAGATATTCATGAGCTGCTTTGGCAGATAGATCGAATCTCTTTGCAAATGCTCTAATGCAGGCGTTGATATATGGAATTTTATATTTGTCTTCCATGGCTTATCGAACCTCCTTGAATTCCATGATGTCGAGCATAGAGAAGAGTACTCCCTCTATCTCTGATGTCCAGCTCCTGTGGAAATGGCCATAGTACCAATGTGAGACCGGATGTCCGTCTGACTTCAGATGATTGAAGATCTGGTCTATTGTCTTGCGTTCCTTGTCGATGTCTGCAAAGAGGTTGTCATCCCATTCTGCCCACTCTGATATGCCATCCTTGGCGATTAACTCGCAGAAGGATGGGGCGGTATGGGTGATAACTGTGTCTATCTGGAAATTATTGCCAATCTCGTTGAGTAATGACTCATTGTACACAGGAACTTCATCTGGCCAATATGATGCAACCTGAGAAATGCGATTTCTGTTGTCGTACTTCTGTCGGTTGTAACGGTCTATGCTGATGGCTCCGCCTATACAAAGGATGTTATGATCACATGCTTGAATAACACTATAGTCTGGGACGGTGCGGAATCTTTCATGTGCTATCCTTTCCTCATTGAAATATGCAGGGTCATCATGATTGCCACGAACCATAACCACCCAGTTGTTAGCCTTACTTAGTCGTGAAGAGTTGCGATTGAAGATGATGTCATAGTAGCCAGGCTTTTCAAATCCAAATCCACAGTCACCGGCAATGATAAGCAAGGTGTCTGTCATCTGATATTGGACACACATCTTGAATATCACCTCGTTGAAGTGACCATGAATATCTCCGCAAACAACAATGTTCTTGGCGTCTGGAAATGAATAGGTATGCATGGTTATGACAGTTTCTTAATCATTTCAATTATGTAATCTACTCGGTTCTCTTCACCGTATGGGAGTTTGCATTCAATCTCTTCGCGAATGTTAGTTCGTTTAAGCATTTTTGCAAACTCCTCTTTGAAGAATTCCTTTAGATCGTCATCTGCTTTCTGGAGTTCCTCAGCAATGTTTTTGTTGTAGTTGAATATATAGACAAGGTCTTCGAAATCGTGCGACCATCGCCAATCAGTCCCACCTCGTCCATTCACTGCTTCAATCTTCGTCGCTATGTAATAAGGAAGGGAGAATATCCATATCCTTATGCCGTTGGATAGGTGCATTTCCTGCTTGTGGGAAATGGCATCGTGGTACCATCTGTTTGTAAATCCGATAACTTTGGCGTCATCAGGCATGATGTCAACGATTTCATTGTCATAAACCCATCTGCATATTGGGGCTCCAGGAGTTGTGTCGTTCTGGAATCCGCAGCTTCTCAATCGTTCTTCAAGGCTTGTTAATTCACGGTATGACTTCAAGTGTGTAACGCAATCAACGTCCATTGTCTGCCTGACATCAGACTTTGCTGAGTCTATTACATAGAATTCAGCCACTGAGCCACCCACATATACGACTTCTTCGTTGATTGAACCTAAGCCTTTAGCGACCTTTTCGATTCTTGATATATTATTGCTGTGCATAGTGATCTAATCTGATTTTAAGTTCTTCTATAGCAATTTCAAGTTCTCTGACTCGTCCCATTCGGAGTGTGTCCGCAATGACTAGCAGTTCATATAATGCGTTGTCTTTTGAACAAGCTTCAGGGACAGTGCGGTAGAGGGGCTCAATAGCTTGACCTCTGTGATTTCCATCCTTTGATGGCCACACATACGAGTCTTGTCCCTGTGAGATTTTGCTTTTGATAGGTTCTGCAGAGAATGCGGTAGGCATTCCTCTCACTATGGCACCAGGAAGCGGGGGATAAACATATTTAAGACCATGTATCATAAAGTCCTGGAACGATAGGATGTTCACCCTCTTCTTGGTGTTGTCAATCAGTTTTGCAATCTTGCATCTTTCTAGACTGCATGATATTTCTGCTGGACTGATTCCCAATTCGTTTGCTAATTGGTTATTCATCCATTCTTTATTCCCTAAAGCGACAATCTTTAGCAGAATAACTACATCTTGAGGTTTAAGAGCTATAAGTCCCATAGTCAATTATTCGATTTGCGAATTGCAAATTTATATTATATTATTTGAAATATCAATAAGATACGATAAATAAATTTGCTTAGTAATTTGTTGAATTCGCGATTTGCAAATCGCAAATTCTCATAATTTAATAGGCGCTTTTCACATAATCCGTGCTATTTTGAGGGGTAATTTTCACATAATCCGGCCAATTTTTAGCCGAATTTTCACATTTTCCGGATTTTGATGGTGTGTGGAATTGTACAAAAAGATAAAGCCCACAACTGAGCTTACAGTTGCAGGCCTTGTCAATAAGATTCGGCGGTTAGAACGCCTTGAGGATTACCCCAGCTTCACAGTAGCGAGCATCTCGCCTGACTTCTCTCCGGTCTTGGTATTCACATAGAAATACTTCAAGAAGACCTTCGGTGCAGCTTCGGTTACTGCTCCATGAACGGCCTCGTAGTCGTCCTTGATGTTGATCATCTCGTCAACGACTTCTCGAGCTGCGCCAATCTGAACGGCCTTGCTGTATGCACGGCTGATACCGTTTGACTGAGGAGCAGATGCCTGGATGATGAGTCTGAGGTCAGCCACATTCTCAGGCATGTCGGTAAGCTGGAAGTTGAATGCATCTGCAGAGAGGTCAAGGTCTGCCTCAGCAGGAGCATCTACACCAACGAGGGTTGGAGGGGTTGCGAGAGCTGCTCCACCGGTCTGGACGATCCAGTAGTTCAACCTGGTGTAAAGGTTGGCTCCTGTGATCTTTGCCGCAGTTCCGAGAACTGACTTACCTGCCTGAGTCTGCGCGAGGGCATTCCACGCGAGAATCTGCGCATTGGTAAGGTTCTTCCAGCTCTGAGTAAGCTGCTTGAAGACTGATTTAACAGCTGCCTGTGCGGATGTTCTTACACCGCCGCCATATCCGCGATTACGGATGTACTTACGACCACGACTCTTAGCCGCAGTCACGCCTTTTGCCGAGCCACTCATCTCGTCAAAAGCAATTGAAGGAACGTACTTCATAGCTTAAAGTTTATTAAAGGGTTTAACGATATATAGTATCACACATACTATCATGAAGATTATAAGACCGAGCATCCAACCGCCCATAGCCATTTTGAATGACTGCCATCCGGTGAGAGGTTTCTCGACCTCTACGGTCTGTACGATGACGTTGTCCTTGACTATCACACTGTCACGATAGACAACCTGAGTCTGAACTTCAACCGGCTGCTTTACGGGCTTTGTCTCGAGAGAGTGGGCGAGCAGCCCCTCTGAGACCGATGCTTCGCTTTTGGCATATTCGTTCTCGAGAACTGAGACAGTGTCTGCTGTAACGATCTTCTCGACAATCTTTGGGACTTCCAGATAGACAGTATCAGTCTTGTACACTGTCTCGATCCTTGTCTCGACCAGGATCTTCTCTGACGGTGCAGCCTGGCGGGATGTCGCGCAGGCTACACACACTGCAGAGAGGAGAATGAGGGAAGTGTTTTTCATAGTTTAGGTTTATCTTATTTGTCTGCTTTCTTCAGCAGCTCTGCTTCAAACTTATGGAACTTTACATCGTAGGAAGCCTTGACGCCCAATATCGCTCCGCAGAGCACAAGCAGCTCACTGACGATTGAGATTGCTGAGTTTGCTATCTCGCCAAGCGGCTCCACCAGGAACAAACAAGCCAAGGCAATTACAACTCCGCTAACGAAGCTGGCCACCGCAAGAGCACCCTGCAAACGCGTAATCTCTATATGGGACATCTTTGGCATAGCACTACTGTTTATCTCTGATGAATACTCCGTAAAGGAAATGATCTCTTGGCATTCCACCCCAGCCGAAAATAACACTGTGAATAGTCAGAATACCATTCTTTATTGACGCCTTGAGCATATCGGTACCATATGTCTGGATACTATTGATATTGTCACCTACAAACGGCAGTTCGACATCCACATCCGTCGGGAATCCGCCTAGCTCGACAATCTCATCGTATGGCTTTATTTCGGTATCGTAACTTCCAGTCATCAATGCAATCATACACCAGTCATCACTCACATAACAAGCCTGGTTATAGGCATAGTTGTTATTGGAAGTCGTATTGTTCAATGTGAGTCTTGTCTTTGTTCCAAGCTCGAATACTCCACGCTGGCCCTTAGGAGCATATAGGCTCACAAGGTAGATTGTGTATTCGTCAGTCTGATCTGACCAATTGTCAAGTTTCTCAATGCAGATGGTTGTCTGGTTCTTGAGCCAGGTCTTGACAGTCGTTCCGTAGAACTTGCCCTCTGACTCGAACATTATGTACGCACCACTCATACCGCTCTTCGGTATTGAGAGTTCAGGTACATAGACCTCAAGCACAGAAGCCGACTTGAATGCCTCAGACTTATTGTTGAATGTGAAGCGTCCGTTCAGCACAACAATCTTTTCACTCTGAAAATCTTTAAGTTCGAACTGACCTGCTCCGAAATTATTTCCTGTTGTAGTTATCATAGCTTAATGCATTATTTGTTGAACACCGGACCAGCTCCAAACACCTCTACGTGCTCATTCTCGTACTGGCCACCACGATGAGCGAATGTACCTTCAGTTTCACCTCTCCATGTCTGAATCCAAGTCACGAACAGACAAGGCTTCAAGTAATCATCTCTTTCTGGATTGTCACATCGACCAAGTACCCATGCTTCAAGATCCGGGAGATTCTCGATTGGCTTCTTGAGAGTAAACTGACCGGAAGCGACTCCTGTATTATTTGCATAGAACGCATCAACAGAAAGAACTGTAGAACCGTGCGACAACTCGAAATCAAGTTTCTCAAATCCCTGGCTCTCTGCCACCTCATTCATAGTCACTCGAGCACGCGGAGTGTAGGTCTCGTTATAAGCTGTAGAGCCAGCCTTGCAGATTGCCGACACCCACATACTCTCTCCTGTAAAGCCGGTAATAGTATCCAGCCACCAGCACTCGAGATAGTACTTCTGTCCTTCCTGAGGAACAATACCGATAGTCTCAGTGTAGAGCTTTGTGATGTCTGCATCACCCCAGTCTGGAACGATACCAGGAGCAACGATCACAGTCTTGCTCCATCCTCCTGTAGTACCAGGACTTTGAGCGGCGGACATCTTTACCACAAGACGATAAGACTCCGAAGGGACCTCAAGACCTGTAAAGATGATCATCTCTGGAGAAATCCAAAGGTCATCGTAAATAACCTCGGGAATATCAGCCTTATAGACAGGGGCATCCTCGAGCAACGGCATTCCTACCATTGCACGATTGGAGTTGATTCTTACAAATGCGTTATGAGGAGTAAGCTCGGCAGGGGAGCCGAATGTTGAGATACCCTTGAGATGACTAGCCAAAGATCCCCAGGCAGTTATTTGGGAATCGGATAGTTGCTTGTAAGCCCGGGAGATCTTGGATAGTTTATTTCTTGAAACGGCCTGAGCAGGCGTAACGATTTTGCTATGCTGAGCACGGACAGAGAGAACATTTCGTCCGTTGACACTTCGAGCAGTCACATCCTTTGCTGTGCCTGAGAAGTCATTAAATGCTATTGATGGTTTTGCTATCATACTTGAATTTCTGTAGCAACCACCGATTCCGAGTACAAATATACGAATTATTTAATAAACTATAACACAATTCGTTAACAATCTTTTACTAAAGTTGTACTTTATATAGAAATCTGAAAGCTTTTACTCTTATGACGGCTCCGGTAGCCAGTCAGAGTATCCACCAAGATATACCTCATGTGCACCTGATACTCACGCAAAGCCTCACCAGCAAGACAGACATAATCTGCAATCGAGAACACGACAGTAGAATGCTTTGCCGAACAGTTCTCATCAGCAAGGAAGTTCCTCATCAGTCCTGGTCTTCTTCCGGCTCCAGCTCTAGCCAGTTGGATCTTGGCCAGAACTCGATACCTAGTAAAATCCTCCACATCCTGCAGAGTTACCAGGCATTTCAGACGCATCACTCCTGACTCATCCACCTCAACACTCTTAAACCTCAGCGAAAAGACCGGAAAATCGACGAATTTAGCCGGTTCGGGTACTTTCTCGTCTCCGAGTAAGGCAAAGCCATGATAAGCCGATACAAAGAGATTATAGCCACTAATACGAGCATTCTTATCGTATGGCGGTCGCTTACTAGGAACATCACCGGCAAAGACGTTCCACTCCAGCTGCACAGCATGATCCAAACCACGCCAAGCCTCCAAAGCCCTTTGATGAATACCAGCCTGCTCCAGCTGTCCAGGAGTACCGGCAAACTCCATCACAGGCTTCTTGCGATAGTAACACACCCCATCACGATGATAGAAAGTAACATCACCTGCCGAACCCCAGCAGTCACTGATACGAGAATTTGGAAAATAACGTGGCATACTCTGTAAAACTAACGGTAAAACTGACATGATCATCCCTGATATTTTACCCTGAACAGAAGCACTCCAAAGAGAAGGACCTGCGATGCCGTCACGGTCCGCAGGTCCTGGGGAGAATTGTGCTATAAGGAGCCATGCTCAGAATGAGCTGCGGCTTTGAAGTCTTAAATTCAGAGGTACATCAGAGTAGTGTTGTAAGGTAATACTCTAAACCTCAACACAAAGATACAAAATAATTTGGAAAGGTTTATCTAATGCGTAACTTTAATTATTCTCATCTGCACTGACACTGTTACAGCTGGAGCGATAGCCCCCTCAGAAACAGACATACAAACAGGTAAATCACATCGGGCGGGACACCGACGGTTGCCATCAACGGAAAACGCGGAAGCGTCCGTCAGCTACCCTTGACCTCGGCGGTGGAAGACGGTTTTTGGGAAGGTCGCAGACCTTTCCGAAAAGCGGCTGGAACCGCGAGGAGGCAAGCCCGTGAGGGCGCGGCAGGAGCCGGACGCACTGAGGTTCGAGCGGGAGATAAACGGTCTCTCCGGCTCTGGTACAAACCTCAACTAAGCAGTACAACGGTAGCAATGCAGAAGCGGGCGTCAGGGCGAGTCTGTGGGATTTGTGGAGTGCAGCGATAGCGGAACGGAACAAAGCACACAGTCTCGCCCATTGGGCGCGATAGCGGCCAATCTTGACCGCCCTCGGAAGATTTGGAAGACTTGGAGCGGCAGCGTAAAGTCTTTCAAGTCTGGAGAGGATCAAGCGGTCAATTATTAAAGACATCGGCAATAGCCGATACCTTGCCTACGGAAGTCTTTCACGACTGAGGGAGCGGAAAGGAATCGAGTGGAACGCAGGTGGAACGAGTGGATTGGAGCGGAGGAAGTGGTGAAAGACTGGAGAAGGCCCGCAGCTGTGCTGCTAAGGCTGGCAATTCCTTTTCGGACTTTCGGCCGTCATCAGAAATACTACCACTACTCTACTCCCTGACATTCATCAGCGGAACGTCCTTGACATTCTCCACGCCGAAAGTCCTGAGCCTCCCGACGGACTTGGAGCGCGTTAGTCCCTGAGGGAGGCTCATTATTGCCAGCCGCCTCGTCAGAGAGCGTTTACGCACAAACCTCCTAACGGGCTCTAACGCAGACAATTAACATAATCGGAATTGTGTAATCTGACGCTTGCAGGACGTTCTTACGTGCCAATGATCTCCACTAAACACCTTCTTTTCAAGCGAGTGATGACGGTGGAAGTCTGTTACACAATTTAGGTCCGATTATGTTATTTTTCGGCCGGAACGCTCTGACCTTAGGGCGAGGTACGACCTGCTCTCTGACGTTCATAGCCCCTGTGGGGTTTGGGGCATAACAAGCTGGAGTCTTTTGGCTTTTGGAGGAGGAAATTTTGCATAAAGAACGCAGAGATTTTGTCCGTAGGCAAAATCGCG
>CANBDZ010000089.1 GCA_947367375.1 uncultured Bacteroidales bacterium | reverse complement strand
ACTGAAAAGTACGGATTTGACAAGAATCGCATCACTGTGAAATCTGAAGTAGTGAAAGCTGCCTCAGATCCGAAGATGGACAGAGCGGTAGTCATCACCTTCAACTGATATTTGTTCAAATCCAGTAAAAAGCAGGCGTAAAACGGTTTTACACCTGCTTTTTTTGTTTTCAGGCCGCTAAAATTTGCGAAATATTAGTAAATATTCAAAAACTTGTGCTATATTTGCATTTATGTATGCGCATTATGCGCACACAGGTGTTTGGAATTAAGTTTTACTAAAATAAGTTTAATTATCAGTAGTTATGAAAACAGTTAAATTCTTCTTGGGAGCTATGGCTCTCGCTGTTGTTTCAATGGTTGCTGCTCCTGCTGTAAACGCACAGGAGAACAAGGATGCTGAGGGCAAGACTCAGCTCGCCCACACTCTCAACGGTAGCTCGCTTGCTCTTCCACGTGTGGTTGCAGCTCTCCTCGAGAACAACCAGAAGGGTGACAGAATCGAGATTCCTGAGGCACTTCGTCCTTACACCGGTTTCGATTACATCGACTAATCTGGATGGCGGGAGCCAAGACCATATTAGGCATCGACCCGGGAACCAACATCCTTGGTTACGGCATCATAAGTGTGGACTCGAAGGGTCCACACTATGTCGATATGGGGGTGTTCGATCTGAGGAAGATAAAGGAGCCTTTCGAAAAGCTTGCCAATATATTTTCAGGTGTGAACGAACTCATTGAGACATATCATCCTGATGAACTTGCAGTAGAGTCCCCGTTCTATGGCAAGAATGTTCAGGTGGTGCTCAAACTCGGCAGGGCTCAGGGAGCTGCCATAACATCTGCCATTATGCATGGAATTCCTGTGACCGAGTACGCTCCGAGGAAAGCCAAGATAGCGATATGTGGCAATGGAGCGGCTTCTAAAGAGCAGGTCGCAATGATGCTTCAGAAGACTCTCAAGGTGGACCTGGATTCCAAATTCCTGGACGCCACTGATGCCTTGGCGATAGCCTTGTGTCATCATTATCAGATGTCAAATCCTCTTGCTGCTGTAGGAGGTAAATCAGATTGGAAGAAATTTCTGGAAAATAATCCGGAAAGGATAAAAAAATAGCTTCCTTCAGTTAAACTTTTTATGACACTTCGTGTCTAAAAGTGCGATAAAAGGTTGGATCGTGTGTCCAGCCTTTCTTTATGGAAATAAATTAACATCAAATACGAACTATGACAAAGCACGTGTCTTTATTTTTAAAGTCGATTCTTTCTGTCGCGGCGTTCCTGATTGCCGCAGTTTCTTTTGCGCAGGGCACCTTTACCGTTAAGGTGAAGCTGGTAGATGAGAAGACCTCTGAGCCTGTCTCATTTGCGACAGCATCGCTCACAGTGAAGGGTGAGACCACAGCTGCAAAGTACGTCCTTACAAATGGCGAGGGTGCAGCGGAGATCGCAAAAGTCAAGAAGGGAACCTACAAGTTCAAGGCTGAACTCATGGGTTACACAACCTACGAGAAGGAAATCGTCGTAGATAAGAATATTGACCTTGGAACAGTGAAGATGGCAGAGGATGTCAAGGTCCTCGATGCAGCCAGCGTTTCTGCAGTAGGTAACCCGATCATCGTGAAGAAGGACACAATCGAGTACACTGCTTCTTCTTTCAAGACTTCTGACAATGACATGCTCGAGCAGCTCCTCAAGAAGCTTCCGGGTGTGGAGGTCGGATCTGACGGTTCCATCACAGCCAACGGTGAGTCAATCACCAAAATTACCATTGACGGTAAGACCTTCTTCCTCGACGACCCTCAGCTCGCTTCAAAAAACATCCCCGCAAAGCTCGTTGAGAAGGTAAAGGTGGTAGAGAAGAAGTCTGACCAGGCAAGATTCACAGGTATTGATGACGGTGAGGAAGAGACTATCATCGACCTTTCGCTTAAGTCAGGCATGATGGAAGGATGGTTCGGTAACACTATGGCCGGCGGTGGAGCTGACATCCCGGGTGCAGGTTCGGATATGACTGACCCACGTTTCCAGACTGCCGCTATGGTAGGTCGTTTTACAGACAAGAGCCAGATCAGTGTGATCATGAACGCCAACAACACCAACAACCGTGGTTTCAATGATATGTCCGGCGGCATGATGCAGGGTATGCGCGGCGGCGGTGGCGGAATGGGCCGTGGAATGGGCGGCTTCGGCGGCGGCAACGGTATCACAACATCGTGGATGGGCGGTCTCAATGGAGCCTTTACGCTCTTTGATGACAGAATGGAGCTCGGAAGCAACTACCTCTACAACGGCTCTATCAGAGACGTGTTGGAGGAAAGCTCAAAGATCACCTATCTTGAAAACGGTACACGCCTCATCAACGACGAGCAGGGTATCAACACCACAAGATCACAGGGTCACCGTTTCGGTATGCGACTTGAGCACGAATTCTCTGACAATACATCCATCATCTTCGAGCCTCAGGTGAATTTCGGTGCAGGCTCATTCAATCAGTACTCTGATTTCCAGACATATACAGAGGTGGGCGAGGTCCGCGACTCTACAAACCGTGGTTACAACAGCAACCTTGGAGACAACAACAACTGGTCTGCAAGCGGATTCCTCGTGTTCAGACACCGTCTCGGCAAGCCTGGAAGAACAATTTCAGCAAACGTACGTTTCAGCTTCAGCAACAACGAACTCCTTGGTTACAACCAGTCTCTTACTCAGGTAAAAGATGCAGCTACAGCGTTGTGGTCTGACGAGATCATCAACCAGAGATTTGACCAGAATTCAAAGAGCTCATCATTGAACGGTCGATTCGTTTACACTGAGCCTCTTTCTGATGTGCTCTTCCTCGAGGTCAACTACCAGTATGGCTGGAGCAGAAACATCACAGGCAAGAAGACCTACAACAGTGGTTCAGACCTTATTGCGGATGGTATGCTCATCTTCGATCCTAACGGAGAGTATGAGGACACAAGGTACACCAATAACATTCTGAACCGTTCGATCACCCAGCGTGGAGGACTTACTTTCAGCTATCAGAAAGAGAAGATCCGTGCTCAGATCGGTGCTTCTGCAAACCCTACTGACACCTACAACGAGACAACCGGACATGACACCTACAGAAGCAAGGTCGTTAACTGGTCGCCTCAGGCTATGTTCAACTACGAATTCTCAGATTATTCAAATGTAAGATTGTTCTATTTCGGACGTTCTGCGCAGCCATCTACATCGCAGCTCCTTCCGGTACCGGACAACTCGAACCCATTGAATATCTCACTTGGTAATCCAAACCTCGATCCATATTTCACACACAGTATGAGATTGATGTACGGCTATACCAACAGAGAGACATTTACATCAGTTCACGCCCGTCTCAACGGAAGCCTCGTGGACAATGCCATTACAAACGCACAGTGGTATGACCCTGCCGGAGTGCAGTATTCTATCCCTGTAAACGGCCCTGGAACAAGTTCTGTTGATGGCCGTCTGATGGTGAACTCGCCGATCGGAAACTCAGGTTTCTCGATTTTCTCAATGACAAATGCCCGCTACAATCAGTCTACATCATTTATTGGAAAGGGTTCTTTGAACTCAGACCAGTACTATGACTCAGAGGCTGCAACTTTCAACTATGGACTCTTCAACAAGGACTTCCCAGACCTTAGCGAGAGCGACCTCTTCATTACTAACAAGACGGAGACATTGAGCCTCACACAGAGACTCCGTGTCACTTACAGAAATGATTTTGTCGAGCTCACAGTCGGTGGAAGGACGAGGATGTCGAAGTCGTGGTACACCATGGAAAACAGTCAGCTTGACGCAACCTGGAACAATCAGGTTGAGAGCTCTATGAACTGGACAGTTCCTGGAGGATTCAACTTGATTGCTGACCTCGACTACAACTGGTACAACGGTTACACGACTCCTCAGGAAGACGAATTCATTCTTAACGCTGAAATCACCAAACTTCTTTTCGACAACAAGTTCACGCTTGCCCTCAAGGCCTATGACCTTCTCGGTCAGTCAAAGAACCTTTCTGTGACTGATTCGGCGAACTACCATATGGAGGCGAGGAACAACACACTTGGACGTTACGTGATCGTGTCGCTTACCTACCGCTTCGGAACATTCGGAGGCGGACGCGGCGGACACGGTGGACGCGGCCCAATGGGCGGTCCAATGGGTGGTCCAAGACGTTTCTAACGGAACTTATTTCCTTGTGATGAACTGCACTCCGAGTGCAGCCAGAAGAAGGAGGAAAAGAAAAGTGCAGATGCGTCCTGTAATGTCTCCGTGGGCGACATAGAAAGTGACGTCATCTCGAAGAGGAATATTTCCTTTTATTACAGCCGGCTCCCACCAAGGGGTCGGCTGATTTATTTCTCCTGATGGAGATATGATGGCAGATATGCCGGTGTTGGCGCATCGCGCGATGGCACGGCGGGTCTCTATAGCTCTCAATGAAGAGTAGCTGAGGTGCTGTCTGTAGCCCGGAGTGTTGCCCCACCATGCGTCGTTGGTGATGACTGCAAGGGCACGTGCTCCCTTTCTGATGTAGTCAGTGCAATATTCTCCGTAAACAGACTCGTAGCATACGGCACAGCCTACTGGAATAGTCTGTCCATCAGTACCTTTTACGTTCAGCAGGGAGATCTCATCCTGGCCTACGCAGCGTCCCATCATTCCTCCAAGCATATTGTCGATCTTGCAGAATATTGCCGGATATGGAGTCTTTTCAACAGCTACCACGAGTTTGCTCTTGTGGAAGATCTCTGTGCGGGCTGTGCCGTCCACGATGAGGGCTGAGTTGTGAGATTCGAGCCATACATTGTCTCCGAGGTCTCTTGCAGTGTGGGACGGTGCCTTTTCTGACTGGATGTAGTCGTAGGTAGATGCTCCGAAAAGCAGGTTTACGTCAGGGTAGTCCTTAAGGAAGGATGTGAATCTTCTCCAAGTACGGCTGCGTTCGTACTGCCCTGGTATTACGGGGCTTGTGAAGGTCTCAGGACCAAGGACCAGAAGAGGGCCTGCAGTAGAATCGGCCTTTCTGTCTGCCAAAGCCTTTGTGGCCTGTGTCAGGAAGATGGCATCCTGCTGCTCCTGGGTCATTGCCTGGAACTTGTTGTAAGGGTCGATGTTAGGCTGGATGATCATAACAGGGAGCATATCCTCTGCTTCCATTGAGTCCTTATATCCCTTTCCTATCTGTGCCGAAATTATGAATGGAGCTATGAGGATCGCTGCATATCCGACCAAAGCTGCAGTCTTTGCCTTCCAGTTGAAGGTGAACCATTTCCCGTCTGACAAGGCTGTCATCAGACCGAACAGGCTCAGGTTGCAGAGCCAGATCCAGAGCGAGCCGCCGAGTGAACCTGTGATCTCGTACCACTGGATGGCCCATGTTGTGCGTGCAAATGAGTTTCCGAGCACAAGCCATGGCCAAGAGATTTCGGCGTCAAAATAGAACCTTTCCCAAGCTATCCAAGTGACCATCAAGAATATATATGGGAGGATTCCGCTGAATTTCTTTTTGCTCAGACGGAACAGACCGAAAACGAGAGACATCTGGAGGGCGTTGGCAAATATGGCGAAGATACCTCCTGCTACAGTCGCGTTGCACACCCAGAATGTAGTGATGGCATTCCAGATGACAAAGGTCGAGTAGTGATATATCCATATGCGTTTCTTACCATATCCTTCAGCTATTCTTTCCATGCACAGAAGAGGTACAAGGCCGAATAGTGCAAGAATACCTGTGTGGGGGATAAGGAACGGAATGGACATCAATATCGCGAAAAGTACGACGAGTGTCCAGATGAGTATATTTTCTTTTTTCATTCGATGCACTTGTTAAACAAAGGCAAAGATATAAAAATAATTGCTACCTTTGTGTGTTATGGTAGTCGATATGCTCAAAGGATTCCTCGTAGGAATGTGTGCATCAGCCCCTATAGGGCCGATCGCCATTCTTGTGGTGCAGAAGTCTTTGAGTAAAGGGCATATGGCAGGTTTTGTCTCAGGACTGGGAGCAAGTGTGGTTGATACGCTCTATGCCTTCATTGCCATATTTGCCCTTGCTTTCGCACAGAAGCTTATCGAAACTCACCAGAACCTTATATTGCTGGTCGGTGGCGGCGTGCTGGCACTTTTGGGCGTGATAATGGCCTTCTCCAATCCTTTCAGAAGAATGAAGGAAGACGGAGATTCGGGCGTTTCTCCATCTGATTTTGGGCAGGCAGTGGCTATGGGCCTGTCAAATCCTATGGCCATATTTGTGATGTTCACTCTTTTTGCGTTCTTTGGACTTGCTGACAGTGCTCCTCACAATTGGAGGGTAACACCGATTATCCTTTCTGTGAGTGCGGGTTCCGTAACCTATTGGTTCATGGTTTCATGGATGCTCAGCCGTTTCCGCAAGAGCTTCAAGATGAACACAATACTTTGGATAAGTAGAATAACAGGAGCAATTGTAGTAATAATCGGTATAGCCTTGCTCGGACAGGGACTTGTAAATGTCTTTTTCAAGGGTATGTCAATAATGTGATTTAAATTATGGAAAAGTCTAAAGTGTACTTTACGGATCTCAGAACAGTTCCGGGAAACGACCTTCTCACAAAGCTTGAGAGACTCATCAGAAGAGCCGGTATCGGCGACATCGATTTTGCAGGAAAATTCACTGCCATCAAGATCCACTTCGGTGAGCCTGGAAACATGGCGTACATTCGTCCAAACTATGCAGGCCGTGTAGTTGATGTTATCCGTTCACTTGGTGGAAAGCCATTCCTTACAGACAGCAACACATTGTACACTGGTGGACGCTCTAACGCGGTAGATCACCTTAACACAGCAATGGAGAACGGATTCAACAGAATCACAGCTCACGCTGACGTGATCATTGCAGATGGTCTTAAGGGTACAGACTATAAAGAGGTGCCATGTGGTGGAGCATACTGTCCGTCACCTAAGATCGGTGCAGCGATTGCTGATGCTGACATCGTGATCTCGATGAACCACTTCAAGGGACACGAGCAGAGCGGTTTCGGTGGTGCCCTCAAGAATCTTGGAATGGGTTCTGCGAGTGTGGGTGGCAAGCTTGAGCTCCACTCTTCGTCGCAGCCTATGATCGATCTTCAGAACTGTATCGGTTGCCGTATATGTGAGAAGTACTGCCGTCACGATGCTGTGAAGGTGGTTGACAAGAAGGCTGTGATTGACTATGACAAGTGCGTAGGCTGTGGCCAGTGCGTTGCTGTGTGCCAGAAGTCAGCAGCTGTGATCAAGGACTATGACACATCTGATGTACTCAACAGCAAGATTGCTGAATATGCTTACGCTGTGGTAAACGGAAAACCGTCATTCCATATATCATTTATTATGAATGTCTCTCCGAACTGCGACTGCTGGGGTCACAATGACGCAGCTATCGTACCGGATCTCGGAATCCTTGCTTCGACTGACCCTGTGGCTCTTGACTGTGCATGCGCTGACCTCGTAAAGGCTGCTCCTACACTTTCAGCAAACGCGATCTCAGATAAGGATCACGCTCACGGTGAGGGTTGTGGCTGCGGTCATCATCACCATCACAAGGGTGAGGACAAGTTCCGTCTTGTTCATCCGGACACCAACTGGGAGGCAGGTGTTGAATACGGCGAGAAGATCGGTCTCGGATGCCGTGAATATGAATTGATTAAAGTTTGATGCAGATGTCTGAAAGTAAAAAGACAAAGAAGAATTTTCTCCAGAATTGGATTGTACGCAACCTGCTGATTGCAGCGGTTGTTGCAGTGGTACTTCTCATCGGTGCCGTAGTGTTCCTTAATGTAGTGACACTCCACAACAAAACGATAAGTGTCCCTGACTTCACAAATATGACTGTGGAAGAGGCAAGGGATGTGGCGGCTCAGGCCGGTATGCGTGTGGAGGTGACCGACTCGGTGTTTGCCAAAAGAATGAAGAAGGGCGCAATACGCGACCAGAATCCTTCTCCGGGTTCCGAGGTGAAGAAGGGAAGACGCATATCCCTGACCATCAATGCGAAGAATGCAAAGAAGGTAACTATGCCGAACCTTGTGAGCCTTTCGCTCCGTCAGGCTATAGCAGAGCTTCAGTCGCGAGGTCTTACAGTAGGTAAGTTGGTATATGTGAAGGATATAGCGACAAATAATGTCATTAAGCAGCTCTATCGCAACCGCGAGATAGAGCCGGGCGCTTTGGTGGAGACCGAGACTGTGATTGACCTTGTTGTAGGACTGAATCCTGACACAGACAATGTGACATATATGCCGGATGTTGTGGGCAGACGCTATATCAATGCGGTTGATGCTGTGAGAAAGCAGTCGCTCAACATCAAGTCTCTCAAATTTGATGAGACTGTCAAGACCTATGACGACAGCCTTTCTGCAGTGGTCTACAGACAGGTTCCAGCCATTGAGGACTCGGTGACAGTACGTATGGGAGATGAGGTCACTTTGTATTTTACTTTAGACGAAACCCGCATTCCAGCTAAGAAATAATGATAGAACAGAACAACGATATATTCGAACTTGAGGACGAGCAGCAGGAGATGTTCGAGCATTACCGCTTCGACATCGACAAAGGCCAGGCTCCTATGCGTGTAGACAAGTACTTGTCTACACATATGGAGTACACCTCTCGTCACAGGATCCAGCTTGCGATAAAGGCAGACTACATTCGTGTGAACGATAAGGTAGTCAAGGCCAATTATATAGTACGTCCAGGTGACGTCGTCACATTTGTGATGCCGTACCAGAGAAGGGGATTGGAGATCCTCCCGGAGGACATTCCTCTCAACATCGTTCACGAGGATGATGATGTGCTGGTGCTGAATAAGGAGCCTGGTATGGTTGTACATCCTGGACACGGTCATTTCAGCGGCACGCTGGTCAATGCTCTTGCTCACCACCTTGGCATATCCCAAGGACCTGATGCTGAAGACGAGAGAATGGGTGTGCTTGTCCACAGAATTGACAAGGACACTTCTGGACTTCTTGTTGTGGCCAAGAATGATGAGGCTCAGCTTAATCTTGCAAAGCAGTTCTTTGTTCACTCGATAGAGCGCCGTTATGTGGCCATTGTATGGGGCAACTTGAAGGAAGATGAGGGTACTATCATAGGAAACATCGGACGTGACCCTAATGACCGCATGAGGTTCAAGGTGTTCCCGGATGGAGACTATGGCAAGCACGCAGTTACTCACTATAAGGTTCTTGAGCGTTTCGGCTATGTGACAGTTGTCGAGTGCCGTCTTGAGACAGGTAGAACACACCAGATCCGCGTGCATTTCAACTGGATAGGCCATCCTCTTTTCAATGACGAGCGTTATGACGGCTCAGAGATCAGAAAGGGAACCATCTACGCGAAATACCGCCAGTTCATAGAGAACTGCTTCAAGCTCCTGCCGCGTCAGGCTCTGCACGCCAAGACTCTCGGTTTCGTTCATCCACGTACCGGGCAGATGGTAAGGTTCGATTCGCAGCTTCCTTCTGACATGCAGGCGCTGATCGACAAGTGGAGAAAATACTCAGAGAATATGTCAGAGTTTCTCGAAGCATAGAAAAAAGGAAGGAAGCTATTCCAGCTTCCTTCCTTTTTCATCATAAAATTCATTCTGCAGAACAGAGAAGTCTGTGGTCTCCACGACCTCTATCTTGCATTTGTACTTCTTCTTCCATCTTCCTACTATAGAAGAGAAAAGACCTCTTGTGAGGTAGGCTCCGAGTATCGGGTTTACCTTGAGGATGAAGCTTGTTATCTTCTTGTCTGTCACGTAGTAGGACAGTCTTCTTTCGATTGCTTCATCGATCACGACACTTGATGCTATCTTTCCTGTTCCGTTGCACACAGGGCACACCTCCTGGGTGTTGATCTCTGTTGCTGGACGGACTCTCTGCCTTGTGATCTGCATAAGTCCGAACTTTGTGAGAGGCAGCACGTTGTGCTTTGCTCTGTCGGACTCCATCAGCTCCTGCATTTTCTTGTAGAGGGCGTTTCGGTGCTCGTTTGACTCCATGTCGATGAAGTCTACAATGACGATTCCACCCATGTCCCTCAGCCTGAGCTGTCTTGCAATCTCTTCGGCTGCGTAGCAGTTTACGTCAAATGTGTTCTGCTCCTGTTCCTTGTTCTTGGAACGGATTCCGCTGTTGACGTCAATCACATGCAATGCTTCTGTGTGCTCAATCACAAGGTATGCTCCCTGCTTGATAGGTACTACTTTTCCGAAAGAACTCTTGATCTGTCTCGTTACTTCGAAGTGGTCGAAAATCGGTGTCTTCTCCTTGTAGAGCTTGACGATTTTCTCCTGCTCCGGCGAAATC
>CANBDZ010000088.1 GCA_947367375.1 uncultured Bacteroidales bacterium | reverse complement strand
CTAACTTCCAATCATTTTTTGAGAAAGTTCGTCACTTCGCTCCTCACATTCTTCAGGGGGCGTTATATTATCAATATGTTTTTTCCACCTATTTTCAGGGGGCGTTATATTATCAATGAGAAATTTTTACCTATAATGTTAGTTTCTTCTGGTTCACTCTCCTGTTCGTCCAGTATTGTCCATTGAAAAATAATTCCTATCTTCGCATAAAGTAATAAAGTAATAAATATGAAAGCTAAAATCATAGCCGTGGCCAACCATAAAGGCGGAGTCGGAAAGACAGCTTCGGTTGCCACTATCGGCGCCATCCTGGCAGCCAAAGGCAAGAAGGTTCTTCTCATGGACCTCGACACTCAAGCAAACCTTACTCGCCATTTCTTCGCTGAGATTCCGTCACGAATTGTATACCATGCAATCCGCGAGAGAAAGGATCTTCCGATCTATCCTGTGCGACAGAACCTCGACCTTACACCTTCCGGACTTGAGATGGCCGGTATCGAGATCGAGATGACAAACATGAGAAGAAGAGAAGATGTTCTCAAGGATCTTCTCGAGCCTCAGAAGAGCCGCTATGATTTCATCCTCCTGGACTGTCCCCCATCTCTCGGACTCATCACGATGAACGCTCTTGCCTCGGCCAACAAGCTCATCGTTCCGATGAAGACCGACCTGATGTCTTCGTATGGTCTGAACATGATGGATACCTTCTGCGCCGAGATGCAGGATCTGAATCCGGGAATCCATATCGACTTCATCTTCTTCAATATCTACGAGAAGGGGCAGACCATGACCGATATCGTCGAAGCTGATGTAAGGGCCAAGTATGGTGATCGCGTTCTTGATACAGTCGTCCGCAAGAATAATGACGTTGCCAAGGCGGCCTTTGAATACACTGATGTGGTAACAGCCTACCCTGGTTCAAACGGTGCAGCTGACTTCCAGGTACTCGTGGATGAGATTCTCTCTAAATTGTAATAAAGTAATAATATAATAAAGTAATATGGCAAAGAAGACCTTGACCATGCCACAGTCCGGCACTACTCCTCCCCCTTCACCACTCAAGGCAATGACCCATCCGGCCGAACCAGTTGTGGAGACAAAGAAGGTTTCGTCAGAGCAGGAGAATAAGCGCACTACTATTGTGATCAATCCTGACACATACCGCAAGTTTAAGGCATATGCTGCTGAAAGCGGACAGACTGTCACTGCCCTCATAAACGAGTTCATGGAGCAGACGCTTGCTGCTGCCGGCAAGTAATAAATATTACAAATAATAAAGTAATAATTATTAATCCTCTGATAATCATTCCAAAGTCTCATTTCAAAGTCTCACTGTGATACTTTGAACACGATACAGATATAACGCAGATCCATTAAAGGGCTGCGTTATTTTTTTGACAGAAGATCGAGCATCCGGCAAATTTCGGCGATTTTTGACAGATAATACTTTCTTACATTCTTGTCCCCATAATCCTCTTTACAAAATAAGTGTTGCGTACAACCAACAATTTTTGCGAAATATGTTGTTTACGCGCAACACTTTTATTATCTTTGACTCATTAAACTTGACGATATGGACGCTTTATTCAGAAAACATGACAGGCTTTTGGCTAACACCTCAATGAACATTATCCGTGAAAAGATGGATCAGATTCATTGGAACGCACAAATCGTAAGCATTATGGGCCCTAAAGGAGTAGGAAAATCCACTCTTATCAAGCAGCACATAAAGCAGAACTATAAGCCAGGAGACCGTAGAGTTCTTTATTGCTCGGCTGATACCGTAGACTTTTCTACAAGAACGCTGGTAGGGCTTGCTGAGGAGTTCCACGTTAACGGAGGCGAGCTGCTTGTCATTGATGAGATCCACAAGTACAAGCCTGGGACCATGGACTGGAGCAGGGAAGTCAAAGAGATCTACGAACTCTTTCCATCACTCAAGCTCATTGTAAGCGGTTCATCCCTTCTTCAGCTGAGAGAGGGTGATGCAGACCTTTCTCGTCGCGCCATCAAGTATACCATGCCGGGACTTTCTTTCCGTGAAGCCCTGAAGTTCTATCACGGACTGGATTTTCCAAAATGGACACTGGAGGATATCCTGTCGTGTCCATACGAACTCTGGGAAATGGTGACATCCAAGTGCAAGCCGGTTGTCCTCTTCAAGGAATATCTGGAAAAGGGCTACTATCCTTTCCTGCTTGAGGGCAAGGACGAATACTACACCCGTATAGAACAGGTCGTAAACTATATCATCGAGACTGAGCTGCCACAGATCTGCAACGTCGATGTCTCGAACATCAGAAAGATCCAGGCCTTGGTAAAGCTTATAGCCGAGGAAGTTCCTTTTGAACTGAACGCAAACAAGCTGGCCGGCTCGCTTGAAATCGGTCGAGACACAGTGGTGGAATATCTGAAGTACCTTGGAGATGCCAAGGTGTTCAACCTTCTTTATTCTGATAAGAAGAAGATGGGCAAGCTGTCTAAACCGGACAAGGTATACATGGAGAATCCAAACCTTCTCCATGCTCTAGCCCCTGGCAAGGTAGATATCGGAACAGCTAGAGAATGTTTTGCCATCAACAGTCTGGCTGAATGCCATCACGTTGAATACGGAAAGACACAGGGCGACTTCAAGATAGACAACAGGTATACTTTTGAAATTGGCGGAAGAAGCAAGGACTTCTCACAGATTGCCGGACTCAAGGACTCATACGTATTCGCCGATGACTGGGACATGCCTGATGGTGCCAAACTTCCGCTTTGGATGCTTGGATTCGTTTACTAGGAGTTTCTGTATTGAGGCCTAAACTGTATTCAGATAAATCGTGGTATTTTCTTGAATAACGACTATATTTGTACTCAGGTTAATCAAAGATTAAAATCCTTACAGGAAGGCTTATCCAAGTGGACAACGGAGGCGCGATAACTTCAAGCTGGTCATAGGGCCTGCGCTGGTTCGAATCCAGCAGTCTTCCTTTTTATTGAGCCAACAATGAGCAGCAATAATGCAGTGATATACGCCCGCGTCTCGTCCATGGGCGACCGTCAATCGACAGAAAGGCAGATTGAGGATCTTACTAGATACGCTGAGGGGAAAGGTTATGAGATCGTGAAGATCTTCCAGGAACATATCTCTGGAGCGAAGTCCAATCAGGAGAGGGGAGTACTCTCCGAGTGCTTGGAGTTCTGCAAGACAGAACACCCCGGCACCCTGATGGTGACGGAACTCTCCAGGCTTGGACGAAGCACCGTCGAGGTTCTCAAGGCTGTCGAAGATCTGACTGCAGCTGGAGTAAATATCTATATCCTGGATCTTAATCTGTCAACGCTTAATGAAAGGGGAGAGGAGAATCCTGTCGCGAAGATGGTTCTCACAGTCCTGGCTCTTGGAGCAGAGATGGAACGCAAGCTCATACTTGGTCGCCTGAATTCCGGTCGTGCCTTAGCCAAGAATAAAGGCGTAAAAATGGGCCGACCAAAGGGGAGCGTCCTAACTAAAGATGATCTTCAGGCCAAGTATCCGGAAGTGGTCAGACATCTCAGGAAACGAAAGAACTCAATCCGCGAGATAGCCAAGCTCACAGGGGTGTCGGTATCGACAGTACAGAGGGTGAAGGCGAGTCTGTAATATACATTGTAAGCATTCGGTGAAATACGTATAGCACAGTCAACACCTAGCACACGCTAGGCTTTTTCCGTATTTATTAGGAAAATAAGCAATAATAAATAAGTCTGACGTCTATATTTTATTGATAGTATTATTTATTACTAGTAATAAAGTATTATCATACTCTCATCTATCCTACTTTAATACCACAATGAGAATTCTCTAAATAATTTGGTTTATATTATAAACTTGTTTATATTTGCATTGTGATCACGGGAGAAGATTCTGTTCTCATCTGTCCGGAAGGATGAAGATAGAATCTGTATGTTAAATAAGCTAACACTAGTTTATATGGAAACAAATGTTATGAGCCCTGAAAAAAGTTTTCAAATCATCAATGATGCAATTGAAAAGAGTAGGAAAGATTTTGAGAAAGACGCTGGATCTCCTATGATATTATGGGGAACTGTCGTTCTTGCTTTCTCCATTGCCGTGTATTCAATGCTAAAACTGACAGGAAATCTCAGTTGGAATTTTCTTTGGTTTGGCATTCCTGTACTCGGATGGCCGCTTTCAATCATTCTTCTAAAAGGCAAATGCAAAAAAGGAGGTAAGAGCTTTATTAGCCGTACTGTGGGATACATATGGATTTCTTATGGTATCTTTGCAACGATCCTTTCTATTGTGTTCGCTTTTCTTGCACCTCAATTTACAGGTTATATTACAGCTGTACTTTTAGGATTTGCTGCAGTAATGACGGGATTTGTGTTGAAAAACAATTATATCATAATCGGCGGCTTTTTGACAGGTATCGGATGCACCATAGCTCTGTTTTATACGAAGGTGGAATTTACCCCTTTGTTTTTCACTATGGCTTCAATCCTGAACCTTATTCTTCCTGGTATTATGATGAATAAAAAAGCAAATTAAAGGCTATAGTTATGTTCAAAAAACTGGACCCATTATTACATTCAGAGCTACGACTCGCTGTAATGTCTGTTCTTGTAAATCTCGAAGAGGCAGATTTCGTCTATCTTCGTGAGGCAACAGGAGCTACTGCTGGTAACCTGAGTGTCCAGATTGACAAACTGACAGCAGCGAACTATATAACAGTAGAAAAAGGATTCAAGGGCAAAAAGCCTCAGACAACATGTAGAATTACACCTATAGGACTAGATGCGTTTGAAAGGTACGTTGATGCTTTAAAGACATATCTTGGATAAAATGATATAGCCCTCAGACTTATGCCTAAGGGCTATTTTTTACCTTTATATCAGTATTATTACAAGTAGTATAGTAATAAATATTACCTCTTGATTCCTTGACTCAGCTTCGGGTGATTGATATCGCCATGGCTTTTCCAGATTTCCTCTTTTGCATATGTCTTGCAATCTCGAATAGTCTTAATCCTATCGTCATCAGTACTCCATGTCTTGCCATCTCGGTTAATGAAGTAAGCTCGTCCGTTTGTAGCGAACACAAGATACTGATTTCCTGCCGCCTTACAATCCTCTACCACAATCGGACATTTAACCAGCTTGGAAAGTTTGGATCCGAGTCTTGACATCAGATCTTCTTTTTCTCGCTTCTGCTGAATATCATCAAGTGTTCCTAGATTCCACCAGATTTCTTCGTTGCTGAAATTGTGACATGCCCACAGCCCTGTAATTCTGGAGTCGTCAGTATATATAATATACTCTCTAGGATCTATGTGTGCAGCATATTGGAGGTTTCCTTTCCCGATTGTGAACCTTGCAAATATATCATCTCCCTCAGAGGTCTTTTTGACCTCGATGGAGCTCACATGAACATCTTTATCATTAACGGCATACTTCAACATATTCTCTATCGACTTTCGTTGCATTTCTACCTTAAGTTCATCTAAACGCTCCTGTAAAAGATGTGGGGAATCCAGCAACTTCTTGTATTCGTCCTCTACTCGACGAAGGCGATAGACTTCATTTTCAAGTCTCTCGTTAGGATTATAGTCACTATAAACCTTGTTCATCTGAGAAATTAGAGTTGCATTTTTTACAGACTCTATAAAAGACGTAACCTCTGCGGCATTATAACCTATCAATCCCTTCTGAGGAACAGCAGTTAAATCTACCTTTTCAGCAAGCTGCTGTCTGCGGGTTTGCACCTTTTTATCCAATGTATCAAACTCAGCCGTTTTATCCGTAATAGATCTTTCAAGTCGTTTTTCTTCTTCCGTAAGTTTAGCAAGGGAAACATACTTTTCAGCAAGTTGTTTTTCCACTGCATCGTCATTGATAACCACCGAAGCCTTCTGCTTCTCCTGATTTTGAATGATGACATCATTATTTGCAATAGTCTTCTCCTGTAAAGACATTATCTCCCTCTGAGCAGAAAGCTTACTGGTTGTGTTTTCCACAGCCGAAGTGAGCTCCGCATAGTCTGCAGTAAGATCTTTTATCAGTCTTTCCTTTTCAGCTGTTTCCTCGGCCAGCTGTCTGTTATACTCGATGGACGAGGTGTGCTTCTTGTACGATCCGAGCTCAGCCCTGACTCCTCTCGAGAGTCCGTACTTCTCGCCTACTGTCTCAGCGTATGAGGTATGATAGCCATAGAGCAGCGGCTTTGTGTAGACCTCGTTCGCACACAGCCTGTTCCTGGTGGTATCGGTCTTGTATTTTCTGGTATCAACGCCCATCGCGGCATCCATCCTTTCCTTGGACGCTGACCTGCGGCTCTGTCCTTGCACGATAGGCACCACGATCACATGCATGTGAGGGGTCTTCTCATCACAGTGCAGGGTAGCTGAAACTACGTTCTCATATCCCCATCGACTCTGAGCCCAGGCGAGAGTGTCGTTGGCCCAGGCGTTCACCTGTTCCGGGGACATGGCGCACATGGTCTCCGGTGATCCGCTGAAGATGATCTCTATGCAGGTGTTCTGATTACTGCGGACTTTCGTGATTCCGGCTTCCTCAATTCTGCGGTTAACCGCCTGCTGTATAGTCAGCGTTTTTGCTTTTCCTGTCGATGGATCTGTGACGGTCCTGGAAACAAGTTCTCTATTCAGATGCACTCTCGATTCATCCGCATTATCAGGAACCCAGACGGTTTCCACGCGAACGCCGTTGACGTACCTGACTTCCTGTCGAACGATATGTCTTTCTAAGATCGAGGAGACCTCTGCTCTGGACTCCATGTGTAGAACGCAAAACTGTCCCATGTGTATTGTATATTTATGTGGTCGGTGTTTTTCTTGCCAGGAAAGGAAAAATCCGGGGTTGGGTCCCAGGGTTTTTACGCATCTCTGGCGGGATTCCAAAGGGCTTGCCCTTGGTCGGAGCTGAGAGAAAAGTAAGGGCAGCGAACGCTGCGGGCCCCTTACTTTCTGGAGTCGCCGAGGGTTTCAAGGGGCACCCTTGACGAAGTGGGCAAACTTGCCCTACTGAGTTAGGGCAAATATTGACCCTTTCCGTAAGCAAATGTACGAATTTATTTCGGACTTGCAAGGGGAAGGGGAAATGTTTGTCCGTTGGATTCTCGCTGAAGAGAAGATCTCGAACTGGTTCATCAGGGCGAGATAGTGTCCGGGGCATGCCCAGGCTCGAAATCCGGGGGATTGAGAGAACGGTTTCGATGAAGGGAGAATCCTGGGAATCCGAACGGCCGTCACCTGTGGTGACTCCAGCTTGCTGGATCCGGACGCAGAAGGATTCGAAGGGCGGAAAAATAGGTAGTATAATTTTTCGGAAATCAGTAGTATAATTCTTTAAATCGGTAGTATAATTTTTCAAAGTAAGTAGTGTCTTTTAATACTAACTAATAACGGTAGATTTATATTTAAGATATTAGTTAATATTTGTATTTTTGCATACGTAAACATTAACTAATAATTATGGCCAGGACTAAAGATCTATATAAACCGTCTCGACGCAAAAATGGTGAGGGAGTGGGCAAGTTCTGCACTGTCAATCTGAAGGAAGACATTGCCATCGAATTTAAGCTTCTTGTGAAAGCATACTCCGAGGTTTACGGTCAGAAGATGACTCCGACACAGGTCATCAAGCGTCTCATGGATGCCGGTGTTAAGCGATGTGATCCGGATGTGCATGCGGTCTTCTCCAGGCTGAAAGAGGCAGGGGCTCCTGAACCTGTCCTCGAGTCTGATCCGACCAAGGGCAATGTCTGGGAGAGGCGTTACTTTGCGGTGAAGGACGGAGATAAGATAGAGCTTCAGGTCGGAGACAAGCAGCCGTTCTACGGCAAGTTCAACGGCAAGGATGTCGGTCTCTGGAAATTCATTCAGGAGGGCTATACGTTCATGAATGATGCCGGCATCGAGATCAACGAAGACCAGGCAAAGATCATCGCTCAGACAATAAAGACAAACAAGTAAATCACGTAAGCAGGCACCCCGTCAAAAGGTGCCTGTATTTTTATTACTTTATTATTATATTACTTTATTACTTTTATAACTAGTTGCCTTTCATCTTCTTATTGAACCGCTCCTGTATTTCCTTCGGCCACTTGCTGGTATCTACTGTCGGGTTGGCGGCCTTGTACTGCTGCCAGAATTCCGGAGTCTTCATCGCCTCTCTCATCTGCTCCTTCAGTATAGGGATCATTGGTTCCGGTATTCCCATTGTACGCATGATCTCGTCTATTGAAACCTCGGAGAAGTTGATGAGGTCAGCCAGATCATCGCCGGTCTTCCTGATGGTCTCTTCTGACTGCCTGTCATATCCGTCCGTATTCTGCATGACAAGATCTGCGGCCTTACGATCTGACAGATATCCCCTGTTGTATCCTGCTCCGATATCATGAAGCTCAGAAGACTCCCTATTATGCAGTTCATATCCCCCGACTAGTCTCCTTCTCTCCTCGAGCAGCTTCATTCTTCTCTCGTTCTCCTGCTCGATAGTCTCCTCTGTGGCATCCCACCACTTCATGACTGTCTTCTTATCTATCCCAAGCTCCTTTGCACAAGCGTACTTCGATCCTTCAGGATTATTCTTTCTCCATTCGAAGACCTCTAGTAATTTACTCTTTCGACCATTATTTTCATCCCATATCGTACCCTTTCTCTTCTGTCGGACATCACGTACAGCCCTGGCTTCCTCAAGATGTATATTCTGCTTCTTGAACTTGCGGGTCTTATTCCTTTCTATATCCACGCCTGTAATATCTCTCAAGTCTTCCAAAGGGAAGGTACAGTAGCACTCACGGTAAGCAGCTGCAGCGTCCAGAGCGTCCTCAATAGTAAAGCGGTCTTCCGGACGCTTAGTATATGAGATGCCATCGAACGGCTCTACAAAGCTCTTTAGGTCCCTCATGAACTCCTCTTCCTCGATATTGCACTTCGCCGCATACACAGCGAGAGCCATAAGGCAGAAGTATCTATGTCCTACAGACACCTTCACCGATATCTTCTGTTTCCACCAGTCGTACAGATCTCTCTTCACATACCAGCGCCCCGGCCTATGTCCCTGAATAATCCTTCTCTCATACCACTCCGGATACAGTTCCCTCGCCTGTTTCAGAGAAATTCTCTTTGGATTATAAATACCTTTTCTGAGCAGCTCCTGTTCTTGATCAGACAAGAATCCTCCACCGTTCGCCATAAGTTCTGTAATCTTATAGAATGGCTTTCCTGCCGGGTTTATGCTCTGGAAGGCCGTTACCTTCTGCCTGGTCTTCGTCTGTGTTCCCGGGAGTCGGAAGCCCTGACAGTTACCCTGAAACTGAGGGTGCTTCGGATCCTCATGAGTGGTACCGATATTCCATACACGGCGGGTCAGCTCCTTCTTGATCTTATTCAGAATCGGATAGACATCATTGAACATCGGGTGCGGCGTCTCAAGCAGGAAATAGATATGAATACCTGAGCCGGAATTAACGATGATCTGCGGGCGAGGAAAGGTAAGAGGCACCGTTCTGGTCGGATCCGACTGATACAGCAGATTGTCCACGTGCTTGGCCTCCACACGGTCGATATCGATTGCAATCGCATAAAGATATCGGGCGTTCGATTTTGTGCGCCTCTTGCCGGTATATGATACCGGAGACATGATCACGAACGGGTGCTGCATAATCTCGTTCAGCTGCTCAATCTTATTTGTAATAACAAATGTCTTATTCTTCTGATCTGCCTCCCTTTTTCTTTTTCCATAGATTGCCTGGGCGATTCCATTGTAAACGTACGGATGTTCCGGCGGCCTCTTGGCTGATCTCGGATGCCTGGCCCACCAGTCGTAAGCTTCACACCATTGTTCCTCGAACGGAAGCATCTCATCGTCATCCCTGCAGAAAAGCAGATGCAGAAAGTCGGTGGTGCTTATCTCCCTCAGCTCAGGACAGCTCCTCATAAATTCATTCTTCTGATGGTACCACTCAAGTCCTCTCTGATCATGAAAAGACAGTGACTTGATATACTCCTTATCATCCCCCTCTTGAAAAGGCGTACCTTCTCCATATCTTTCGATAGTCCTGTCATATTCTACTCCATCATACCAGATATCATCAGGAATATCACCGATATCATCACTCATATTTTCCTTATTCAAATCTTCACTCATACACACAGATTTTTTTGAGAGAGCTCCTCGTTACACTCGTCGCTTGTGAAAGGGGGCGTTATATTATCAATATGTTTTTTCCACCTATTTGCAAAGGTATTAAAACTCGCCTAACTTCCAATCATTTTTTGAGAAAGTTCGTCACTTCGCTCCTCACATTCTTCAGGGGGCGTTATATTATCAATA
>CANBDZ010000087.1 GCA_947367375.1 uncultured Bacteroidales bacterium | reverse complement strand
TGCCCTTTAAAGATAGTATGTGGTCTTGATTTTTATTCTAACGGGCGTAAAAACGAAAGTTTTTATGTAAGTTTGTAGAGAACTATAAAAACCTCACATTATGAAAAAAGCCAAAGAATTTCTGGTGCAGTTTCTCGTAAACCTTGTCTTATATGTCTTTTTCGGCTGGCTCTCTGTTCTTCTTTTCGGTATGGGTGAAAAGTATGGTTTTGGGGAACTGCTTCTGATGGGTGCTGTCTTCTCGGTAGCTATGACTCTGACAGACAGACTGCTTCTCAAGAGAAAGAAGTAACTGCCGCCAGCTGTGAGTCTGTAAAATGAAAAGTGCCTTCAAGTCGGGATTCGGTCTTCTGAAGGATAATCCTTCGGATGTAGAATATATAAGGGGATGCTATCGTCTGTATAAGGGCGATGACATCCCTTTGGGTGATGATATATGCAGGGATGTCGATGTTGACGGGCTTTTCGGCTACGCAAACCGTTGTCTGACGCCGGTAGGGGAGCTTATGTTATATGACAGGTTCCGCCAGATGAAGCGAAGCCGGAGGCTCACCGAAGATGAAAGCGATATATCGCTGATGATGCAGGATGAGGGGTTCAGGTCGAAGGTTGAGGCTGCTTTGGGTGCTGTGAACGACAAGAAAGGGGTTTCTGTAAGCTCTTTGTTGAATATGTCTGTGGGTGTGGGAACTTGGCATAAGTTCTCGTGGCTGATTCCTTTGCTTGAATGTGCCGCTCTGGTCCTTATAATCGCATTCCTTCCTCCGGCAGCTGCAATATATTTCTCAATCGCTGCGCTTATATTGAATGCGTCTCTCCACTATATCAATAAATCTTATGTGGAAATATACATCCGTCCGCTTATCCAGCTCTCCAAGATAAGGCAGGCCGCAGTCAGACTTTCTGAAATCGACAGTCATAACGAGCTCAAGGATGTGAGGAACTCAGTCAGAAATCTGACAAAATTGTCTGGTAAACTGAGAATATTCAGCCTGAACGGAATCCTGGAATCTGACTTGATGTCAATATTTTATGTTCTGGTGGAACTGGTCAAGATCGTGTGCTGTGTGGAGCCGGTCACTACATACTTCATCCTCAGAAAAATGGAGGATGTGAGCAGGGATTCAAGGACTCTTTTTGAATATGTAGGTGGTTGGGATGCCCTCTATTCGATAGCCTCTTTCAGAAGCTGGATGGATTCCTGCGGGTTTGCATGGTCGTCTCCGACATTTGTGCCGCAGCAGAAAATCCTGAAGGCTGAAGATATATATCATCCTCTCATAAAGGACTGTATCCCTAACAGCATACAGATAGGTAAGTCTGTGATAATCACCGGATCAAATATGTCCGGCAAGTCATCCTTCCTCAGGACGCTTGCAGTGAACATAGTGTCTTCGTATGCAATGAATATGAGTTTTTCTGCAGGGTTATCATTGTCAGAATGTAGACTACATTCAGTCCTGACCGTCTTTGACAGTCTTGATGAGGGAAAGAGCTATTATATGTCAGAGGTTATGAGGATAAAGTCCATCATCGACAGGTGTGCAGACTCGAAGGATTCCTATACAAACTTTGTGTTCATTGATGAAATCTTCAAAGGAACGAACACGGTGGAGAGAATATCCATAGCAGATGCTGTGATAAGGTACCTGTCTTCTTTGGAAAACACAGTGGCAGTCGTTTCTACCCACGATATTGAACTGGCCCAAGAGTTTGAAGACTCTCTGGACACCTATCATTTCAGCGAAACTGTGGATTCGGAGCAGATAAGGTTTTCGTACACCTTGCTGCCGGGAGTGGTCTACACCCGTAACGCGATCTCGCTTCTAAGGCTTTGCGGCTATCCGGATTCAATCCTCCAGAAAGCAGAAGAAAACGCAACAGGATTTTCAATGATCAGAAAATAACTGTTGCGTCAGTCGAGGAATTAATATCCTTATTCTTCCTGTGTGAGGAGGATGGTCTCTATCTCCTTCTTGAATTTTTCCTTGCCGCGTGAGCCGATTGTGATGACTGGCTCGCCGTCCATAGGGATGTAAAGAACTGCCGGGATTGAGCTGATGCTGAATGCTTTGGCAAGTTCTCTTTCCTTGTCGATGTCTACCTTGTATATGACGATCTGGCCGTCATACTCAGCTGCCAGTTCATCAAGAATCGGTGCGATTCTCTGGCAAGGGCCGCACCATGTTGCGGTGAAATCCACAATTGCAGGCAGCGTTCCGAGGTATTCGATCTCATCCACCTTCATATCATAGACAAGCTTGTTGAAGTCGTCTGCGTTAAGCTCTACGACTGCTTTTGTCTTCTTGTTCTGTGAGGTGTCTCCTGTGTTGCGTGCTCCTGCATTTCCGCATGATGTGATCATTATCGCTGCACTCAATGTCGCGAGTGCTATTCTTTGTAAAGTCTTCATAATCCGTCTTTTTGCAAAAATAATAATATTCGTCATTCCGGTCAAACCGCACACACTAAATCAGTGCCAATGGTAATATAAATATACCTATATTTGCGGAGCTTTTTATCGGATCTGCCAGATGAGGTATATATATACCATATTTATAGCCGCTATGGCCCTCCTTGCCGCCTGCACCGTCAACGACGCCAGGCAGCAGGCTGCTTCTTCGTGCGAATATGCGTCATATTTCGATATCCTTGCCGATTCGGCTGTTGTTGCCATATCTCCTTTTGACGGAAGCCGTGACACTCTCCTTGTCAGGCAGCCTTTGAGCAGGATAATCTGCATGTCCTCCACCAATGTCGCCTGCCTTTCTGCCATCGGCGCCGACAGTCTCGTCGCCGCAGTGTCAGGTGCAGGCTATCTCGCGAAACTTCCATATGAGGGTGTGCCGGACATAGGCTATGAGGCAGCTCTGGACTATGAAAAGATTCTTGAAATCAAGCCCGATCTTCTGGTTACCTATGTTGTTTCAGGCACTGAACCTCAATATATTACAAAACTGAGGTCGTTGGGGGTGCCTGTGCTGCTGCTTCACGATCATTTGGAGAATCATCCTCTTGCAAGAGCTGAATATGTCCGACTTTTCGGTGCGTTGACAGGGCGTCTGGAGCAGGCTGATTCGGTGTTTGACTTTGTCAAGGAACGTTATGAAATCCTTGCGGAGTCAGTAATGGATAACAGCAGGGTGAAGGTGCTTCTGAACATTCCATATGCTGACGCCTGGTATATTCCCGGAGCAGAGAATTATATGTCACAGCTTGTGAGAGATGCTGCAGGTGAAGTGCTTGGGGCAGAGGCGGGAGCATCAAAGTCAAGGGTCATCTCCCTTGAGGATGCATATAAACTCTCAAGAAATGCTGATATATGGCTTAATCCGGGCCACTGCAGGACTCGTTCCCAGCTTGCGGCTGTCCACCAGCTTTTCCCGTCGTTCGGTCCTTTGGCGAATGGCCTACCTATATATAACAACACCCTCAGGACAACTCCCGAGGGTGGTAATGATTTCTGGGAATCCGGAGCCATGAGGCCTGACCTCATACTTGAGGATCTGATACAGGTCTTTCATTCAGACGGCGACGGAGATCTCAATTATTATTTCCGGTTAGAAGATTAGCTTGAAGTCGAAAAGGTCGTTTTCTCCGAAGACGGCCTTGATCTTTGTCTCTTCCTCGCTGCGGTCACAGATCTGCGTTGAGGGAGCAAGCTCTATTGCCACAAAGTCTCCGATCCTGAGGGTAGTAAGCTTTGAAGCCCTGCATATTGCCTCTTCCACTTTCTCTTTCAAGCCTTCAACTGTGCAACCGAAGACCTTTTCGCCGTTTCTGAAGACTTCGTATGTCTTGTCAGTGCTCTCCAGCAGGTCTGGCCCTCCGACAGGTGATGGGAGGATGGAAGAGTGGTCGGTGCAGGATGCTGAAGCGAGGTCAGGAAGGAAGTCACCTATATATAATAGTGTTCCGAAGCCGACTCCGTCATAGTAGCGCGACACGAACTTTCCGCTTATGCATTTGCCTGCCTTGCTGATTCTGACATAGGCGACAGGCGTCCAATGCAGTGTATTCACAGACTCGGGAGAGTAGAAGTCTTTGCTCTCTCTCTCCCAAGTAGTGTCAGGTCGGCAGTAGCAGCGGCTGCTGCCGTATGGCTGTACTGATATATTCATATATATTAATCGTTATCCTGTGCGAACAGGCCGCCGAGGCCTTCGAACGGAGTGTAGCCCTTTGTTCTTGGCACTGCTGTCGTCCTTTTAGGGGCCGCCGCCTTCTTCTCCTCTTCGTACTGAGCCTTAAGGCGTGCGAACTGACGCTTTGTGTCCAGCGTAAAGTCACCGTTGTCGATCCAGGCAAAGTAAGAAGGCTCACTGAAGTACACCTCACGTGCAGTCTTGCCCTTGTGCTTTCCGAAGCTGATTACAGGCTCGTCGTTGTCTCCGAGGATAAGTCTTCCCGCATAATCAACTGTCTTCTGCTTTGTAGACATCTTTGCGAGCTTGTCCACATTGTTCTCGATTCTCGGGTCGCCTTCGTACTTGTCAAGCTGACCTTTGAGCACCTCGTATGTCGCAAGGGTGTCGGCCTCAGCTGCGTGAGCGTTTTCGAGGTCCTTTCCACAGTAGAACATGTACGCAGCCTTCAATGTGCGCGGCTCCATCATGTGGAATATGTTCTGCACATCGACCATCTTCATCTCGTGAAGGTTGATCTGGATGTCCTTGCCGGTGAACTTGCGCACGCGCTCGATCTCCTCTGCAAGCATCGGAAGGTCGAACTTTGCTGAGTTGAAGCCGGCCAGGTCGCTGTCGGTGAGGTAGCCGATGACTTCGTCTACGATCTGGTAGAAGGTTGGGCAGTCAGCAAGATCCTCTGCTGAAATTCCGTGAACAGCCTGTGCTGACGGATTTATCGGTCTCTGGCACTGTCTTTCGTAGTCCCAAGGCTTAACCCTCCAGGTCTTGACTTCCTGTCTTGCTCCCGGATGGATCTTTACGAATGACAACTCGATTATAGAGTCTGATGCGATGTTCAGGCCGGTGCTCTCTATGTCAAAGAACACCAATGGCCTTTCAAGATTCAGATCCATATTATGAAATCATTATCGGCATGATGATACCACAGATCTTCTCGCTCTCTTCCTCATCTTCTGCAGGAACGATGAGCGCTGCTCTCTTGCTGTCGAGGAACTTCATCACGAGCTCGCCGCAGTTCATGTTCGAGAGGATCTCGATGATGAATGGCGACTTGAAGCCGATTGAGAGTTCGTCACCGTCGTACTGACACTGGATCTGCTCGTGTGCTGCGATAGAGAAGCCGAGGTCCTGTGCAGAGATCATGAGGCTGCCGCTCTTGAGGTCGAACTTCACGTGGTTAGAAGCCTTGTTTGAGCAGACAGACACACGGCGTACGGTGTTGAGGAGCTGTACTCTGTTGATTCTGAGGATGTTTGAGTTGTTCTGCGGGATCACATCGCGGTACTTAGGGTACTTTCCTACAACGAGTCTGCAGATTACCATTGTGTTACCGAACTGGAACACTGCGTTCTTTGAGTCGAATGATACGTCTACTGTCTCAGCATCCTTGCCGATGATGGCCTTGAGGATGGCAGCCGGCTTCTTGTGGAGGATGAACGATGCCTTCTCTGAAGCATTGACGTCTGCTGTAGTGTAGCAGATGAGCTTGTGTGAGTCAGAAGCTACGAGAGTAGTCGAGTTGAGGTCGATGTCGAAGAAGATACCGTTCATTGCAGGACGGATCTCGTCGTCAGCTGTAGCGTATATTGTGCTGGCAATACCGTCAACAAGGCTCTGTGCAGGGAACTGTACTGTCACTGCTGTGTCGTCTGTACCGGTGATTGCAGGGTAGTCCTCCGCAGGGAAGTAAGGGAGTGTAGACTCTCCGCTTGCCCAGCTGCATACGAATGAGCTGTCGCTTGAAGTGTTGATTGTCAACGGCTGGTCAGGAAGTTCCTTGAGGAGGTCCATCATGTGTTTTGCGGGAACAGCGATCCTTCCTTCCTCTGCAGTGCTCTCAACCTCGATCTTTGTCTTGAGGGTGAGTTCTGAGTCTGAAGCGGTGATCTCCAGGAGATTTCCCTTGAGGTCAAAGAGGAAGTTCTCAAGAATCGGAAGCGGTGATTTTGCCGGAATAGCCTTTGCTACTGACATTACTCCTTTGAGCAACTCTGAGCTGGAAATTATAAGTTTCATATGTGTTGTGTTTAATTATTATTTTCCTGTTTTTCGTCAGTATACACTACTGCACAATAAGTGAACAAATATAGAAAATTTTTCCGACTCGTTGGCATATTTTTTGAAAATTTGCCCGCTTGGATTTTAAATGTGACCTCGTGTCAGTGAAATCCGGCTTTTAACAGATTAATTTTATTAATATCAGAGATAATATGAAAAAAGGTTTATTGATTGTGGCTCTCGCTGCATTGGCAGGAGGGCTGACGAGCTATGCTGTGGTGAAGGGAATGACAAAAGAAGAAGTGAGGGTGACTGAGTACTCTGACGGAGCACGTTTCAGGACAGTCAATCTGTCGCAGGACAACTGGCCTGATTTCACATATGCCGCTGAGTCGGCTGTGGATGCTGTAGTGTATGTGAAGGTTACATCGACAGCTCCGTCCATGCAGCAGGCACCTAGCTCTATATTCGATTTTTTCTTCGGCTTTCCTGAGGGTGGAGCACCCCAGCAGCGAGAAAGGGTCGGCAGTGGATCAGGCGTGATTATCCGCGAAGATGGATATATAGTGACAAACAATCACGTGATCGACGGAGCGACCAAGATCGAGGTTACCCTTAATACAAACCAGACTTATCCGGCGACATTGATCGGTACTGACCCTGCAACTGACATAGCTCTCTTGAAGATTGAGGCTCAGGGACTTCCGATTATTCCGTTCGGTGATTCGGACAAGCTCCGTCTCGGCGAATGGGTGATTGCAATCGGTTCTCCATACGACCTTCGTTCTACAATTACAGCCGGAATCGTGAGCGCAAAGGGACGCTCGATGCCTAACTATTCCGGTGAGTTCAAGATCGAGTCGTTCATCCAGACAGATGCGGCTGTAAACCCTGGCAACAGTGGTGGAGCACTTGTGGACAAAGCCGGTAATCTTGTGGGTATAAACACAGCCATCATATCGAAGACCGGCTCGTACACCGGCTATTCTTTTGCGGTACCTTCCAACATCGTCAGGAAGATTGCATATGACCTTATGGACTTCGGAAGTGTCAAGAGAGCTGTCCTTGGCATTGTAATGCAGCCTATTGATGATAAAATTGCTGAGGAATTGAAACTTTCTTCAAGAAACGGCGTATATATTAACGAGGTTTCAAAGAGCGGTGCGGCTGACGAGGCCGGTATCAAGGCCGGAGACGTGCTCATCGCGATTGATTCTACCAAGATTACCAATTCCGCTTCAGTCCTTGAAGCTGTCAGCAGATTCTCTCCGGGAGACAAGGCTAAGGTTACAGTCATAAGGGACGGCAAGGAACAGGTCTTTGAAGTGACATTCAAGGGAACATCTCAGGAGACCGGAACTTTGTCGGATGACGGTTCTGTCGCTTTCTACGGTGCGTCCATCAAGGCGGCTTCGGAAGAGACTCTGAACAAGTACGGCATCAAGCACGGAGTTGAGATTATGGATCTTGGACCTGGAAAGATCATGGAGGCAGGCGCGACCAAGGGATTCGTCATTCAGTATGTGAACGATCAGCCGGTCAAGACTCCTCAGGATGTGATTGACATAGTGAAGAAGTCGAAGAGGGCAGTGTTCATCCAGGGTGTGACACCGTCAGGCAGAACAGGTTATTTCGGCTTCGGAGTGTAGAAGAAGAAATTAACTTAATATAAAGGAATGAGACAGCTAAAAATTACAAAATCGATTACCAATCGTGAGAGTGCGTCACTGGATAAGTATCTCCAGGAGATCGGTAGGGAAGAACTTATCACGGTAGAGGAGGAGGTGGAACTCGCCCAGAGGATCCGTAAGGGCGATCAGGCTGCCCTTGAAAAACTTACAAGAGCGAACCTCAGATTCGTGGTGTCAGTTGCAAAGCAGTACCAGAATCAGGGACTCAGCCTTCCGGACCTTATCAACGAGGGTAACCTCGGACTTATCAAGGCAGCTGAGAAGTTCGATGAGACAAGAGGTTTCAAGTTCATCTCTTACGCTGTGTGGTGGATCCGTCAGTCGATTCTTCAGGCTCTCGCAGAGCAGTCGAGAATCGTGCGACTCCCTCTCAACCAGGTTGGATCGCTTAACAAGATAAACAAGGCTCTCTCAAAGTTCGAGCAGGAGAACGAGCGTATGCCGTCAAGCGAGGAGCTTTCAGAGATGATCGATGTACCTAAGGATAAGATTGCAGACACACTCCGAGTTTCAGGACGTCACGTGTCAGTGGACGCGCCTTTCGTGGAAGGTGAGGACAACAGCCTCTTGGACGTGCTCGTGAACAACGACTCTCCAAGCGCAGACCGCGGACTCGTGAACGAGTCTCTTAACAAGGAGATTGAAAGAGCTCTTTCTACTCTTGCAACACGTGAGAGAGAGATCATCAAGTCGTTCTTCGGCATCGGCTGCCAGGAGATGACTCTCGAGGAGATCGGTGAGCGCTTCGGCCTTACAAGAGAGCGTGTGCGCCAGATCAAGGAAAAGGCAATCCGTAAACTCAAGAACAATTCAAGAAGCAAACTTTTGAAAAGCTATTTAGGATAATGACTCCAGAAAATTTCATTATAGCCAAAGCGTCTGAAGCAATTCAGGCGCTTTACGGCGTAGAAGTACCTCAGGCTCAGCTTCAGGTACAGGTGACACGCAAGGAATTCGAGGGTGACTACACATTGGTGGTCTTCCCGCTTCTCAAGGTGTCAAAGACAACTCCTGAGAACACAGGAAACGCAATAGGTGAGTGGCTCAAGGCCAATGTGGCAGAGGTTGCTGCTTATAACACAGTGAAGGGCTTCCTTAACATCTCTTTCTCTGAGGTGTACTGGAACAATGTCTTTGCTGAGATCGCATCTGCAGAGGATTTCGGTCAGCTCCCGTCTACAGGCAGAACTATCATGGTGGAGTACTCTTCACCTAACACAAACAAGCCTCTCCATCTCGGACACATCCGTAACAACCTTCTCGGATGGTCAGTAGCCCAGCTCCTCAAGACCTGCGGCCACAACGTGATGAAGGTGAATCTTGTTAACGACCGTGGTATCCACATCTGCAAGTCTATGTACGCTTGGCAGGTGCTCGGAAACGGTGAGACTCCTCAGTCTTCAGGCAAGAAGGGCGACCACCTCGTAGGTGACTACTATGTAGCATTCAACAACCTCTATAAGAAGGAGGTTGACGAGCTTGTAGCAGGCGGAATGGCAAAGGAGGAAGCAGAGAAGAACGCACCGTCACTCAAGGCAGCTCAGGAAATGCTCTTCAAGTGGGAGAACGGCGATGCTGAGGTGGTGGAGCTCTGGAAGACAATGAACGGATGGGTTTACGAGGGCTTTGACAAGACTTACAATGATCTTGGAATTGACTTCGACAGAACATACTATGAGTCTCAGACTTATCTCTTCGGTAAGGCTCTCGTTCAGAAGGGTCTTGCAGACGGTATATTCGAGACACAGGAAGACGGCTCTGTTTGGTGTGACCTTACCGCTGACGGCCTCGACAGAAAGCTCCTTCTCCGTGGAGACGGAACATCTGTATATATGACACAGGACCTCGGAACAGCAGAGCAGCGTTTTGCTGAGTACAGCCTTGATGAACATATATATGTAGTAGGAAACGAGCAGAACTACCACTTCCAGGTGCTCAAGCTCATCCTCGGCAAGCTCGGCTTTGACTGGGCAGAAAGCATCTATCACCTTTCATACGGTATGGTAGAGCTTCCTGAGGGTAAGATGAAGTCACGTGAGGGAACAGTGGTTGACGCAGATGATCTCGTTGCAGCTATGTACAACACTGCTAAGGAGACATCGCTCGAGCTTGGAAAGATCGATAACCTCAGCGCAGAGGAGCAGGATGCTCTCTTCAAGATGATCAGCCTTGGTGCATTGAAGTATTTTATCCTCAAGGTGGATCCTCGCAAGACTATGCTCTTCGACCCTAAGGAGTCAATCGACTTCAATGGAAACACAGGTCCTTTCATCCAGTACACTCACGCACGTATCAAGTCAATCCTCCGCAAGGCTGACGAGAAGGGCGTGGCACACACTGCTGAGGCTGTGAAGCCGGAGTCTGAGCTTACTCCTAAGGAGGTTCGCATCATCAAGATCCTCAACACATTCCCGGCTAAGGTGGCAGAGGCTGGTGCAGCTCATTCACCGGCTGTCATTGCAAACTTTGCTTATGAGCTTGCAAAGGAGTTCAACCAGTACTATCACGACACTCCTATCCTCCGCGAGGAGAACCAGGCGCTTCTTCAGTATCGCCTCGTTCTCGTGGAGACAATTGCAAAGGTTCTCAGCAAGGCGATGTCTATCCTCGGAATCGCGCTTCCAGAGAGAATGTAATTATATAAAGACATTGCTGTCCGGTAAAAGTTCCGGACGATTATTATAAAGTTTAACAATTAAAACAAACTTGGTTCGGTAGAACCA
>CANBDZ010000086.1 GCA_947367375.1 uncultured Bacteroidales bacterium | reverse complement strand
GCTCTGCACAGTACTCCTCGATCGAGAGGATTTCTTCACGTGTCATCATAAGCTTTCCTTTTTTATGCAAAAGTAGCCAGGAACGATCCTGACTACAATATGCATTTCATCGGATGCTTACCTACTATTCAGGTATCTATATTAATAAGCAAATAGGCAAATCCCCATAAGGTGAAATATTGCTATATTTGTACCTAACAGAAAGTTCTCTGAAAAATTAGGACGCATCTATCTCATTTATAGCTATTTATCACTTAGCAGATGGCACTAACGGCAACCTTCAAACCCTATCTAATTGATTTACAAGGAGCTGTATTTTCTGCATCGGGAAATAGAAAATAAGTCACCGACACAGTCGGTAATTGTGATGGTGCCTGCTCGTTGTAAGCTTGCTTACATAAGAGCGGGCATCATTGCAATTATAGGGAGCGCAGCGACCTGACTTATTTTCTGGTTGCCAATGAAATACAGACTAGTTTGTCATCAAGATGTTCCAGATGTAATCCCATATATTTACGCATATAAATCAGAACCGATCAACGTGAAACACTTACCCAACATCATAACCGCGCTGAGAATAGTGGGCTCTATAGGTCTCCTATTCTGCAATGTAGCAGGATGGCAATTCTGGACACTATATGTCTTTTGCGGCATCAGTGACATGGTTGATGGTTGGTTAGCCAGAAGGCTTCATGCAGAAAGCAAAAGTGGATCAATTCTGGACAGCATTGCAGATTTGTCATTCGTAGTCTGTTGTGCCATCAAACTGCTGCCTGCACTGTCGATTCCCTCATGGCTATGGATCTGGGCTGGAATAATCGTCATCATCAAGATTGTCAATCAGATATCATCATTGATCATCTTCAAGAAATTCTACTTGCCTCATACTATAGCCAATAAGTTGACCGGATTCCTGCTATTCCTTACCGTCCCGCTAATCAGCTGGTGTATCATTCCCATTGCAATCGTAGCGATAATAGCTACTTTTGCAGCCATACAGGAAGGAAACTATATTGGAACAAGGCGTGAAATTATATGATCCAAGAAGCATTCAATTTTTATAAACCGTGTAAGTTGTTACAGCCTTATGTGAGGTACTATTGGGTATTCAGCAGCAATCAGATGCCGAATACTTATACATTTCCCATAGGGTGCCCTCAGATCATCTTCCATAAGCGGACGCCGTTGTATATTCCAGAATTGGGTACGACTCAGAGCAAACTGACAATCAGCGGTCAGGTCAACTTCTCATCACACCTGCAAGCTGATGACAACATTGAAATGATTGTTGTGGTGTTCCATCCACATACGATAAATATATTTCTGAATGCACCGGCTTCTTCTTTCTATAATCAAGAAATTTCAGGCTACGATATTGAAGATAAACAGCTGAACGAATTGGCTGTGCAAGTGTTCGAATGTGAGGATAACAACCTTTGCGTGAACCTAATCGAAAACTGGTTGCTTAATCGCTTATCAATCAGATCATACGACACCATATATCGGGTAAATCGAATGAATGCGGCTATAGAACAACTGTTTACTGCACCTCAGACTCTGGTGACAGACTTGTCTACAACTTGCTGCTTAGGTAAAAAACAATTCGAGCGTGAGTTCAATCTGCACATAGGGATGAACCCTAAAGAATATGCACGTATTGTCCGCTTTCAGAAAGCCTTGAAGCAAATGCAGTATCAGCAATGTAAAATCAACCAAGGAGATTTGGCATATACATGTGGCTATTCCGACCAGTCGCACCTCATAAGAGAGTTCAGAAAGCTTTGCGGATACACACCTCTATCCCTGCTTGAAGTTGCAGCTCCTTATTCCGATTTATTTACTACACCTGTCTAAAAGTCCCATTTGTTCTATATCGGAGAGAATGCTTCTTCTACTTTTGCAGCTGAAAATAGAAAAGTATGAAAGAAGTCAATCCTCAAGAAACTACACGTGCATATGCTTTTGAAATGTGGATGAAGGCACCTAATCCAATGGTGACATTCATCAAGACTTTAGACATTACACGCCTTGTCAAGGTCAGTAGGCACAAAAGGCTGAAGTTCAATATGCTTCTTGACTGGTGTATCGGTAAGGCGGCTGCGTCTATCAAGGAGTTCTACCTTCTGCCGGTCGGTGATAAACTAATTCAGTACGATAGCATTGCGGTTAATACCATTGTTAAGAACAAGACAGGAGAAGTCAGTTCCTGCGACATCTTCTTCCACGACAATCTATCTGACTTCAACGCGGAATATTTGAAATATACCGCACAGGTAGCAGAAACCAGCCAAGATAGGGATCTGTCAGAAGACAGCATGGTCATCGGCACATCCGCCATCATCGATACAGAAATTGACGGAGCTGTTGGCATGAACAGCGGCATTTTCAATAATCCGTTCATCATCTGGGGCAGATACAAAAAGAGAGTCTTTCGCTACTACCTTACACTCTCATTCCAGTTCCATCACACCCAGATGGACGGAGCCCATGCAGGTAAATTCTTAGCTAATCTGCAGGAAGAGATCTGGAATCTCTAAATTCTTCTGAAAATATTTCATTTTTCTCTTGACTCGTACCTTGGGTCATGCCCTATCTTTGTACCTGCTAGCAAAATATCGTACGATTATGGGTTATAAAACAAGGTTAAAAATCGGAGAGTTTTCCCGTTTGATGCAGGTCACCGTCAAGACATTGCGTCATTATGAGCAGAAGGAACTGCTTATTCCAAATGAAGTAGATGAATGGACTGGATACCGTTACTACAGCATCGGTCAGATGCAGAAGCTTAATTCAATCCGACATCTGCAGCAGCTTGGATTTACACTTGAGGAAATCAGGGATCTGTATGACGAAGAATCTCACACTCCAAGTGTAGAGCAGTTGACTGAGAAGATTAAGGAAACAGAAAGGCAGCTTCAGCGACTGATAGCAAGACGCCATCAACTGCTCGAATGGATAGACTCTCACAAAAAGATTAAGAAAATGGAAAAATTCACTATCGAATCATTGCCAGAAATAATCGTTGCTTCCCATCGTGAAGTCATTTCAGACTACTCAGCATTGGGTATGTTATGCTACACGGTAATCGGACCCGAGATGCAGAGACTCGGCTGCAAATGTCCGCCTCCCGGCTATTGCTTTACAATCGAGCATAATAAGGAGTACACCCCTACTGACATCGACATAGAATACTGTGAGCAAGTTGAAGAAATGGGAACAGACAGCAGTATAATTCAGTTCAAGAAATTACCTGCAGTTCCAAAGGCGCTTTGCATGAAACATTATGGTCCATACGATCGTTTCTATGAATCGTTCACTGAAGCATATGCCTACATGGAAGAACAGGGATACAAAGTCGCAGATCATCCTCGTACCTGCTATATCGACGGCATCTGGAATCAGGAAGACCCTGAGAAATGGCTCTCGATCATTCAGATTCCTATTGAGTAGAGAGTAAAAATGCGTGCATTTAATTGAAAATCGATACAAATATCAGTAGTTATAATATTCAAGATTTTGCATCGGAAAGTAACATCGTCAGACCACTACCACACGTCATCCCCGGCTTTGACCGGAGATCTCAATTGAACTAATATAAAGAGGTCCACTCGCTGAAAGCTCGCTTTCATAAGAGTGGGCCTCTTTTGTCTTAACACCCCACAAGATTGTGCGAGCGCCCTACGCGAGCAAAATCTCAGCCGACTTGCAATTTCACTTAACATCATATAACTTTACGGAGATAATCGGGATTTGTCGATGGTTATTTTATGATGAAAAGATATACAAAAGAGATTTACGTAGCGATTGTTATAATAGCAGTAGTCAGCTTGTTTGGCTCATATATACCAGGATTGCAGTTCCTGGCAAAATGGTGCAAACCGCCGGTAATGTTGTTCTTGGGTCTCGCCTACGCATTTTTCTGCGGTCAGGGCTATCCTACGTTTAACAAAAAAATATCTAAAGCACTTTTGCAATATTCAGTAGTGGGACTTGGTTTCGGCATGAACCTTTACGAATCGCTTGCTTCAGGTCGCGAAGGAATGATTTTTACGATTATTTCAGTAGCAGGAACGCTAGCTATCGGCATGTTTATCGGCAGGAAACTGCTTAAAGTAGATAAGGAGACTGCATATATGATCAGTTCTGGAACAGCAATATGTGGTGGAAGTGCAATCGCTGCAGTTGGATCTGTAATCAAAGCCAAACCGGCAAATATGTCTGTCGCACTAGCAGTTGTATTTGTTCTCAATGCCGTCGCACTTTTCATATTCCCGTCAATCGGACATTGGCTAGGACTATCCCAGCAGGAGTTCGGCACATGGGCCGCAATTGCCATCCATGACACCAGTTCAGTTGTTGGCGCTGGTGCTGCATATGGCGAAGAAGCACTGAATGTTGCCACGACTATCAAACTGACTCGTGCTTTGTGGATTATCCCTCTTGCTATTGTCACATCATTCATCTTCAAGAGCAAAGACCGCAAAATCAGCATTCCATGGTTTATCCTCTACTTTGTAATAGCAGTCCTCCTGAACACCTATGTTCTTGACTGCGTGCCGGTAGTTGGAAATATAATTTATGGAGTTGCCCGCAAATGTCTAACTCTCACTATGTTCTTCATCGGAGCATCTCTTTCGACCGATGTTCTTCGCCATGTGGGTATAAAACCGCTTTTTCAGGGCATTCTACTTTGGTTTGTGATCAGTGTAGGTTCATTATTGTATATAGTACTATAGCAATTTAATTCACCATCGTATAACTTTACGCAGACAAATCGCAATTTGAACGTCCTATGAATACAATATGGATAGTTATGCCTATTCTTATTGCCTTGATGTTCCTTCTAGGCATCGATATCAATAAGAAGGCTTTTACTGATATCGCTCATAATCCTAAGGCTGTGCTGCTAGGCATGGTAGGCCAGATCATCATTCTTCCTATGATAGCTTTTTCGATAGCATGGCTTCTGAAACTTCCTCCTGTATATTTCATGGGACTTGTACTTGTGGCCTGCTGCCCGGGTGGCAGTTCCTCAAATGTCTTTTCCATGCTTGCAAAGGGTGACGTCGCTTTGTCTGTCACTCTGACTGCATTGAGCAGCATAATAACTTTATTCACACTTCCGGTGATAATGGAGTTCGTAACTGCTGCAGTATCTGACATTTCAGGTGTAAGCATTGAACTGCCTGTAGGAAAACTACTTATGCAGAATATCGTATTACTTTTCGTTCCTCTTTTTGCCGGAAGCTTGTTCAAGCACTTTTGCCCCGAACCAGCTGTCAAGGTCAGAAAGGTATTAGGTAAGATAGCCTTTCCTGCTTTGATGACTCTCGCTGCGGTGTTCTTCCTGCAATACAAGAAAGAGATTGCCGAGAATTTTGCGTCTTTGGGGCTGTCAGCGGCAATGCTTATCGTGATTGCAATGGTATGCAGTTCATGCATATCACGAATTGGAAGATTCAGTGATGCAATAAGACGTACACTAGTCATAGAAGTAGGAATGCAGAATGCCGCACAGGCCATTGCAATAGCATCATCTCCTTTCATCTTCAATAGCGGTGAGATGGCTCTTCCGGCTATCTGTTACGCCTTGCTGATGAATGTGATTCTGCTTACATATGTATATTTTATCAGAAGAAAACACAAATAGATATGGCAAAGAAAGAAGGAATCCGTAAACTGTTTGACAATATTGCTCCTGAATACGACAAACTGAATCATATCCTTTCCCTCAATATTGACAAGGGTTGGAGAAAGAAGGCGGTAGGTGAGATTGCAGACATAGACAAGCCGATGAAGATACTTGATGTGGCTTGCGGAACCGCAGACTTTACAATCGAGATCGCCCAGAAGGTCGCCCCAGGAAGCAAAGTAACAGGAGTGGATATATCTGAAGGAATGATGGCCATAGGCAGGGAGAAGATACAGAAAGCTGGTCTCTCTGCAGAATTATCGGTAGCAGATTGTGAAGAACTTCCATACCCGGATGATACATTTGACCGCATATCAGTAGGATTCGGAGTTCGTAATTTTGAACATCTTGAGGTTGGTCTCAGTGAGATGTTCAGGGTACTGGTTCCCGGTGGAAAACTTGTGATTCTTGAATTGTCAGTTCCTTCCAATGCCTTCATACGTTGGTGTTACAAGTTGTATTTCCTGAAGATTCTTCCTGCAATAGGCGGTCTCGTATCAGGAAACCGCAGTGCATATGAATACCTACCTGCATCTGTCCTGCGTTTTCCAGCGCCGGACAAGTTCATGGAAATGATGAAGTCCGCAGGCTTCGCAGTCGTTGAACATACTCCGATGACCTTAGGAATCTGCCGCATGTATGTAGGAAAAAAGGCGGTGCTATGATAAGACACTGGATAGAAGCCATGAGGCTCAGAACGCTTCCTGTAAGCGTTGCGGGAGTGATTGCCGGAACAGGCTGTGCCATTCTGACAGATTCCTTCAATGCTATTCCGGCTCTGTTATGTCTCATATTTGCAATCCTTGCTCAGATTGCAGCCAATTTCGGTAATGAGTATTATGATTTCAAGAACGGGATCGACAAGAAAGGACGTGCCGGATTCCGCAGAGGCGTGACAGAAGGTGAAATCACTCCAAAGGCAATGAAAGCAGCGACATTCATAACGTTGGGAATTGCCGCTGCCGTCGGATGCGTAATGCTGATTTACGGTCCATGGTGGCTCATCATCGTCGGAATTCTGATAATGTGTTTCGCTCTCGCATATAGTACAGGACCATATCCCCTGTCACATCATGGATTGGGTGACATCTCCGTGATAATTTTCTTCGGCATTGTGCCTGTCGTACTGACCTGGTATCTTCAGACATCGTCGTGGGAGTCTGTAGATCTTGTCTTAGAAACCTCCGTAACTATCGGACTTCTTGCGAGCAATGTCCTGATGGTCAATAATTACAGGGATATGGAAGACGATGCTGCAGTCGGCAAACGCACAACAGTAGTTATTTTCGGGCGTAGATTCATAAGTACCGTCTATCTGCTGTCTGGTTTTATCGGCATGGCAATCATGACACCGGTTTTTCTACAGTTTCCTATCTGGGCATTGGTTATTCCTCTACTTTACCTCATCCTGCATATAAAGACTTGGGAGTGCCTTAAGCAATCTTCAGGGGCTGCAATGAACCCGCTTTTAGGCAGGACTGCAATAAACTTACTGATTTTCGCTTTGTTTTTCGCAAGCATCTGTCTATTGAAGTAAATTCCCGTTTCACGGGCATTTATCGTAAATAGTGAGTCCGAATTGAGATGCTGCAAAGATTTTGAAAAATGTCCCCCAACGAGCAAAAAAATATTTTTATGGACAAACGGGGGACAAAACCGAAAAAGAGAAATAAGTACGCCGACTACAACCTGCTTGGCTTCAGAATAAACATATTTCTTCATTCCTTTACTGTTTTCTGTTTATAAGATTCACTACCACCTTGACAAGGATATCCATCTCGTCCATTCGGCTTTCGGCAATCATCAGAGTCAATGCGACTAGAGTACCGTCCGCTATTCTTTTGGTACCATCAGGACGATATAGGATGCCATTGTTTAGCATGAACCATAAGAATAGGGTCGCTGCAATTCTCTTGTTTCCATCAACGAATGAATGGTTCTTTACGACAAGATACAGAAGCATCGCAGCCTTCTCTTCTACGCTTGGGTATAGTTCCTGACCATCCCAAGTCTGATATATCTGACCGATGCTGCTGTGAAAAGACTTATCCTTCTCAACTCCAAAGAAATTGCTCTCCTTGAATTTTTCCTTCAGGCTCTGAATTGCCTCCATAGCACTCTCGTATGTAGCTCGGAACTTCTCCTGAAGGGTAATGTCAGATATTTCAAGATTCTGATAATCGTAGGCATCAAGGGTATCCAGCGCATATGTGTAATCCTTTACAACAGCAAACAGCTCTTTTGCCTGTTGTTCAGCCATGATGAAATTCTGGCTGAACACATTCTCCAACAAGCCAAGTGCACGCTTCAGATCTTCATACTTCTGTTCTGAAACAGCATTATGGTTGACTACGTATCCTTTGAGCATATATTGCTTTAAGACCGAGGTTGCCCACTTCCTGAAGGCTGTTGCTTGAACCGAATTAACTCTATACCCAAGGGATAGAATTGCATCCAGGTTATAATACTTAACTTTCTCCTCAGAAAGGCCTCTCACACCACTCTGTGCGGTAATTAAAATTTCTTTAATTACCATTTCGGGTTCTAATTCTCCACTTGTGAATATTCTCTTAAAATGATAAGAGATATTCGGAACTGTCACTCCAAACAACTCCGCCATCGCCTTCTGCGTAGCCCAGATAGTTTCATTAGAGGGATCTATCATCGCCTCAATTTTCACAAGTCCGTCTTCTGACTGGTAAATCACAACATCGTTATTCATGAGTAACTATTTTAATTCAGTAACTTACCATCAACACCAAATGACAATGTAGGAATAGACTCCATATCAAGTCCACGGGCAGCCATGCTACGTGTCATCATGTCCATCATGACTGCCTCCAGAGTTCGCTCATCATTAGTCAATTCACCTATATGTATTCCGAAACTATGTATGATGTGCCCCATGCTGTTTGTCCTTATGTATATTGTATTCGCAATCTCGTCTGCAAACATGCGTGCCTCCTGGCCGCTCTTACAATATAACACCAGCTCCAGACCAGTAGGAAAAGAAGCGTATCCTTTAAAGATAACTCCAGTCTTTGCACTAGCTTTTGCAGTGGCTCCTAACAAAAATACCTCTCCATTGAAATCTGTCGGGAAAAGTAGCATGTCGTCAATGGTCTTGATCGACACAATGAAATGTCTTTTGCTCATAACTTCTTTTAAAATTAACAAGTTTAGAGAGGGAACCTTTCCCTCTACGTCATGGGGCAAAAGTATAGAGCAGATTTCAAAATCAAAATAGCGTAACCTATTGTATTTCAAGAAGTTTTTCGCCAAATATTAATAGATACGCATAATATATTTCATATTGATATCTATATATATATTATTATATATAATTAGTAATATTAGTATTATAATAGATAATTATATTTACATTTCTCTTGACTCGTACCTGCTACATCGACGGCATCTGGAATCAGAAAGACCTAGAGAAGCGCACCGTTTCATTTTGGTAAGTTCATCACTGTTTTATATATTTACACCGTGAAATTCCCGTTTCACGGGCATTTAAGGCTGCGCCTCGGGAATGTAAACATGTTTCCATTCCTCTCGACTTGCACTTAAATTGTAATTTAACTATGAATTATATGAAAAAACTTGTGTTGACTTTCTCTACCATGGCACTTATTGCAGGGTGTAATGTGAAGCAGGCAGAAGATGTACCTGCTATCAATCGTGGTAACTTTGATGAGAGCGTGGCTCTCAATGATGACTTTTACCAGTACGCTACCGGTGGATGGCAGAAAGCGAATCCGCTGAAGCCTGAGTTTGCACGTTACGGTACGTTTGACCAGCTGCGCGAAACCAATGAGGTACGTCTGAATGACCTTTTCGCTGAGATCGCCAAGTCTAAGAATAAGCCAGGCACTGTGGACCAGAAGATTGCCGACCTTTATAATATGGGTATGGATTCGTTGCGTCTCAACACGGAAGGTGTGGCGCCTTTGAAGGCAGATGTCGACAGGCTTATGTCTGTGAACAACCGTCAGCATCTTGTATATGCTCTGGCAATCATCCACACATGCTCAAGCAATCCTATGTTCAGCACAGGCGTGGGTGCGGATCTTCTGAACAGCACGATGAATGTGCTCTACATTGATCAGGCTGGACTTGGAATGGGCAACCGCGACTATTATCTTGATGCTGAGAATCAGGCACTTCGCGACGGCTATGTACAGTGGCTGACCAAGGCGTTCTCGATGCTCGGTTGGGAGGATGGTGCAGCGGCTGCAGAGAAGGTTCTCGCCTTTGAGACCAAGATGGCAAAGTCGTTCCGCAGCAATGTTCAGCTTCGTGACGTGACAGGAAACTATAACGCCATGACAAAGGCTGAGTTGCTTGCCAAGTATCCTGATTTCGATTGGAATGTATATTTCGGCCAGATGGGAATCGGTGAATTCGATAAGGTTGTCGTAGGCCAGCCAGAGGTGATCGAGGCCGTTATAGGACTTTATAATACAGAGGATATCGAGACCATAAAAACATATCTGGCGGCAAGTGTGATCGCAAGTGCAGCCGGTTATGTAGGAGATGAACTCTATGCCGCGCATTTCGATTTCTTCGGCCGTCAGATGTCGGGTCAGCAGGAGATGCGTCCGCGCTGGAAGCGTGCTATGGCTTTGCCTAACAGACTCCTCTCTGACGCTATCGGCCAGATATATGTCAAGAAGTATTTCCCTGAAAGTGACAAGGAGCGCATGACCCAGATGGTAAAGAACCTCCAGGTAGCCCTCGGTCAGCACATCGATGCACTCGAGTGGATGTCGGACGAGACAAAGGCAAAGGCTCATGAGAAACTCAACACATTCACAGTGAAGATCGGTTATCCAGATAAGTGGAAGGACTACTCTACCCTTACCATCGACCCTAAGGTTTCATATTGGGAGAACATCAAGCGTGCAAGTGCATGGTATACAGCTGACAATCTTGCTGACCTGGGCAAAGAGGTTGACCGCGAAAGATGGCTCATGTCACCTCAGACAGTCAATGCATATTACAATCCAACAACTAATGAGATCTGCTTCCCGGCAGCAATTCTCCAGCCGCCGTTCTACAATTCTACTGCAGACGATGCTGTGAACTATGGCGCTATCGGAGTGGTGATCGGCCATGAGATGACTCATGGATTCGACGACCAGGGT
>CANBDZ010000085.1 GCA_947367375.1 uncultured Bacteroidales bacterium | reverse complement strand
CGTATTGTGAAGAACACCCTGATGCTTTATGTCAGGATGCTTGTTCTTATGCTGATCGGGTTCTACACTTCACGTGTGGTTCTAGGTGCTCTTGGCGAGACAGATTATGGCGTCTATAATGTCGTGGGAGGAGTTGTGGCTATGTTTACAGTCATCTCCGGTGCCTTGAATTCTGCAATCTCCAGATTCATAACTTTTGAATTAGGAAAGGGTTCAGAAGCCCGACTCAATAAGGTATATTCCACAGCAGTGCTGATTCAGGCGGCGATTGCTCTTATTGTTGCGGTGATAGCTGAGCCTGTAGGTATATGGTTTATCAATAATGAGATGACCATAGCTCCGGAAAGGATTCCAGCGGCTATTTGGGTGCTGCATTTTTCTGTATTCTCATTTGTTGTCAACCTCCTCAGTGTGCCACAGATGGCGAGTATCACGGCTCACGAGCGTATGTCTGCATATGCCTATATAGGCCTTATGGATGGCTTCCTCCGTCTGATGGTTGCCTTCCTTATTCTCCGTTCTCCGTTTGACCGACTCATCAGCTATGCAGCCCTTATGGCTGTGGTTGTGCTGATGGTACGAGTCGCTTACGGGATTTATTGCAGACGTAATTTCGAAGAATGTCGTTTCAGACCAGTATTTGATCCGAAACTTGTCAAGGAGATGTTCTCGTTTGCCGGCTGGAACTTTATCGGAGTGAGTTCCGGTGTGTTGCGAGATCACGGTGGAAACATCCTTGTGAACCTTTTCTTCGGACCGGCTATGAATGCAGCAAGAGGTGTTGCTATGCAGGTCTTCACCGCACTGCAGGGATTTGTGACAAACTTCATGACCGCAGTCAACCCGCAGATTACAAAATCCTATGCTTCCGATGATAAGGAGTATATGCTTACTCTTGTCAGAAAGTCATCCAGAATGTCTTTTTATCTGCTTTTTATTATTGCTCTTCCTGTTATTTTCAACGCAGACTTCCTATTAGAAATCTGGCTGAAGGATGTTCCGGACAATGCTTCTGCCTTTGTTCGTCTGTTTTTGATTTTTGCTTTGAGTGATTCGTTGTCGTATCCTTTGGTGACCGCCCAATTGGCGACTGGAAATATTAAGAAGTATCAGATAATAGTGGGTGGTATGAATATGTTGAATCTACCGGTTTCTTACATTTTTCTTAAAGCTGGATTTCCTGCCGAATCTACAATTGTAGTGGCTATAGTGATCTCACAGTTGTGCTTTTTTGCTCGCCTGTTACTTCTTAAACGGATGATAAATTTACATGTGAAGACATTTTTACGTGAGGTATATTTTAATGTGATTGCGGTTGTTGCTGTGGCTTTGATTGTACCTTTGATGTTTGAAATGATCAAACCTTCAGGTGTGACAGGTTTTGCATCAAGCATTCTGATCTGTTTGTGCTCTGTATCCCTATCTGTTCTGTTTGTCGGCTTCGGCAAGATTGAAAGAAAGGACATGATGATGTTGGTAATTAGAAAGTTTAGAAGATGGTAACGCTTACAGATATTCGATCGTGTTGCGGATGTACGGCTTGCCAGGCTGTGTGTCCACGCGAAGCGATTTCGCTGGTGCCTGATGCCTTGGGATTTAAGTACCCTAAGGTCGATATGGATCGCTGCACTGATTGTGGACTTTGCGAAAAGGTATGTGCATTTGTTCGACCGTTACCAGAACTTCAGTTGCCAGTGGCAAAAGCAGCGAGGAATAAGGATGAGCAAAGTCTGATGCGAAGTCGAAGCGGTGCAGTTTTCCCTGTACTTGCAGAACATATTCTCACTGACGGTGGCGCAGTCTATGGCGCTGTTATGGATGAAAAATTCCGTGTACTGCATAAGAGGGCTGTGACATTGGAGGAGGCTGATCTGTTCAGGGGTAGCAAATATACTCAGAGCGATATGGGTAACGTGTATAAGGCTGTCTTGGATGATTTGAAGAAAGGAATTACAGTCCTGTTTTCAGGCACTCCATGTCAGGTTCATGGCCTTAGCTCGTATATCCCTTCAATATTGAGGGAAAAGTTGATTTTGGCAGACGTGGTTTGCCACGGAGTACCGTCTCCGTATGTGTGGAGAGATTACATTCTGTATCAGGAGCGTTTGCGTAAGGGGAAGGTGGTAGAGGCAAATTTCAGGGATAAGAATGAATATGGATGGAAGGAACACAGGGAAACTTATCGTGTAGGGGATAAGTTATATACTGATATGTCCTACACTTATTTGTTCTATAAGCATATAATGTTGAGACCTTCCTGCACAATCTGTCCTTATGCTGATATAAAGAGGGTGTCAGATATCACTTTAGGTGATTTTTGGGGATGGCAGAACGCTGTTCCGGGATTCAATGATGACGATAAAGGTGTTTCATTGGTCCTGCTGAATACAGAGAAAGGCAGGCACCTCTTCAGTAAATGCGAGTCGCAACTGTTCACTAGAGACGTGCAGTTGAGCGATTGTCTTCAGCCTAACCTGCAACATCCTACTAAACCACATCATGATACAGATGCGTTTACCAGAGACTTCACTGAAAAGGGACTCACATATGTGATGAAACGTTACGGAGATAAGGGATGGAGATACATGGTGTATTCGACATACATGAACATAAAGCGAACTGTCAAGAAATGGCTGAAAAGATAGGAATATTAACTTTCCACTGTGCCCATAATTATGGGGCAGTACTTCAGACTTATGCCACGCAGGTACTACTTACACAGGCGGGGTATGAGGTTGAAGTTATTGACTATAGACCAGACTTCCTTATCAAGCCATACTTGATTTTTGATTCTTCCCGTTTTGTTGGCAGGGATCTGATATCTTCATTAAGACATTTCGTTTCAGAAACCCTTCTTTTCCCTTCTCGTCTTAAAAGATACCGTGCTTTCGAAAAGTTCATTTCAGGAAGACTTCATCTTTCGGAAAGAATGTACACTCTACCGATGGATGATGAATATACAGCTATCCTTATTGGTAGTGATCAAGTATGGAATAGAAATATTACAGGAGGTAAATTCGACCCGATGTATTTTGGCGAAGATAAGTCTGGTACCAGATATATAGCTGATGCAGTCAGCATGGAGTCTGAATCGCTTTCTGATGAAGATGCTGAGTATATTAAGTCTAAATTGAAGAATTTTACGGCCATAAGTGTCCGTGAATCTCAATTGGCCTCATTGCTGAGTGATAAGTGTGGTGCACAGGTTGAACATATTCAGGACCCTGTGATTCAAGTTGATCCGAAGATATGGCACGATCTGGCCACTCCTTCACGTATGACGAATCCATATATTTTGGTTTATCGACTGAGAGACCATGAAAGCATCAATCCTTTTGTCAGGAAACTGGCATCAGAATTATCGGCGGATATTGTGGAAGTAAATCCTTTCCCGGATGGACGCAAACTCTTCCATTCTCGCCAGAGTGAGAGCGTTGAAGGATTTTTAGGCCTGATAAAGGATGCGGCATGCGTCGTTACAACTTCGTATCATGCTGTGTTGTTTTCAACGTTGTTTTCTCGTCCATTTTACTGCTTCCATTTCGGTACAGGACATGATACTAGGCAGTCTTCTTTCTTGAAGGCAGTTGGACTCGAAGACAGGATGCTCCCTTTGGGGGCAGATGTCCCTGTTCGTAAGGATTGTGAATCCGCATATTCTTTGGAATGCCTCGAGAGAATGAGGAAACACTCGGCGGATTTTATATTAAATTCATTATTAGGTTGTTATGGAGACAAGTAGGTTGAGCATAATCATCCCGGTCTATAATGCCGAAGAGTATCTGGACCGCTGTCTGGTGAGCATTATGGAGCAGAGCTTCAGTTCGTATGAGGTCATCCTGGTGGATGATGGAAGTACGGATTCCTCTCCTCTCATCTGTGACCGTTATTCCGCAACTGATCCTCGCTACAGGACCATCCACAAGAAGAATGGCGGAGTCAGCAGTGCGAGAAATGCCGGTCTGGATCTGGCGAAGGGCGAGTTCATAATGTTTGTGGATTCGGACGATGTGCTTCTGCCGGATGCTGTCGAAAGAATGTTTGAGGGTGTGTTGCATGAGGATCTCGTAGTCGGAGGATATACCTCATTTATCGGTGGCATCCCTAACAAGGAGATACTCCCATGCAAAGACCGGGTGTATTCCGCTGCAGAGATGAATGTGTTCTTTGATGAGAATATCAGGAAGAACTGCGAGATGCTGGATGCCCCTTGGGCCAAGATGTTCCGCCGCAAGACTATAGGCGACCTCCGTTTCTGTACAGAGCTTCAATATGCGGAGGACAAACTTTTCGTATTTGGATTCTTTGCAAGATGCCGTTCAGCAAGGACCTGTCCTGTGCCTGTATATGGCTACTACATCAGGCCTGGTTCTTTGGGAAGTGACATAAAGTCGGACTTCCATCTTATCCAGCTGCGCCGTTTTCTTCCAAAGTATGCAGAACTGCTGCATGAACTTACTGAGAAATATACAGCAAGTGTCAAGCTTGCTGCCCTTTACCACGGAGATCTCATAGGACGTTATGTGTGCCGTGTGCTGAACATATTTATGTCCAGAAGGACAGCTCTCCTGGATGAAGGTTATCTCGGTTTTATATACGGTCTTATGGACAAGGACGCTCGTTTGGGACTCTTCTCCATCCGTGCCGGACAGATATTCAATATAGTCCTATATAAGATAGGAAGAGTGAAGTTCTCGATCAGGTGCTATCGTTTCATTTCAAAGATAATGTCATTGTTCCATGCTTAGGATAGCAGTAATATTTGAAAGCAGTCCTTTTGACAGAAAGGGACTTTTCAATGCCGTGCATAATCGTGTGAAGCATCTGACTGCTTCGGGTGAATGTGAGGTGGATGTCTTCTGCGTACACAGCAGGGACAATGCGCTGACCCGCCGTCTGAGACACACTCCGGAGGTGCCGTTCAAAGAGTCGGTGGCTATTGAAGGAATATGCTATCGTCTCCTGTGGTACAGGTTTTCAATCATTGATCATGTTGCAGTTTCCAAGCTCCACCGCAAACCTTTCTTTTTTCAGAGATTTGTGACTAAGGCAGTGGAACTTTTGAAGGGATATGACAGATTGGTGGCCCACTCGTTCACGGGTGCACTTTTGGCAGCAGAAGCGTCTGCTAAGTACGGAACTCCATACTTCGTTACATGGCATGGCTCGGATGTACACACTCATCCGTGGCGTAATCCTTTGATCCTCAGGCAGACGCGTTCTTTGATGGAGGGTGCGGCGTGCAACTTCTTTGTGAGCAATGCACTTAAGGCAGAGTCAGATAAAATTGCATCTGCAGCGAAAAAAGATGTGCTTTATAATGGAGCGTCTTCAAAGTTTGCCAGACTTTCTGATGCTGAAAGAACTGCACTTCGAGAGAAATATGGCCTTGAGGCAGGGGAGAAGGTTGTAGCCTTTGTCGGTAACCTTGTGGCAGTGAAGAATGTTTCCACTCTGTACGGAATCTTCAGCAGAGTCAGGGCTCAGTACGACGGGCCTCTGAAATTCTGGATTATCGGCGACGGCAAACTCCGCAAGAGTGTGGAGAATGACTTTGCTTCGGGATCGGAACTCCCTGTGAAATTCTGGGGAAACGTACCGGCTGAAGATATGCCAGGCATAATGAACTGTATAGACGTCCTTATCCTCCCGAGTCTGAATGAAGGTCTGCCTCTCGTATGTGCAGAAGCCCTCTCATGCGGAGCCAATGTGGTAGGCTCAGAAGTCGGTGGCATTCCGGAAATTATAGGTAAGACCAACACAGTGCCACATCCGGAGGCGAAAGATGACACGTTCGTGTCTGCAGTGGCCTCAAAGGTGTCCACCCTCCTGCAGACCCCGGAGCCTCAGTCCCTCCCTGCCTACATCTCCTGGAAATCAACTGCACAAAAAGAATACGACTGCCTGCGGTAAAAACAGACAGTCGTAATTTAATTTTCTGAGACAATAGTTCTAGTGAACATTTGGGCCTTGAACTTCACTAGAACTCCTCTGGACTCTATGATTTGCCAGCAAATGATTAGTTCTAGTGAACATTTGCCCCAAAAACTTCACTAGAACGGTAGGAGTGTCAGATATTAGTAGTCTTTTGCAATGTTCTAGTGAACATTTCGGCTCCGAACTTCACTAGAACCTCCCTTTCTGTTCAGTTTCTTGCATATTTCCATAGTTCTAGTGAACATTTCGCCCTTGAACTTCACTAGAACTTTAGTTTTGCCTGTGAATAGTATGTTGATGACGACTTCTAGTGAAGATATCTCTATAAATGTTCACTAGAAGTCAAAGAAAATGTCTGATTTGTTGTAAAACAAGTAGTTCTAGTGAGGAAATTACAGTATATCTTCACTAGAACTATCGAGCAAGAAATGTGTTTTGCTGAGTGTTGTGGCTATAGTCCCTCTAGATACTGGAGGACATCGTTCCAGACTGCTTCCTTACCTGTTTCGTTGAGGATTTCGTGGCGGAGGCCTTTGTAGGCTTTTGATGTCACTTTGGTGTAGCCGTGGGATTTCATATGGCTGACAGCCTTATCGAAGTCCTTGAGACTCATTATGCAAGGGTCCTCTTCTCCCGCGATGAAATGAATCGGTAGTTCTGGCTTTGAGACCTTCCAGCCTTTGTCCGAGTAGGTGTCCTGCAGGAGGTTGAAGAGGCCGATGAAGCCGTTTGCTGTGAAGGTGTAGCCGCACAGCGGGCTCTCGTTATATATCCTTACATTCTCCTTGTCTGTCGATAGCCAGGCGTTCACTCCCTCTGAACTGAACTTCTTGTTGTAGCCGTCGAAGGCCATCTTCTGTATGATTGCAGGCCTATGCCTGTCGCCCTTGATTGCCGCAATGAGTTTTGTGAGCATTTTTCCTGCACCGGCCGCTGGATTTGCACTCGGGCTTCCGCAGACAATGAGTCCGTCAATGGTGTCGTCGTGTCTCTTTATATAGGAACGAACGGCTAGTGAACCCATACTGTGGCCGAAGAGGTAGCATGGGAGGCCTGGATACATCTTCTTTATCTCCTCGTTGACCACCAGGAGGTCATCTACGACTGCCTCATATCCTCCCGTGTAAAAATATCCCAGGTCTTCGCTGCTGATCACTGACTCGCCGTGTCCTCTGTGATCGTTGATGACGCAGACATAGCCGTTCCTGCTGAGGAACTCCATAAAAGGAATATACCTTTCCTTGTGCTCGCACATTCCGTGGGCGAACTGTACGATACCTTTGCAGGTGACGCCAGCTTCAGGCTGGGTGACAAGGCAGCTGATCTGGATGCTGTCGAAGCGGGATTTACAACGCATAATGATTTGTATTTTAATATATTACAAGAGTCTTCTGAACTGGAATGGCAGATTTGAACTGAACTTCAAAGTCTTGCCTGTCCACGGATGGATGAAGGAAAGCGTGCCTGCGTGGAGTGCAAGACGGCCGATCGGATTGCTTTCAGCTCCGTATTTGCGGTCTCCGGCAATAGGGTGGCCGATCCAGTGTGAGTGGGTGCGGATCTGGTTCTTGCGTCCGGTCTCCAGCTCGAACTCCATCATCGTGTACTTTCTGCCGTCGATCTCCATACGCTTGAGCGTGCGGCAGTAAGTAGCTGCAAACTGCCAGTCCTTGCGTGGTGGCTTAGACGGATCGTCGCCTTTCTCAAATGGGAAACAGTGAACTTTCATCGATTTCTTGTTCTCGTAGAGCCAGGACTGGATCCAGCCCTCCTCGTCGTCCACCCATCCTTCGATGAGGGCAGTGTACTTCCTTTCCTGCACTGCCTCGTTCCAGTTCTCCTGAAGCGAAATCTTCGTATCCTGGTCCTTTGCAAACACGATCACACCGGATGTGTCGCGGTCCAGTCTGTGTACGATGAAGATCTTGCCTGCATAGTCATATATCCTTGAATATGCGGTGTCTTCGCCTTCTTTTCCTGTCGACATCGTCAGCAGGCCGCTCGGCTTGTCGGCCACAATCAGCCACTGGTCTTCATATATTATCTCAAGGTCATCCCTTTGTCTTTTCTCCTTTCTCATAAGTGAACCATTTCCACAAAGATAAAAAACTTTTGATTATCTTTGCAGATTATGGAAGACAGAATGACCATATGGGATCCGCTTCGTAAAAAGCACGTCGCCCTGACTCCTGAGGAGAAGGTGCGTCAGTGGTTCATAGGCAGGCTGGCCGAGGATATAAAGGTGCCCCTGCATATGATGATGAGCGAGGCCGGATTCAAGCTCGGAGACAAGCAGTTCCGCGCCGATCTGCTGGTCTACGACCGTCAGGCAAGGCCGGTGGCGGTGGTGGAGTGCAAGAGACCGGAGGTGGAACTCACCAGGGAAGTGCTCGAGCAGGCTGTACGCTACAATATGGTCCTGAATGTCAGATATATAATAATCACTAACGGGTTGAGGACCTTTATATGCCGTAAGGAGGAAAAGGACGGAAATATACAATATGTTCCTGCCGCTTCGCTGCCGGTATATTCCGAAATGATATGTCAACAATAACACAAGGATTTCTGGATCATAAGATCTTTTCGATTGTTTCCGAAGTCGCCGAGTCCCTCAGCGTCAGGGCTTTTGTCATCGGCGGATATGTGCGCGACTGCTTCCTCGGTCGTCCGAGCAAGGACATCGACATAGTGGTGGAAGGCAGCGGCATCGCTCTGGCTGAGGCTGTCGGAGAGAAGGTTCGCAGCAATGTTTCTGTCTTTAAGAACTTCGGTACGGCAATGCTCAGATTCCAGGGAATCGAAATTGAGTTTGTAGGTGCAAGAAAGGAGTCTTATCGTAGGGATTCGCGCAAGCCTATAGTGGAGGACGGAACTCTTGAGGATGATCAGTTGAGAAGAGACTTTACCATCAATGCGATGGCGTTCAGCCTCCAGAAAGATGACTTCGGTGCCCTTGTGGACCCGTTCGGAGGCATCAGGGATCTTGCTGCAGGCATCATCCGCACTCCTCTGGATCCGGACACAACCTACAGCGATGACCCTCTCAGAATGGTCCGTGCCATAAGGTTCGCAACCAAACTTTCTACAGCAGAACAGACATTCACAATAGTTCCGGAGTCTTTGGAGTCCATAGCCCGTAACAGACAGAGGATGGAGATCCTGTCTAAAGAAAGGATAGTGGAGGAGCTCAACAAGATGCTCGTCACACCTAAGCCTTCCATCGGATTCAAACTCCTTGATGAGACCGGACTTCTTGATTATATCCTTCCTCAGCTTGCCAAACTCAAGGGCGTGGAAAGCGTTGACGGAAAAGGACATAAGGAGAACTTTACTCACACTTTGGAAGTGCTTGACAATGTGGCTGAGGCAGAAATGCAGGCAATTGCAGAAGGCACTCTGAAGGACTATCTCTTCGAAGACGGAGTCGAGGTGGAGAAGGTCCGCACAGAGCCTAACGTATGGCTCAGATGGGCAGCCCTCCTTCACGACATAGCAAAGCCTGCAACAAAGAGATACGACCAGGCTCTCGGCTGGACTTTCCATGGTCACGAGGTTGTGGGAGCGAGATGGATCCCGAAGATCTTCCAGGGTCTGAAGATGCCTCTCAATGAAAAGATGAAGTACGTTCAGAAGCTTGTGAATCTTCATCTTAGACCGATAGCACTTGTTACAGAGGAGGTTACAGACTCTGCAGTCAGAAGGCTCCTTTTCGATGCCGGCAATGACATCGATGACCTTATGCTCCTTTGCAGCGCCGACATCACATCGAAGAATCCTCGTAAGGTGGCAAGGCTCAAGTCCAATTTCGAACTTGTGAAGACCAAACTTGTTGAAGTTGAGGCAAAGGACGCCATCAGAAACTTCAAGAATCCTATCACAGGCGATTATGTGATGGATCTCTTCGGTATCGAGCCGAGCAATGTCATCGGTCAGCTCAAGGAGGCTGTCAAGAATGCCATCCTCGACGGTACCATCGAGAACAACTTCGAGGCAGCTGACGCATTCATGCGCGAAAGGGCTGCCGAACTCGGCATGTATCCGGTGAAATAATGGATATATTCAATAAATATATTTCATATGTAAGGGACGTCAGGCGCTATTCCGAAAGGACCGTGTCCATATATACAGACGTCCTCAATAGTTTTGTGCGTGTGACGCACGGCTGTGCTGATGTCACCGACGATGAACTTCTGGAGTCTCTGAATCCTTCGGAGATCAGGTCATATGAGGTGAATATGCTGGATGCAGGTATGTCACCGAGGACAGTCGGACTGCATCTTTCGGCCTTGAGCGGATTCTGCCGCTTCCTTGTTTCCAAGGAACTTCTCAAGTCAAATCCTGTTAAGCTCGTTCCTAAGCCCAAGCAGCAGAAACGCCTTCCGTCCTATTTCAGGAAGGAGGCTCTTGAGGGCTATTTCAATATGACGCACGAGATGGTTTTTGACCGTGGTGAACTCGAAGCTTTCAAGCAGGAACCCAACACGAAAAGCGGGGAGGCAATGTATAAAAAACGTCTGGACAGACTCATTGTCTCGATGCTCTATGGACTCGGTCTGCGCCGTTCTGAATTGATAGGAATGAACATCTCGGATGTGGATTTTGGCAGAAAAGTTGTCAAAGTGCGGGGAAAGGGAGATAAAATGAGAGAAATTCCGATTTTAGATGCGTTGTGTGAGGAAATTTTATTATATTTGGAAGCAGTTGAGGCGATGTGCGGTGGGAAAAGGTCTTTGAAAGAGCCGCTTCTTGTCACTGGACGGGGACAAAGGTTGTATCCTGTCTATGTGGACAAGGCAGTCAAGAGCGAGCTTGGAGGTGTCAAGGGCATCACGGGAAAGAAATCTCCTCACGTCCTGCGCCATTCTCTCGCAACCGGACTGTTGAATGAGGAGGCAGACCTGAACTCCATTAAGGAGCTGCTTGGTCACTCATCACTCGCGGCAACTCAGGTCTATACTCACAGCAGTATCTCCCGACTGAAGGATATTTATAAATCAGCCCACCCAAGGGCAAAAA